>DASTGO010000301.1:0-9598 GCA_035719045.1 Kineosporiaceae bacterium | reverse complement strand
GAGGGGCGTCGCCGCCGGCCGGCACCTGGGCGGACCACAGCGGGTCCCAGGTGCGGCGCCCGAACAGGATGACCGGCCAGGTCGGGTCGGTCCACGCGGACACCCGGCCCGGGAGTTGGTCGCTGGTGGCGTCACCGAGTGCCTCGACGGGACCGGCGACCAGGCCGGCGCCGCGCAGCCGGGCCTCGCGGCGGGCGATCGCGGCCACGGCGACAGGGTCCCGCCCGGCGAGCCGGCCGAGGTCGAGGACCACCGACGGCAGCCCGAGCGTCGCGAAGGCTGCGGCGCCCAGGGCCGGGGCGGAACCGGTCCGGTGCTCGGTGACGTAGCCGAGGCTCGCCCCGGCGCGCAGTGCGGCGGCCATGGCGCCGGGGTCGCCGGCCAGGCACGGCGGCGGGGTGGCGAGCAGGTCGTGCAGCGCGGGGTCCGGGGTGTCGTCGCCGAGCAGGTGGGCGACGACCCGGTCGGGGATTCGCAGGCTGCGGGTGAGGAACGGACGGTCGCCCTCGAGGACCTCGATCAGGGCGTGGTCGAGGAGCGGGCAGCCGGGCCGCAGCCGGGCCCGTCCGGACGCGGCCGCCGCCGGGACCCCCGCGAGTTCCAGGGCCAGCCCGATGGTCGGCCGGCGTCGGGTGAGGTCGTCGTGCAGGTATCCGTAGAGCCGCTCGAACCGGGGATCCACCTCGGGAGCCAGGGCGACCAGGAGCAGGGCGATGTCGAGGGGTAGCAGCCCGAACGCGCCGGCGAGGTCGCGCAGCCGCAGCCGGGCCCCGGCGCTCGCCGCGCGGTCCGCGGCCTCCTCGACCGCGGCGAGCATCTGCGCGGTGTCCCCGGTGTCCCCGGTGTCCCTGGTCTGCGCGATCCGCCCGGTGTCCCCGGTCTGCCCGGTGCTCTTGGTCTGCGCGGTCTCCCCGGTGGCTCCGGTGCCGGTGCCGGTGCCGGTGCCGGTGCCCGCGCCGCAGAGCCCCGCCGCGCCCGGTCCGGCGCCGCTGAGGACGGCCATGCCCGGTCCGGCCGCGAGCAGCCTGTCGATCTCGGTGTCGCTGAGGTAGAGCCCTCGGAAGGGATCGGGGGCCGGGTGGTCGCCGGTGCCGGTGCGTCGGGTGGCGATCGCCGCGCGGACCAGCGCCTCGACGACGGCGAGCCGGGACAGGACGTGGGACAGCGACGGCCCGTCGGCCGTCTTCGTTCCCGGCCGCTGGAGCACGCCCTGCTCATCTCCCGTCCGTCGCAGCCCTCACAGGCAGCCTCGAGGAGCGGGGTGTCCGGCCGCAAGGCATGGGCGGGCAGCCAGACGGGCAGCCTCGCCACAGCCGACCAGGGGCACGGCCCGGTTGGGTGGGCAGGGTTGTCGAAGCGGACCGCCGGTCGGCGGGCGACGGCATGGTGAAGTGGCGTCAGCGCCGGGTGGTGACCACGTTGGTCCAGGGTCCCGGGGGCGGGCTGTCGACGAACCGCCACGAGGTGGTGGTCTCGCCGACGTCGAGGTCGACGCCGATGCAGTTGAACACCGAGGGGCTGACGTCCAGGCTCGGCCTGACCACCGGCGGTGCGGCGGAGAACACGTAGGCGACGTCGTGGTAGGACCAGGGCCCGGCGTCCTCCACCTGGGCATAACAGGTCCGGCCGTTCGGGCCGGTGACGGCGACCCAGCGGTTCTTCACGAGGGACGTCGACGGGCTGCCCAGCATCGAGTCGGGGTCATGCGCCCAGGGGAAGGAACTGCGGGCCGCCGCCGCGGTCGCGTCGTTCACGTCGTCGAGGGGGATCGCCACATAGAAGGGGTTCTCCATGGGCGTCATGTGCTGGGGGAACCAGTCGTTCGACGCGACCCGGGGCTCGGGGATGCACTGCGGGCCGACCGGTCCCACCCCGTCACAGCCGCCGAAGTGGGTGGACCAGGCGGCGTCCCAGGCGGACCCCACGTTCTGGGTCTCCTCGCCGCCGTCGGGGTTGTCCACGCCGCCAACGTTGAACCAGGTCGTCCGGACCCCCGTGTGCAGCGGGTAGCTGCGCGTGGACGGCGAAACGGCCGGGGCGGGGGCGGCCGGCGAGGTGGCGGGGGCGGCCGGCGCGGCGGTCGGGGACGGGGACCGTCCGGCGGTTCGGCCCACCGCGCCGTGCTGAACGGCCAGCAGGGCGGACGACTGGGACACGGCGGCGGAGTCGGCCGGGGTGGAGGTGGCGGGCGCGGCGCTCGCCGGGGCACTGGGCGTCAGGTCGGACCGGGCGGTGGTGACGCTGCCCGGGCCACTGTGGCCGAGGACCGTCCACCCGGCCAGCCCCGTCGCCGTGACCGCCACAGCGGCGGCCGTCCAGCGGAGGCGTTTATGCGCGGGCGGAGATGGCACGCAGTGACGGCCCATGACCGCATCCTGCTGCAAGGTCATCCGGATTGGGGAGAGGCGCGGCGCATGATCACAGGGAACTCGAAGACTCCGTCACGCTGCGCCGCCCTGCGGCGGTCCGGGTGACCCCCGTGCATCGCCGGCGGCCACCGGCCGTTGACCGGTAGACGAGCGCATGCCGCGGCGGGAGCCCGCCATGGCATTGCGGTCCCGGTTCGTCCGTGGTCCGGCTCGGATGCGCTGGTAGAGTCGCCGCGGGCAACCGGCGCTCCCGAGCCGATCCGCGACTGTCCTTCCCGGCAGACTCGCCGGCCGGTCCTGAGCTTCGTGCGCTCTCCACCGTGACCAGGAGACAGGTACTTCGACCATGCTGGACCCCAATGAGATCCGGCGCGACCCCGAGCGGATCAGCAAGCTGCTCGCCAAGCGCCAGCTCAACGTCGACTTCGGGCCGTTCCTCGCCACCGACGCCGAGCTGCGGAAGAACCAGACCGAGCTGGAGCAGGCGCGCGCCGAGCGTAAGTCCGTCTCGGAGCAGATCGCCAAGCTGCGCCGTTCCGGGGAGGACGACTCCGCCCTGCGTGAGCGGTCCCAGGCGATCGGGGACCGGATCACCGAACTCGAGGCCGACAACCGGCGGCTGTCCACCGAGCGCCAGTCCTTCCTGGACGGCCTGCCGAACCTGCCGGACGAGGACGTGCCGCCGGGCGGCAAGGAGTCCAACGTCGTCATCCGGGAGTTCGGCCAGGCGCCCGCCTTCGACTTCACCCCGAGGGACCACGTCGAGCTCGCGGAGAGCCTCGGCCTGGTCGACTACAAGCGCGGGACGAAGCTCAACGGCACCGGGTCCTGGGTATACACCGGCCTCGGCGCCCAGCTGGAGTGGGCGCTGCTGAACTACTTCGTGCAGAGCCACCTGCGGGACGGCTACACGTTCATCCTGCCGCCGCACATCCTCACCTACGAGGGCGGCTACGCGGCCGGGCAGTTCCCGAAGTTCGCCGAGGACGTCTACATCGTCGAGCGGGACGAGGACGGCACCCCGTCGCACTTCCTGATCCCGACCGCGGAGACCGCCCTGGTGAGCCTGCACCGGGACGAGATCATCCCGGCCGAGGACCTGCCGCTGAAGTACTTCGCCTACACCCCCTGCTACCGCAAGGAGATCGGCGGGTACCGCAGCTACGAGCGGGGCACCCTGCGCGGGCACCAGTTCGACAAGGTCGAGATGTTCCAGTACACGACCCCGGAGGACTCCGCCCGGGCGCACGAGGAACTCGTCGGCAAGGCCGAGGCCCTGGTCCAGGGTCTGGAACTGCACCACCGGGTCACTCTGCTGGCGGCCGAGGACACCAGTGCGTCGATGGCGAAGACCTTCGACATCGAGGTCCTGCTGCCGAGCATCGACCGGTACCTGGAGGTCAGCTCGTCCTCCAACGCCCGCGACTTCCAGGCCCGCCGCGGCCGGATCCGGTTCCGCGGGCCGGACGGCAAGCCGCAGTTGGTGCACACCCTCAACGCTTCCGGACTGGCCACGAGTCGCCTCCTGCCGGCGATCCTGGAGCAGCACCAGCAGGCCGACGGTTCGGTCCGGATGCCGGAGGTGCTGCGGCCCTGGATGCCCGAGCGGCTGATGCCGAAAGGCTGAGTGAGGTCTTCCGCCGGCAGGTCCGTCCGGGCCTCGGTGCCTCAGTTGTCTCGTGGTGACTGCGGCAGCGGGTCGGGCGGGTCTGCCGGCTGTGGCCCCTGTTCCGTTTGCTGAGGCCCCTGCCCCGGCCAGGACGCAGTCGCGGCTCGAACGGATGAACCACGAACGGGTGGACGCTGTCGCCGTCGGAAACGGAACGGATGACGGCCGCGGGCTCAGAAGAGCTGGTAGCCGTCCCGGGACAGGAAGAACCCGTGCTTGCTGGTGAGGTCGACGCAGCGCATCCCGGACTGCAGCGAGCTGCACACGTTGGCACCGACCAGCATCGCCTCGCCGTAGGGCAGGATCGTGGCCTGCCCGAGCACGGTGTCTCCCGCGCAGGTGAATCCCGGACTTCCGGCGTGCAGGCTCATTCCCTGGCCGTAGTCCAGCTCGCAGCTCGACGGCTTGGCCGGGGCCTTCCAGCTGCGCTCGGCGATGTCGCAACGGGCGTCCACCCCCTCCATCCAGCAGGAGATGTTCTTGCTCGGCGAGGAGAACATGGCCTGGGCCCGCATCGTGGTCCGGGTGGCCGTCGGCGCGGCGGTCGGGGAACCGGGGGACGCCGACCCCGAACCGGAGGCCGCGGAGGCCGAGGTCGCGGAGGCCGAGGATCCCGAGGCGGTACCCGCACCGCTGCCTGAGGTGGACCCGCCCGTCGTGGGCACCGAGCCCGTCACCGAGGCCGGCCCCGATCCCGGCCCGGAGCCCGAACACCCGGCCGCCAGCCCGCTGATGAGCACCGACGCCAGCACCACCACCGGTACCTGCACCCTCCGGGACCGCCTCATCCTGTCCTCCTCGCCGGCCCGCAGCGGTCCGCGACCGCCGTGATCGATAGGTGACGCTACCCCCGCCCTGCGACGCGCGGGCGGAACTCGGGAGAGGGCGGTGCCGGGCAGTCGATAGCATCACGGTGCGGCACAGGCCGTGATGAGACGACCGCAGCCGGGCCAGAGTCCGTTTCCTGGCTGACCGGCTGCCCGATGACAGACCGCGAGAGGTGTCCCGTGTCCGAGGTGACGATCGTCGTCCGTGAAGGTGCGCAGGATGAGAAGCGTGCCGTGACGACGGGCACGACGGCGGCGGACCTCTTCCAGGACCGGTCGATCGTCGTAGCCCGGATCAACGGCGAGCTGCGGGACCTGACCGCCGCGTTGTCCGACGGCGATGTCGTCGAGGCGGTCCCGGTGACCAGCGAGGACGGGCTGTCGGTGCTGCGGCATTCCTGCGCCCACGTGCTCGCCCAGGCCGTGCAGGAGTTGTTCCCGCAGACCCGGCTGGGTATCGGTCCGCCGGTCCGGGACGGCTTCTACTACGACTTCGACGTCGAGCGGCCGTTCACCCCCGAGGACCTCAAGGACCTCGAGAAGGTGATGCAGCGGATCGTCAAGGAGGGCCAGACCTTCCGCCGCCGGGTCGTCACCGACGAGGAGGCGCGTGCCGAGCTGGCCGCCGAGCCGTACAAGCTGGAGCTGATCGGCCTCAAGGGCGGGTCGGGCGGCAATGTCGGCACGGCCAGCGAGGAGCAGGTCGAGGCGGCCGCCGAAGGCGCCTCCGCGGAGGTCGGCGGTGGCGAGCTGACGATCTACGACAACCTGCACCGGGACGGCTCGGTCGCCTGGAAGGACCTGTGCCGGGGCCCGCACGTCCCCACCACCCGGATCCTGGCCAACGGCTGGCAGTTGATGCGGACCGCCGCGGCCTACTGGCGGGGCAGCGAGAAGAACCCGCAGCTGCAGCGGGTGTACGGCACGGCCTGGGCCGGCAAGGACGACCTCAAGGCCTACCTGGAGCGGCTGGCGGAGGCCGAGCGCCGCGACCACCGCCGTCTCGGCGCCGAGCTGGACCTGTTCTCCTTCCCGGAGGAGATCGGCTCGGGCCTGGTGGTGTTCCACCCCAAGGGCGGTGTGATCAAGCGGGAGATGGAGGACTACGTCCGCCGTCGCCACATCGAGGAGGGCTTCCTCTACGTCGGCACCCCGCACATCAGCAAGTCCCACCTGTTCGAGACGTCCGGGCACCTGCCGTACTACGCGGACACGATGTTCCCGCCGATGGAGCTGGAGAACAGCCAGTACTACCTCAAGGCGATGAACTGCCCGATGCACAACCTGATCTTCAGGTCGCGCGGACGGTCCTACCGTGAGCTGCCGATGCGGCTGTTTGAGTTCGGCACCGTCTACCGGTACGAGAAGTCCGGCGTGGTCCAGGGCCTGACCCGGGTCCGCGGGCTGACGCAGGACGACTCGCACAGCTACTGCACGCCGGAGCAGGCGCCGGACGAGATCCGCAAGCTGCTCGGCTTCGTGCTGGGGCTGCTGCGGGACTTCGGGCTGGACGACTTCTACCTGGAGCTGTCCACCCGCGGGGACTCCGACAAGTTCATCGGCTCCGACGAGCAGTGGGCGGAGGCGACCGCGGTCCTGAAGGAGGCTGCGGAGAGCACCGGCCTGGAGTTGGTGCCCGACCCGGGTGGCGCGGCGTTCTACGGCCCCAAGGTGTCGGTGCAGGCCCGGGACGCCATCGGGCGCACCTGGCAGATGTCGACGATCCAGCTGGACTTCAACCAGCCGGCCCGGTTCGGTCTCGAGTACACCGCCGAGGACGGTACCCGCAAGCAGCCGGTGATGATCCACTCGGCGAAGTTCGGCTCGCTCGAGCGGTTCTTCGGCGTGCTCACCGAGCACTACGCGGGTGCGTTCCCGCCCTGGCTGGCGCCGGTCCAGGTGGTGGCCATCCCGGTCAGCGCGGACAACGTGCCGTACCTGGAGGGTGTGGTGGCCCGGTTGCGGGAGGCGGGGGTCCGCGCCGAGCTGGACGCCTCCGACGACCGGATGCAGAAGAAGATCCGCACCCACACCACGCAAAAGGTGCCGTTCATGCTGATCGCGGGGCAGGAGGACGCCGGCAAGGGGGCGGTGTCCTTCCGGTTCCGTGACGGCCGCCAGGACAACGGCGTGGCGGTGGAGGACGCCGTGGCCCGGATCCTGGAGTCGATCCGGGCCCGGGTGCAGGTCTGAACGAGACCGCTCAGAGGACGAAGCCGGCGACCGCCTGACGCAGCTGGGCGGAACGGTCGGCGAGCTGTTCGCTGGCCAGGCGGATCTCCCGCACCGAGGCAGCCGTCTGGTCGGCGGAGTCGGCGACCGCCTCGATGGTGTGGGTGATCGTGGCGCTGTTGTGGGCCGCGTCGGCCACCGCCTGTGAGATGTGGGCGGTGGTCGCCGTCTGCTCCTCCAGGGCGGCCGAGATGGTCGCCTGGTAGTCGTTGATCCGGTTGATCACCGTGCTGATCTCCTGGATCGTCGAGACCGCCTGCCCGGTCTGGTCCCGGATGGCGTCGATCCGCTCGGTGATCGTCTCCGTGGCCCGGCCGGTCTCCTGGGCGAGGTCCTTGACCTCGCTCGCCACGACCGCGAACCCCTTCCCGGCCTCGCCCGCCCGCGCCGCCTCGATGGTCGCGTTGAGCGCCAGCAGGTTGGTCTGCTCGGCGATCTGCGTGATCACCTGGACCACCTCACCGATGGTCTGCGAGGTCTGGCCGAGCCGGTCCATCAGCTCCGCGGTCCGGGCCGCGGCCTGCACCGCCTCGGCGGCCACCCCGGCGGCGTCCGAGGTGTTGCGGGCGATGTCCCCGATCGCACAACCCATCTCGTCCGACCCCGTGGAGACCGTGCTCACCGCCAGGCTCACCTCCTGCATCGCGGTCGACACCTGGTGGGCGTTCGCCGTGGTCCGGTCGGCGCTGGCCGCGCCCTCGGCGGAGGTCCGGGTCAGCTGGGCTGCGGCGTCGTCCAGGGCGTTGGCGGAGTCCGCGATGAGCGAGACGGCGTCGTGCATGTTGCGGGCCGCGGCGGTGTAGGACCGGGCCAGCCGGGTCATCTCGTCGTTGCCGACGATGTCGAGCACCCGGGTGGTGTCCTTGGCCGCCAGCGAGTCGAGCGCCTCCACGCAGAGGCTCAGCGGCTTGCGCACGCTCCTGGTGACCGCCGCGGCGAGACCGCAGGCCAGCAACAGGGAGACGGTCAGCATGAGGTACCCCACCAGGTTGCTGGTGCCGGCCTGGCCGTCGGCCTGCTTGACCCGCGCGGCCAGCCGCTGGTCGAGGGAGGCCACCAGCTTGCCGGTGAGCGCCAGCACCTTGTCGTAGTCGGTCCAGGCGGGCCCGTTGAGGATCGCGTCGAAGCCCTTGACGTCCCCCTTGCGGACGAGTTGGACCACCTGGTCGTCCTGGGTCCAGAAGTCGGCCCAGGTGGTAACCATCTGCGCGACGAGCGACTTCTCGGAGTCGGTCAGCGGGGCCTTGGCGAGGGTGGCCAGGACGCTGTCCAGTTCCTGCCGGTCCTTGAGCAGGCCCGGCCGGAAGGCGCCCTTGTCGTCGGTGGCCTTGGCCGGCCCGGAGATGAAGGACTGCTCGACGTAGGTGTACTGCCAGCCCGGGATATCCGCGTTGTAGTACTTCACCTGGTTGGCGAGGTCCCGGATCTGGTGCAGTTGCTCGATCTGCGACTGGGCGTCCCGCAACTGCCCCACCGAGTAGAGCGCGTACCCGGCCGCCATCGCGACCAGGGCGACCACGAGGCCGAATGCCGCCAGCAGGCGCACCCGGATCGAAAGCGTGCGAAGCAGGGTCAACGGGTCCTCCCCGGAAGCGGCGGAAAGCCAGAGTTCCTCACCTGATCATCGGATCCGCAGTGGTCGGCCTTGAGCCCGTGACGGCCGTCGCGGATGGCGTCGTGGATGCCGCAGCAGCGGGGGAGAGGCGGGCCCGTCCGGACGGGCGGCGGCAGCGGGCCACCGGCCGGAGGCAGGCCCTAGACTCGCCGCGTGTCCGACCGTCCCCAGAACGCCGTGCCGAACGCCGGGAACGGCAGCCTGCCCTCCGGCGACCGGGCGGGCGAGCCTGCCGTGGACGCCCAGCCGGCCTGGGAGCTCACCGGCGCCAGGGACGGCTTCGAGCGTCTGTGGACCCCGCACCGGATGGTCTACCTGCGGGGAGAGGACAAGCCCGCCGACGGTGAGGCCGGGCCGCACTGCCCGTTCTGCCGTGCGCCCGGGCTCGGGGACGAGAGCGGGCTGGTCGTGGCTCGCGGACGGACCACCTACGTGGTGCTCAACCTGTACCCGTACAACACCGGGCACGTCATGGTCTGCCCGTACCGGCATGTCGCGCTCTACCCGGACCTGACCGGGGAGGAGACCGCCGAACTGGCCGAGCAGACCAAGACGGCGATGCGGGTGCTGGCGGAGGTGTCGGGTTGCCAGGGGTTCAACCTCGGGATGAACCAGGGCGCGGTCGCGGGTGCCGGGATCGCCGCTCACCTGCACCAGCACATCGTGCCCCGCTGGGGTGGGGACGCGAACTTCCTGCCGATCATCGCCAGCACCAAAGCCCTGCCGGAACTGCTCGCCGAGACCCGGGCCCGGCTCGCCCAGGCCTGGCCGGCCTGATCCGCCCGCCGGCCTGATCCGCCCACTGCCGGAAGGTTCCGACGGCGGACCGGCCGGGAACCGTCGGGAGGACGGTCACCGGCCGGTCGTCGGACCGACGCCAGGGGAC
>DASTGO010000300.1:0-8888 GCA_035719045.1 Kineosporiaceae bacterium | reverse complement strand
GGAGAACGAGTGGCGGCGCGGCGGACCCGCCCGGGCCCGCCGGCGCAGCGCCCGCCGAGACCGCTGGCACGAAGCCGGGGGAGTGCGCAGCAAGGCCCTGAAGGTCGAGCACGCCGGCGTGCTGACCCTGCGAGCCGCCCGCTCGCTGATCCAGGCCACCGACATCGGCGTGCGCGCCATGCCCGACGGCGCACGCCACGCCATCGCCGCGGCCAAGCACCGGGCACCCCGGGATGCCCCCGACCCCTTCCCAACGCCGCGCCCTGCTCCTGCAGGCCCGCGTCAGCCGACCGGCCCGCAGGCCGGGGCACCTCGACCAGCCACCGCCGCGGGCCCCACCTCCCGCACCACGCCCGGGCCCACATCACCCCCAGACCCCGGTAGCCCATCGGCCGCCGGTCCGGCAAGACCCAAGGCACAACCAACAGGAGGACAGATGACCAACCAGACCATCGCCGACCCGACCCTGGGGCAGGGGGCAGGGCCCGGCGTCGCCGAGCTGGCCACCACCGCCGACCTGCGGTTCGAGATCGGCCAGGCCCTCGGGTGGATCGAGCGGGCGGAGGTGCTCGCCGAGCAGCTGAAGGCCTGGCGCGACGGGCTGCCCGAGCGCTACGAGGCGGCCGTCGGCATCGGCGGCCCCCAGACCAAGGGCCTGACCGAGGCGATCGGCGAACTGCTGGAAGCCCAGGGGGTCGCCACGGTCATCAAGGAGGCCCTCAACGCCCTGCGCAGGGCCTGCGACCAGGCCGACGCGCTGGGGGAGCAGGCCGACGCCATGGGCGCCACCGGCCACACCCGCGGCTACGTCTCCGCCTGACCCCACCCCGGTGAGGCGGCACCTGCCCCTCACCCTCCACCGACACCGAAAGTGAGCAGCCCAGACATGACCGAACCGACCTACTCGATCACCGACGCACCCGCCCCCGCCAGCGGCGGGCACCCCTCCACCGTCCCGAACCAGGCCACCGGCCCGGGAACGGCCGCTCCCGACACGATCCGCCAGGACATGGTCGGCGGCGGCATCGGCGAGGGCGACATCACCTCCACCGCCAGCCTGCGCGGCGAGATCGCCAACGCCGAGGGCGTCCTGGAGGAGTTCGCCGACCTGACCCGGCGCCTGGCCACCTGGACCGGGCAGCTGCCCGACCGCTACAACGCCGCCCCGTTCGGGACCGAGCGGCTCACCGCGGCCGTCAACCGGGTCAGTGACGCCAACGGCGTCGCCGACCAGATCCGCGACGCCCTGACCGAGATGCTCGCCGCCCTCGACGAGGCCGACAGCCTCGGCGAGACCGTCACCGGCCTGCAGGCCCACGGCCTGGTGGACGCCTTCCGCAACGCGGGGTGACGGCCGCGTGGTGGGGCCCCGATCGAGGCGGGGCCCCACCACCAGGCCCAACCCCAGCACACCCACCCCAGCCCGAGAAAGGACGCGTTCGTGAGCGCCCCCTTCGGCCCCCACCCCTACCCGTGGCGGTCCGCGCAGACCGAGCCCGAACCCACCCAGCCCTCGCTGACCTCCCGGCTACCCGAAATCGCGTTGGGTGCCGCCTGGAAGCACCGCTGGCGACTGGCCCCTGCCAGCGTGGCCGCCGGCGCGGCGATCGGGGCCGCTGCAGCCCCGGGATGGACGGTGACCGGGCTGGCGGCTGCCGCCGCGGCCATGGAGGCAGCGGCACGGACCGGGATCAAGGGCCCCCGCGGACGGATGTTCCTGTCCCGGCGCGAACGACGCATCGCCTCCAGCGGCCTGGCCGCCACGGCTGCCTGGACCGCCCAGTGCGGCCTGACCGCCGGGATGCTGCCGTGGTGGGCCGAGGCCGCAATCCTCGGCGCCGCCCTGGGATACCCGACCCGGGCCTGGTGGACCTCCCGCCGCCCCGCTCCGCCTCCGCCCTCGCTGCTGTCGCCGCTGGCCGAGCGCGTGCTCAACGGGTGGGTCCAAGAGATCACGGTTGGTTCCGGCCCACGTGCGCTGCGCGGTTCGTGGCCGGTCGAGGGCTCCCTCATCGAGCCCGCCGAGGGTGCCCTGGGCCTGACGGTGCAGCTGGCGCACGGCGTTCACGCCGCGGACGCCGCCAGCGGCATGACCCGCCGCGGCGTCGAGGCCCTGCTGGGAATGCCGGTCGACACGGTGTCCATCGAGGCCGTGCGCGACAACTCCACGCAGGTCCAGATCATGTTCACCCCGTCCCGGCACCTGGAGCGCCCTGGGGGAGTGGACTGGCAGGGGCCGGTGCTGCTCGACAACGGCCTGATGCCCCTGGCGGAGCGCCTGGACGGATCCACCGTTGAGATCCCGCTGTTCGACAGCGACGGGGTCCGCCACGGCTTCATCTCCGGGACCTCGGGGTCCGGCAAGTCGGTGTCCAGCGTCTCGGTCCTGCTGCCCGGTCTGAAGGCCGGTGTGGTGGTGGCGCTGCTGGCCGACGGCAAGAAGGGGATCTCCACCCCCTACCTGCGGTCGGTGGTCTCTCGCTACGCCCGCATGCCCGAGCAGTGGCCGATCCTCATCGAGATCGCCTACCAGGTGATGGTCGCGCGGATGGACCGCCGCGGCGCCCTCGGCCTGAACGAGTGGCACACCTGGGACGAGGACGACCCGATCGTCATGCTCATGCTGGACGACGTCACCGCGATCAACCGGGTGCTCTCGTCCAAGCACGTCGGCATGGTCTGCGAGATCCTCGAACAGGGCCGGGCGGTCGGGGTGGAGGTCTGGCAGATCACCCAGTCCCCGTCGTTTGAGGACATCATCGGCGGCGTCCAGGCCCGCAACCTGATGACCTCCGCCGGGTCGGCGATCTGTCACCGGGCCGGCGGATCCGGTGCTTCCCGGCTCACCCTGGACTCCGCCTCCGGGGTCGACGTCGACCTGCGTGGTCTGCCGGACGGGCAGGCCGCGGTGCTGGTGCGCGGCAAGCTCGTCGGGTTCCCCGCGCAGGTGCGCCACGCCAGGAAGGACCTCGTGATGGAGGTCCTGCCCACCATCACCCAGCGGCACCTGGCCGGGGCGGACCTGGCTGCGGCCGGCCCCGCCTACACGGCCGCCCACTGGGACGACTGCTGGACCCCCGGCTACACCTTCGACCCCCACCGCCAGAGCGCATCCCTCAGCCAGCCCGCACCCCAGACCTCGGCCGCCCTGGTCGGGCTGACCATGGCCCACGAGTGGGTGCTCACCCTGCTGTCCGACCGCGGGCCGATGAAGTTCGCGCAGCTGCAGGAGGTGCTGCCCGCCGCCGACGGGCTCGAGCAGGTCCTGGCAGACCTGTCCTCCCGCCGCCTGCTTCGCGTCAGTGACGACGGCACCTACTCCGTGCGCCCGTCCGCCGCCCCGACGATGCCGGCCCCGAGGCCTTCCTCCGGCGCGGAAGACGTCGAGGACGACCTGCCTGCCAGCCGCCGGTGGGTGCTGGACCGGCTGCGCCGCCACGGCCCCCAGCAGCTGAAAGAGCTGGAAACCCTCGCCGAGCAGGACACCCACGGGCCGTCCCGCAAGACCATCTCCAACGCCCTGACCGACCTGAGCAAGCGGGGTCAGGTGATCAAAACCGGTGCCCTGTGGGCGATCGCGGAGACCGCAGGCCTCGACCCGATCGGCGACGAGCCCGCCGCCTGATTCCTCCCTCGTCCCCTCCACCCAGAACAGGAGTGCCCTGATGGCCACGCGCAAGACAAGCCGCGGCAGAACCACCACGACCCGCCGCGCCACCGGCAACGGTCGTCGCCCGTCCGCCGCCCAGATCGACGATCTGCTGGACGAGGTGGACCGGGCCGTCACCCGATCCCGGCGGGGCAGCAGCACCCGGCGCGCACCAGCCACCCGCAGGGCACCGAGTGGACACCGGGTCCCCTACGCCTACCCGCGCCGTCGAACCCACAACAACCTCACCCTGAGCCGCTTCCTGTCCGCCGGCGGCACCCTGGCCGGTCGCGCAGTCGGGGCCGGAGCACGCCGGGTGGGTGCCTCCGCACGCGACCTGGACCCCGTCCACCGCCGCGACTTCCTCGGCCTCACCCTGCTGCTGATCGCAGCCGTGATCGCCGCCCAGGAGTGGTTCGGGTTGGCGGGCCCGGCCGGACCAGCCATCCACGCGGTCACCGCGGGCCTGGTCGGCCTCGGCAGCGTCGCCATCCCGCTGGCCCTCGGCGTTCTGGCGATGCACCTGATGCGACACCCTGACCGGGCCAAGAACGCCGGCCGGGTCGGTCTCGGACTGGCCCTGACCGCCGTCGCCGCCGCCGGACTGCTCGCCCTGACCCAGTCCGGGAAGACCTCCCCGCTGCACAGCCCGGGCGGACTGCTCGGGTGGCTGACCGCCACACCACTGGCCAACGGCCTGGGCGGCGTCGTCGCGGTCGGCATCCTCGCCGTCTTCGCCGGCTTCGGACTGCTGGTCGCCACCGGCACCCCCGTGCGGGCCGTCCCGTCCCGCCTGAAGGGTCTGCCCGCCCGAGTCCCGACCCGGCCCCACCGCAGCCCGTCACCCAGTGACCCCGCAGACCGGGGGAGTGGCACCCCCACCGACTCCCAGGACGAGACCAGCACCGATCAGGCCGAGGAGCAGGATGGGGCCGCCGTCCCGCTCACCCGCCCGCCGCTGGTCCTGCACGGCTTCCAACCCCACCACCCGGGCGCGCCAGCCGCCTCAGGCCAGGCGCCGGAGTCCGGGCCCCCCGCCGGTCCGGGCGGCTCCCCGGTGCAGGTGACCGTCGGCGGCCTAACGATGTGCCTGGAACCCACCAGGACTACTCCCACGCCACGAAGGCAAGGCACGGCGGGAGCACCCGGCCCGGTCAAGGCCGCCCCCGGTCGCCCGTTCCAGCTGCCCGACCCGGGTCTGCTGTCCTGCGGAGCCAAGCCCAAGAGCGGAACCGCAGCCAACGACCGGGTGGTCAAAGCGATCAACCAGGTCCTGGCCCAGTTCGACGTCGACGCCCGGGTCACCGGCTTCAGCCGCGGGCCCACCGTCACCCGCTACGAGGTCGAGCTCGGACGCGGAGTGAAGGTCGAGAAGGTCACCGCGCTCAGCAAGAACATCGCCTACGCGGTGGCATCGGAGGACGTGCGGATCCTGTCGCCGATCCCCGGCAAGTCCGCGATCGGCGTGGAGGTCCCCAACGCCGACCGGGAGACCGTCGCCCTCGGGGACGTCCTGCGCAGCGACGCCTGCACCAGCTCCGGGCACCCCCTGACCATCGGCGTCGGCCGCGACGTCGAAGGCCGCGACCTGCCCACCGACCTGTCGAAGATGCCGCACCTGCTCGTCGCCGGCGCCACCGGATCGGGCAAGTCCAGCTTCGTCAACTCCATGATCACCTCGCTGCTCATGCGATCCACCCCAGACCAGGTGCGGATGGTGCTGATCGACCCCAAGCGGGTCGAGCTGAGCGCCTACGAGGGCATCCCGCACCTGATCACGCCGATCATCACCAGCCCGAAGAAGGCCGCCGAGGCGCTGCAGTGGGTCGTCAAGGAGATGGACGCCCGCTACGACGACCTCGCCGCGTTCGGGTTCAAGCACATCGACGACTTCAACGCCGCCGTGCGAGCCGGAAAGGTCACCCCGCCCGCCGGCAGCCAGCGAGCCCTGCGTCCCTACCCCTACCTGCTGGTCGTCGTCGACGAGCTGGCCGACCTGATGATGGTCGCCCCCCGCGACGTCGAGGACTCCGTCGTACGGATCACCCAGCTCGCCCGAGCCGCCGGCATCCACCTCGTCTTGGCCACCCAACGCCCGTCCGTCGACGTCGTCACCGGCCTGATCAAGGCCAATGTCCCCAGCCGGATGGCCTTCGCCACCTCCTCGCTCACCGACTCCCGAGTCGTCCTGGACCAGCCCGGCGCCGAGAAGCTCATCGGCCAGGGCGACGGGCTGTTCCTGCCGATGGGGGCCAGCAAGCCGATCCGGGTGCAGGGCGCCTGGGTCGACCAGGCCGAGATCGCCCGCGTCGTGGCCCACGTCAAGGCCCAGCCCGCGTCCGCATCCGCCCCGGCAGCCACTCCGTTGAGCGACACCACCCCCGGGCCACGTGCGGGGGCGGAGGACGTCGGCGACGACCTCGACCTGCTGATCCAGGCCGCCGAGCTCGTGGTGACCACCCAGTTCGGATCCACCTCGATGCTGCAGCGCAAGCTGCGAGTCGGGTTCGCCAAGGCCGGGCGGCTGATGGACCTGCTGGAGTCCCGCGGTGTCGTCGGGCCCAGCGAAGGCAGCAAGCCCCGCGAAGTCCTCAAGCCCGCCGACGACCTGCCCCAGGTCCTGGCCGGCCTGCGCGGCGCGGAGGCGGCGGCATGAGCACCGGCCAGTTCACCAACAACGGCATCACCGTTCGGGTCGACGGCACCAGCCGCCAGGGCGCCACCGACCGCCTCCAGCTCTTGCCGGCCGCCCCCGCCCCCGCCACGCCCGGCCTGGCCCTGGTCCCTTCCGCCGTCCCCGGCGGGCGGACCTGTACGGCCCTGTTCGGGGCCGCCCGGTGCGGGGAGCCCACCGAGGAGGGGGAGGGCAACCCCGACGGCTACTGCACCCGCCACCTGGACCTGATGGCCGGCGACCAGGAGGACTGGGAGTCCGACCAGGAGTACGCCCGACGCCGCCGACACCTGTGTCCCCGCCAGACCGGCTCAGGCATGCCCGGGATCGAGTGGTGTCCCGAGCCGTCACACCCCGAGAGCGAAGGTGGCTTCTGCCTGGTCCACGAGCCCACCTACAACCCCGACGCCCCCGAGTACGACGCCGAGGCCGCTCACCGGCTGCTCGACGAGAGCGTGCCCTGCCTGCAGTGCCGAGGCGTTCAGGGCTGCCCGATGTGCGGCGGGACCGGCCGCATCACCCTGCGTCGCGCCAACTGGCACCGCGGCGACGACACCCTCCTACCGCCCGACGACACCGCTGGAGTAGCCGTGAGTAACGAACAGACCGTCGACACTCCCCAGCCGGCACCCACCAGTCATGCCCAGGCCCTGAGGGAGCGAGGCTTCACCCTTGACGTCTGCCCCGGCTGTCGGGTGGAACCCGGGCAACCGCATGGGGACGACTGCGACCACGCCTGCTGCCCGGACTGCGGCGAGCAGTTGATCTTCCACGACTGCGAGCACTGGGCCGCCGACGCCGAAGGCCCCGACCGGGCCGCCCTCTGGCACGGAGTCAACCCGCGCGCCGAGGTCGCCCAGACCCTCAACTGGTGGACCACCGCCGTGGGGATCGACCACCTGGTCGAGGACTACACCCGCGTGCTGTACGCCATCTACGCCAAGAACGCCTTCGTCACCTGGGACCCACGCGCCCAGCGCTACCAGATCGACCAGGCCGCCGCGCAGGCCGCGGCAACCCCCGGCGCAGGCGCCTGAGGCGACCGCGTGACCTCCGCACAGTTCACCGGCGCCGGGATCACCATCCAGGTCGGCGCCAGCGCCGCCAGGCCCGCCGAGCAGTTCCACCCCAACCTCACCTCGGTGCCGTCGGCTGACCAGGTGCTCGCCGGCCTGGTCGACGGTGCCGGCGGCCGACCTGTCCTAGTAGCCACCCGCGGGCTGCCCGGCTGCGGCAAGACCCGGTGGGCGCAGACGTGGCAGATCCGACTGACCGGCCATGGCCTGACGGTCAGTCGGATCTCCCGCGACGACGTCCGCGCCGCCCTCGGCCTCAACCCGGCCACCACCACTCCCCAGCAGGAGGTCGAGGTCACCCTCGAACACCACGCCCGGATCCGGGCGGCGTTGACCGGCGGCTCCGACGTCGTCCTGGTCGACGACACCCACCTCCAAGAGGACCACCTGGCCGCGACCCTCGCGGTCGCCCGAGCTTGCGGCGCCCAGGTAGCCGTGGCAGACCTGCGTCACGTCCCGCTCGATGTGTGCATCCGCCGCGACGCCACCCGAACCGGCCGCGCGCACGTCGGCGCCGAACGCATCCGCACTCTCGCGGCCGCCGGGCAGCCCCGCGTGGTGACGTCGTGACGGCCTTCACCGATGCGAAGCGTCGGCCGTGGGTCCAGCGAATCTACGCACTTCATCCTTTCGTCACTGTACGTCCAGAGTTGGTGGCCCTCCGTGTCGCACCCCGGGTGAGGAACCAGCACCGCCCCGGATTTGCTTCCAAATTCGTGGGAGCTCTCGGCGTGGCGCACGTCTCTGTGATTGCACAGAGCGGTTGGATCGGTGGCTATGGCTGGACGTCCAGGACGCAAGCGCCGCCCGAATGGTGTGGGCGCACTGACCAGGCCCGCCATGTTCCGCCTGCTTCCGGAGAACCTGGAGGTGGCGGAAAGGGCAGCGGAGGCCCTGGGCGTGACGCGAGATGCCCTCATCGACGAGGTGCTGGCCGAGTTGGGGCGGCAGCTCGACGCGGATGGTCGTCCTATGTGGTGGACGGCTCCGGTACCGGCTGACCAGGAGGTGCTGCCTCTGCAGTCGGCCTAACGCACCAAAAAGGAGAAGCCCGCCCTTGCCGGGGCGGGCCCTCCACGCTCCAGCCCCTCGCACGCATCTGGTTTGGCCGCCGGCTCGTGCGCTGGGCTCTGTTCCACACGCCCGTTGAGCGCGGAAGGAACTCACTTGTGAGAGTACCTGGGCGCGGCGATAACGGCCACCACCAGGCCTTGTTTCCGTGTGTTGCCACGCACGAAGTCGTCCAAATGGACGGCAGCAGGACACCGTCATTTCGACGGCGTCTCGTGCCAGTTGAAACGTCCGTGGCCTCGTGACCGCGGCGTCGGTGACGACTGAGCTGAGTGGCTGGGCTGCTGTCGCCTACGTGTCACCGCGGCCGCGTGTGCGTGTGGCCGACGTCGACCCGGCCACGGGTCGGCCCCGCAACGTGTATCCCACGACGGCGGCGGTCACGAAGGTTGAGCCGTCGCTGCCGTACGCGGTGTAT
>DASTGO010000299.1:0-4451 GCA_035719045.1 Kineosporiaceae bacterium | reverse complement strand
GCGGAGTTTGGTGAGGAAGAGCTGGGCGGTGGCGGCCAGGGTGACGTGGCGGTGCCAGCCGATCCAGGAGCGGCCTTCGAAGTGGTCCAGGCCCAGGCCGGTCTTGAGTTCGCGGTAGTCGTGTTCGATCCGCCAGCGTGCTTTGGCTATGGCGACCAGTTCGGTCAGCGGGGTGTGGTCGGGCAGGTCGGACAGCCAGTAGTCGCTGGGTTCGGCCGCGTCGGGTGGCCACTGGACGAGCAGCCAGCACTCGGGCAGGACGCCGTGGTCGCCGCGGGGGATCGATTGGCTGGCGGGGCGCACGCGGACGGCGAAGAAGTGGCCGGTCAGCTCGCCGACGGGCTTGTCGGGGTCGGCCCGGTCGGGCAGGCGGGGACGCCAGGTCACCGGTTGCGCCGCGGCGGCGCCGTGGGCGGTGGCCAGGGTCTTCACGCTGACCGCCGGGTCGGGGTAGGCGGGCTTGGGGCGCGGACCCCGCCCTGCGCGGGGCTTGGCGACCGGGACGGCCGGGCCTGGCTGCACGGTGGTGGTGGAGGTGGTCGCCAGGACGTAGCGGATGTCGCGGTCGCTCAGGCCTTGGCGGAACTCGGCGACCTGCCCGTAGCCGGCGTCGCCGGTCAGTACGGGCGGGTACAGATCCCAGCCGGCGAGTTCGTCGAGCAGTTCCAACGCGATCAGCCACTTGGGCCGGTACCGCTGCTGGTCGGGGATCCTCGCGGCGGCCCGCCGCTTGCGGATGTCGGCAATCTGCTCCTCGCGCGGCAACTTCTTGCGCACATACGGCTTCTTCGCCCCGTCCTTGCCCGTCGTAGTGGACCGCTCGGCCAGGCGGCGGGCGTACTCATTGGCGATGTTGCCGTCCTCGTCCGGCACACACGTCTCATCCCAGGAGGCCGGGACGAACAGCGCGCAGCCGAGCATCGCCGAGGCCGCAGCGCTGGCCGCGTGCACACTGACCGCGATCTGACAGTTGGAGACCTTGCCCAACGTGCCGGAGTACTGCCGGGACACGCACGGGGAAGCCTTGCCATCCTTGGGGAATCCGGTGTCGTCGACCACCCACACCTGCGGGGCGAGGACATCCACGGCCATCGCGGCCAGACGGCGCCGCACCCCACTCACGTCCCAGGTGGACGACGTCACGAACTGCTGCAACTGCTGGTAGTCGATCCCCAGCCGCTCAGCCATCGGCTGCATCGACTTACGCGCACCGTCCAACATCAACCCACGCAGATACCGCAGGCCGGTGGCCCGTTGATCCGAACGCGGCAGGCCCGCGAACACGTCCGCGGCGAAGTCCTCCAACTGCGTCCGTACCTGCCTGAGCCCCCGCTCGTCCATACACCGCAGTCAAACACGTTAATCAAGGCCAAACAACCGACACGCCGCAACAATCTAACGAAGCACTATTAGGGCCGCCCGGCGTGAGACCCCGCAAGGCGCCCACGGCAGGATTGCTCAGCGTAGGGACTGTGGCTTCAGGGCCTGGACTTCCGCCGGGTGGCGGAGGGACAGGTCAGTGACGATATAGGCACGCACCGTCCCATCGGCGCCGACCGTCCACAGGTCGGGGATCCCGTCACCGGTGAAGTCCGCCGCCTCCAGCTGCGACACCGGAGCCGCCTTGTTCCAGTGCGACGAGATCTTGTACTGCGTGTAGGTGATCGAGGCCGTCATCCAGTCCGGGTTGGCGGTGGCGACCACCTTCTCCCACAGGTACAGCGCGCCGGACGTGCTGTTCCACAAGTACATCGCCGTTCCCGAAGAGACCCTTGCGGTGGCCAGCGTCCACTGGTTCCACGGCGTCCCGTCAGGCGACGCCACCGACATCGTGAGCGGCAGGTACACCCCGGGTGCGAAGCCGTTCGGGAGGTAGTTCAGCCCATACCCATTCACCGGGTCGCCGTAGACCCCGACCAGGTCGTCCAGTCCCACCTGGTGCGCGTCGTAGAGGTTGGCCAGTTGCAGCGGGTTGTTCCCGTTCCCGTCGGCCAGCGTGCCCGCCGGAATACTGACCCCGCCTCCTGGCAGGGGTGAACCGTCCCCGCTGCCGCTGAGGATCGCACCGCTGCCAGCCCGATCCCCGGATGGCCAGTAGAACAGGGCATCCTGGAGGTTGTTGCCGAGGAAATCGCCCATGATGACCTGGGCGCCGTCGTACCACGTCGTATCCCTGCCGCTAACGAATGTTGCCGGGGTACGTAGCACTCCCTTCCTGCCGGTGCCCAGCGCCTGCCAAACCCCGGAGGGCATGCCCGCCGTCCCGCCCACGGTCAGCAGGTCGGGTCGGCCGTCGCCGTCGATGTCCTTGTCCGCTCTCAGGGTCGCGGCTCGCGCATCGAAATACGCCTGATATCCGGGGCCTACGGTTCCGTCCGCGGCGACGCCCTCGATCTGGATCAAGGTCGAGCGCGCGGTCAGAGTCACCGACAGGGTCGCCGTACCGCCGGAAGCCGTGATGCGCCCCACCGGCCCGGTGCCGATTTGGTACTGGTAGGCCACCGCGGGGACGCTCCCACTCGGCTCCGCAAGGGCGAGCGTGAACGGAACCCCCAGCAGGTACGGCCCCAGCGAGGGCGTCACGCTCGGCACGGACACAACGGTGGCAGCCCTGGCCGGCCCGGTCGTCGCCAGCATCGCCCCCAGCAGGAATGGCGCGCCGCACACAAAGGAGGCGATCAACCGACGCCCGACCCAACCGGTCACCGCACACCCCGTTCATCGATGATCTGCCGCGCGGACAGTAGCCCGCCACGGAATCGCCTGTCCAGGCGCGGCGCCGACTGCCAATCTGGAGGGGACACGCCCCACCTTCTCGTCAGCGGGCGGACAGGTGGCAGGCTACCCAGTCCTCGCTGCGGCGGAGCCGCCCGTGCCCTGGACGGCGTCGCACACCCCTCCACGGTCAACGCCGCCACCTGCACCTGTTCCTCCGGGGCCGCCCACCGGGTTCCTCCAGCTACGCGGTCCAACCTGCCCCTATGGGAAGAGACGCTCACCCGCGCCTCCGACCAGGCCGCACCACCACCCTGCGCCGTATCGCCCACGCGCTTGCCGAACACTGCGGACAAGCCCACCTGTAGCGGCGGCCATGGATACCGGGCCTACCGTTTCTGCGCCCGGTACCGCGTCAGGAGTTCGGTGAGGCGTTGCGGATTGCGCTCACTGTTCAGTTCCCGCAGCAGGTCGTCGGGGCAGACCTCGTAGTGATCGCCCCACCAGCGGCCGGCCTTGTTGTCCCAGATCCGGTACCCGCCCGGCACACCCCTGGCCACGTACCGCCGCCTACTCACCCCGCGACCACAGCCCCCAGGCCCTGACCCCGACCCCGGCCTACTCGGGCAGCAGGATCAGCGGGCCGATCCCACGGGGGCGGACCACGGTGAAGTGCCGGCGGTCCAGGGTCGCAACTTCGGTGATCCCGAGCCGTTCGGCCAGCGCGATCACGCTGGCGTCCACCGCGCCCAGCGGCAGATCGGCGTACTGCACCACCAGCTCACCGGCACGGGCATAATCTGCCGGTTCGAGGTCGACGACGGCGAAGTCCCCTTCGGCAACCGACTCCAGGAACCCCGCCTCCACCCACGGCCCGACCTCCCGCTCCAGCAGGTAACAGACCTCAGTCACCACCAGCGCCGGGACCAACAGCGCCTCCCGGTTCAGGTGCAACGCCGTGAACAACTCCGTACACCGGACATGATTGACATCCCCCGACAGCGCCGCCGCCACCAACGGACCGGTATCGACCAGGATCACGCCGGACGCCGCCCCAGCCCCTCACGCAAGATCTCGTCCACCCGCTCCGACACATCCGGCGCCGACCCCTCAGCTGCCCCGAACCACGCCGGCGGCCACGGCCTCGGCCCCGCCTTCCGACCCCGGGCACGCAGATCCGCCAGAGCACCAGGCACCTGCTCGTCGGGCAACTCCTCGACCAGCCGGCGCAACTCCTCACGCTGCGGATCCATGACCACCACTGTACGAGCCACCACCTACCCGCGGCCCGCTCCGGACCCAGCAACCCCAGCGCCCCACCCAGACAAGGCCCCGACTGTGTGCGTCCAGATCGATCAGTGCCATCAGACGGTTTGACCAACGCATGCCCGTGGAATCCTCACAGGGCTCCAAAACGGACACCAGCGAAGGTCGCGACGTGACGTACAAACTGGCCGTGACCTGGGGCTTCATCGGAGCCGCCTGTGGGAATCGAACCCACGACCTACGCATTACGAGGACACCGGGCGAACTCTCCAGCGCTCCCACCAGCACCGATGCCTCACCGTGCGACACGTCAAGCACTCAGAGAACGGGGAGAACGTCCTGGTTCATGCCAGGAGCCATGCCAGCCGGGCATGCCCAGCTAGAGGGCTACCAGCAGCAGACACGTGCAACGACCACGCGAGCCCTGCTGGGAAGCGGCACAACCAAGAACGGGCCTCAGTCGATCGGGC
>DASTGO010000298.1:0-23459 GCA_035719045.1 Kineosporiaceae bacterium | reverse complement strand
CGAGCATGTTCGTCTGGAACGCGATGTCGTCGATGATCGCGATCTTCGCCGCGATGTCCTTCATCGCCTGCACCGTCTGCTGGACCGCCTGGCCACCCTCGCCGGCCTGCTGCGCCGCCTTCCCCGCGATCCCGTCGGTGATCTTCGCGTTGTCGCTGTTCTGGTTCACGCTGCTGGCCATCTGCTCGATGCCCGCGGTGGTCTCCTCGACGCTGGCGGCCTGCTCGGCGGCGGTCTGGGAGAGCGACTGGGCGGCGGCACTGACCTGCCCGGCCGCCGAGGACAGTTGCCCGGTCGCCCCCTTCACCGAGGTGACCACCTCGTAGAGCTTCTCCACGGTGTCGTTGGTGGCCCCGCCGATGACGGCGAGCTCGTCCTTGCCGTTCACGTCCGCCCGGACCGAGAGGTCACCCTCGGCGACCCGGCCGAGCACCTTGCGCAGGTGCTGCAGTGGGCCGACGACCTGGCGGGAGATGTACTCGGAGCACAGCAGGCCCAGCAGCAGGCCGGCCAGCGCGATGATGATGATGAGGTTCCGCCCGGCGCTGAAGGTGCTGTTCGCCTCCTTGATCGAGCGATCGGCCTCGGCGAGCTCGGCCTTGGTGGCCTTGTCGAGTTGCTCCAGTGCCTGGTTGGCGTACAGGGCGACCGGCTTGGCCGCCTGGTAGAACTCGGCGTCCTTGTCCGCCTTGGCGAGGGGGACCAGCTTCTCGTCCCGCTGCTGGCGCCACTGCTGCCAGAGCGACTGGAAGCTGCGTACGGCGGCAGGGTCGGCGGCACCGGGCAGGTACGCCGCGACATCGGCGTCGAGGGCCTGGTCGTCGGCCTGGATGGTCTTGGCCGTCTCGGCCTTGCCTGCGGCGTCGGCCAGGGCGAGTTCCCGGATGTCCACCCGTGCCTTCTGCACCCCGGCCTGGATCCCGGCCAGGACCTCCAGCGGCTTGAGGTTGCCGTTGACGATGTCCTCGGTCGCCGAGTAGACGGCGCTGAGCCGGGTGACGGCCAGGACGGCGATCACCCCTGCCAGCAGGGCCATCAGGACGGTGATCGAGAGGATCTTGGTTCGGACTGAGCGGTCGGCGAGCGTCCGCTTGAGCATGACTGAACACCCTTCTGTCCGCCCGGACGCCGAGGCCCCGGCTCGGTGCCGACCGGCCCCGTGGAATCGCGGATCGACCCCGTGATCTTCGGGCGGTGGGCGGCGCGGCTTGAGATCAGTGGCGGGTACAGGAGATGGCGGGTGCGGGGAAAAGCAGGCAGCAGGTGCGGGATCAGCGGCGGCGCAGGGGAACCCGGATCAGGTCCCGGGCGATGACCAGGTCCCCGTCGAAGACCTCCCGTGCCTCGGCCTCGAACCGGGCCGGGTCGTGGTAGCGGCGGGAGAAGTGGGTGAGGACCAGCGTGCCCACCCCGCAGTCGGCGGCGACCTGGGCCGCCTGCCGTGCCGTCAGGTGGCCGTACGTGGTGGCGAAATGCGCGTCCGCCTCCAGATAGGTGGACTCCATGACCAGCAGGTCGGCGCCGTCGGCCAGCTCGCCGACCGCCGGGCACAGCCGGGTGTCCATGACGAAGGCGAACCGCAGGCCCCGGCGCGCCCGGCTGACCTGCGCCAGTTCGACCGTGCGCCCGCCGACCACCAGCCGGCCCTCGCGCTGGAGCCGGCCGACGTCGGGTCCTGCGATACCGGCCTCGGCCAGCAGTTCCGGAAGCAGGCTGCGGCCGTCGGGCTCGACCAGGCGGTACCCGAAGGTCTCCGTGCGGTGGTCCAGCCGGCGGGCGGTGAGGGTGAAGCCGGCAGTCCGGGCGACCTCCCCGTCCGCGGTCACCGGGACCTCGACCAGCTCGGCCGTCTCGTGGAACGGAGTCGCATGTCGCAGCCGCCCGAACCAGTCCGCACCGGAGGCGGGGTAGTGGGCGTGCACCGGATGGCCGACCGCGTCGAGGGACAGCCGCTGGATCACCCCGGGCAGGCCGAGGCAGTGGTCACCGTGGAAGTGGGTCAGGCAGATCCGGGTGATGTCGGAGGCAGAGACCCCGGCCAGGCTCATCTGCCGCTGGGTGCCCTCGCCGGGGTCGAACAGGATGCCCTCGCCGTCCCAGCGCAGGAAGTACCCGTTGTGATTGCGCTCCCGGGTCGGGACCTGGCTGCCCGTCCCCAGCACCACCAGTTCCCGCACCGACACGCTGGGCAGGCTATTGCCCCGGAACCCGCCACGGCCCGGCGGGTTCCGGGGACCGGGTCCGGTCGGCGACGGCGGCCGCCCGCCGGATCAGTACCGGGACGTGGTGGAGGTGGTGGACGGGGCCGGCTGCGTGATCGCCCTGCCGTTCGGGGCCAGGATCCACCACCTCGCCCCGAACCCGGTGGAGCCCTGCCCGTGGCGCTGGCCGGGAGCGGTGTCCTGGGCGAAGTAGTAGACGGGGTGGCCTGCGTAGGTGACCTGAAGGGTCCCGTCGCTGCGCTTGGTCGTGCCCAGCAGGGAGGCCTGGGCCGCACCGGTGGCCGTCGGGCTCCCGGTGGTGGTCAGCGGCGGCCAGTAGACCGCGCACTGCCCGGTGCAGGTGGACGTCCCCGAGGTGTCGGCGGCGAACTCGTACAGGGTCCGGCCCGACCGGTCGGTGAGGTAGGTGCCGGACGCCGCGGACCGGGTGGCCAGTTCCGCCACCCCGGACGCCGCGGCGGAGGAGGACTGGCTCCCGGTGCCGGACCCGGGGCCCGAGGAGCCGCCGCCACAGGCGGCCAGCAGCAGGACGGCAGCGCCGGCGAGGGCGGTGCGGACCGGCCCCGGGCGGTGGTGCCGGACGGGACCCTCGACCGGTGCGCAGATCCGGACCGGTGCGCAGATCCGGACAGGTGTGGACATCCGGACAGGTGTGGACATGACGCCTCCCGCGGGTGCGGCCGGCACTGCCCGGAGTGGCAGGCCTACCGGTACCAACGGGACGCACGGGGGCCACGGTTCACCAGGGACCGCAGCTTCAGCCGGCCGAGGTCTCCAGCCAGCGGGCCTGTGCGTCGCGGATCTCGCGCTCGGCGGATGCGCGGTCCTGCCAGCCCCGGATGTCGGTGCTCTTGCCCGGTTCCAGCTCCTTGTACACGTCGAAGAAGTGCCGGATCTCGGCGAGCAGGTGTTCGGGCACGTAGCGCAGATCGCCCAGCCCGGCGAACCGGGGGTCACGCGCCGGGATGGACAGCACCTTGGCGTCCGGCCCGGCCTCGTCGCGCATCCAGAACAGGCCGACCGGGCGGACCAGGATGGAGCAGCCGGGGAAGGTCGGCTCGTCGAGCAGGACCATGATGTCCAGCGGGTCGCCGTCCTCGGCGAGGGTCTGCGGGATGAAGCCGTAGTCCACGGGGTACCGGGTCGAGGTGAACAGCATCCGGTTCAGCCGGATCCGGTTCAGCGCGTGGTCCATCTCGTACTTGTTGCGGGAGCCCTTGGGGATCTCCACGACCATCTCGACGTCCACGCGGGCTCCCCGTACGGATGGGCCGGCCGGGACGGTGCTCCCGGGCAGGCAACGGTGACGGTGGCAGCCGGGCGGTCGGCAACGGCGCCGGCAGCCAGCCTAGCGGCCGGTCCCCGGTCGGCCCCGGCGGGCGGACCCGGCCGGCGGCGTGGTGCGGGAGGGCAGCGTGGTGCGGGAGGGCGAGCGACCTGGAGGGGCGCCGGACCGAGGTGCCGGGCCTCAGCCCTCCCGCAGG
The DNA here is from genome assembly GCA_035719045.1 of Kineosporiaceae bacterium. Lineage (GTDB taxonomy): Bacteria > Actinomycetota > Actinomycetes > Actinomycetales > Kineosporiaceae > DASTGO01. Next base: position 19,753 of record DASTGO010000298.1, on the reverse strand, counting down.
CAGTTCAGTAGCCGGGCATCGGGTGCGCTGCCGAGGAAGGCGGCCCGGGGCAGCCGCCCGCCGTCGGGCCAGCGCAACGGCTCACCGGACCAGTCCACCGCCACGGCACCCGCCCCCTGCAGGACCGCCCCGAGCAGCAGGTCACGTACGTGCCGGGTGTGCGCCAGGTACCCGAGGGACTGTCCGCGCAGCAGGGCCAGCAGGCAGTCGGGTCCGGAGCTGTGGTGGTCGTCGGTGAACCGGAAGCCCGCCCGGCCAAGGGCGTCCCGGACCGGCTGCCCGACCCGGACGTTCCCGTGGATGACGGGCCCGTCGAAGGGGGCCACCGCCAGCCGGACGGCTTGCGCCCAGCCCCGGGTGGAGAAGTCGTGCGCGAGGTATGCCGTGCCGGACTCGTCCAGGCCGTAGCAGTCGTCGTGGTCGGGGAAGTACACGGCGGCAGCCCGCATCTCGCCGCGGTCGACCAGCCCCAGGCATACGGAGTACCCGCGCTGACCGGTGACGTAGTGCAGGGTCCCGTCGATCGGGTCGACCACCAGCACCGGGCCCGTCCCACCGGCCAGGGGCGGGAACCGCTCGACCGTCGCGGTGTCCTCCTCCGGGTCCAGGCGGACGCTGCCGGACGGCATCAGCCGCAGGGCCGCCAGCAGCAGCAGTTCCTGGACCAGTTCGTCGGCCGCGGTCTTGGCGGTGCGCTTGGCCTGGGAGAGATCGTCGCCGGCCAGGGAGCCGGCCGGGTCGGGCTTGCCCTCGTTGGCGACCCGTCCGCGCAGCAGCCTGGCCGCGGTGCCGGCCTGCTGGAGCGCCAGTTCCATTCCGGGCAGGAAATCCCCCGTGACCATCGGTTCCCCTCCGTCCGCTGACAGCACCGCCCCGGTGCCGCCACCACCCTAGAGCGACCGGCAACGGGGAAGCCCGGCTCGCAGATCGAACGGCCCCCATTGCCGGTCGCTCCCAGAGCGCAGGGACCACCCGGGGCGCGGGGACCAAGAGCCTCTCCCGGATCAGCGTGCGCCGTCCTACCGTGATGCCACGGCTGTGGCCGTGAGCCACTCCGGTCGTACGCGGAGGTGTGCCGTGTTCGCTCCCGATCCCCAGACCAACGCGTTCGTCCTCGCGGGCCAGGCGTTCTCCTCCCTGCTCCTGCAGTGGATCCGGTTGCTGTGGTGGGGGCTGGTGGCGTCCTTCGCGGTCGCCGGCTGCGGCTACTGCGGCTACCTGTCGTACGTGTCGTGGAGCCGCATGATGGAGTCGCTGCGGGAGGGGCATGAGCCGGCCCTGGACCCCGGCGACGAGTCGTCGGTGACCCGCTACGCCGCCGCCGGGATCCGTGAGCTGGAGCGGTATCTCACCACCCGGGCACCGGCCGACCCGCAGGAACCGTCCCGCGGAACCCGCCGGTCCCGCGACCGCAGCCGCCCCGCCGACGACCGGTGAGGCACCGCCCCGCCGGGGAGCACCCGGGCGGGGCGGCTGCCGGTGCCCGTGTTGTTGTCGGAGAATCAGCGTTGCCGGAAGATCAGCGCCCGCGCATCGCCCGGTAGGTCTCGACCAGCGAGGCCGTGGACAGGTCGAGCCCGGCCACCGGGGTGCCCTCGACCAGTGCCGGCTCGACCCGCTTCGCCAGCACCTTGCCCAGTTCCACGCCCCACTGGTCGAAGCTGTCGATGTCCCAGACGGCGCCCTGCACGAACACCTTGTGCTCGTAGAGCGCGATGAGCTGACCGAGCACCGACGGGGTGAGTTGCGGGGCCAGGATCGTCGTGGTCGGGTGGTTGCCGCGGAAGGTGCGGTGCGGGACCTGTTCGGCGGCAACGCCTTCGGCCGCCACCTCCTCGGCCGTCTTGCCGAAGGCCAGCGCCTGCCCCTGGGCGAACAGGTTGGCCATCAGCAGGTCGTGCTGGGCGGCGGTGCGGGGGCCGAGTTCGGCGACCGGGCGGGCGAAGCCGATGAGATCGGCGGGGACCAGCTTCGTCCCCTGGTGCAGCAACTGGTAGTAGGCGTGCTGGCCGTTGGTGCCCGGCGTGCCCCACACCACCGGACCGGTCTGCCAGCTGACCGGGCGGCCCTGCCGGTCGACCGACTTGCCGTTGGACTCCATGTCCAGTTGCTGCAGGTACGCCGTGAACCGGCCCAGGTAGTGGCTGTAGGGCAGCACGGCATGGGTCTGCGCGTCGAAGAACGAGCCGTACCAGATGCCGAGCAGCGCCAGGACCATCGGGGCGTTCTGCTCCGGCGGCGCCGTGCGGAAGTGCTCGTCGACCAGTCGGAACCCGGCCAGCAGTTCACGGAATCCCTGTGGCCCCAACGCGATCATGAGCGACAGCCCGATCGCCGAGTCGAAGGAGTAGCGCCCGCCCACCCAGTCCCAGAAGCCGAACATGTTGGCGGTGTCGATGCCGAACTCGGCGACCTTCTCGGCGTTCGTGGAGACCGCGACGAAGTGCCGGGCGACGGCCTCGTCGCCGGCGGCGAGCCCGTCCAGCAGCCAGGCCCGGGCGGAGACGGCGTTGGTGATGGTCTCCAGGGTGGTGAAGGTCTTCGACGCGATGATGAACAGCGTCTCGGCGGGGTCGAGGTCGCGGACCGCCTCGTGGAGATCCGCTCCGTCGACGTTGGAGACGAACCGGACCGTGAGGTCGCGCATCGTGTACGGGCGCAGGGCGTCGTAGGCCATCGCCGGGCCGAGGTCGGAGCCGCCGATGCCCACGTTGACGATGGAGCGGATCCGGCGCCCGGTGTGGCCGGTCCAGGCCCCGGAACGGACCGTGTCGGCGAAGGCGGCCATCCGGTCCAGGACGTCGTGCACCTCGGGCACGACGTCCTGCCCGTCGACCTCGATCACGGCGTCGCGGGGGGCGCGCAGGGCGGTGTGCAGGACGGCCCGGTTCTCGGTGAGGTTGATCTTCTCGCCACGGAACATGGCGTCCCGCAGGTCGCCCACCCGGCGGGCCTCGAGCAGGGCACGCAGCAGGCGGAGGGTCTCGTCGGTGACGAGGTTCTTGGAGTAGTCCAGGTGCAGGTCCCCGACCTGGAGGGTGTACCGCTTGGCCCGGACCGGGTCGTCGGCGAACAGTTGCCGGAGGTGAGTGGCTCCGAGGTCGTCCCGGTGCCGGGCGAGGGCGGTCCACTCGGGCAGGTCGGTGAGGCGTGCGGGCTCGGACATGGCGGGGCGGCTCCTCGGCGACGTCATCTCTCACCCTCGATGCTTCCATGTGCCCGAACCGAGCACCCATCGCGGTACCCCGTGTCGCCCGGGTCTCGGGTCGGATCGGCCGCTGGCCAGGCGGGACGCCGGCCGGGCGATGATGTGCGGCGTGCGCGCCCCTGGTGCCGGGGTGGCGGAGTGCGCCGGCCGCGTAACTGACTGCGCTCGCCCCGGAACTCAGTGCGGCGCGCTGGTGCCGAGGCCGCGGGCGAAGGCGGCGGCGTCGCAGCCGAGTTCACCGGGCTGTACGACCACCCGGGGCGGCACCCAGACCTCGGGGCGGCCACCGGGCGGGATCCGGGCGGCCAGGCAGTCCAGGCGCGGTCCGATGGTGACCGCGACACCGACCGATCCGTCCGGGGCGGTGCCGACGCTGGCCTCCCCGGGAGTTCCCGCGAAGGCCTTCCGCGTGGCGGCCAGCACCTGCCCGGAGTCCAGGCGGGCAGCCGGGGGGAGTCCGGTCAGCGCGGAGGTCAGCCGGTCCACGGCGTCGAGGGGGAGCGTGGGCGGGGGAGGGGTCGGCCGCGGCCTGCAGGGGATCGAGGGCGGCGCAGCCGGTCAGCAGCAGCGCCGACGCGATGACGGTGAGCGGGCCGGACCATGTCGTCGACGACCTCGGGCCGGACCAGGTCATCGACGACCTCCATAGGTGAGGTGGGGTGAGGCGGGCGGGGGGCTCATGCTCGCGGTCGGGCGGGCCGGGAACCTGAGCAGCGGTACTCGGGTCACTACCTGCGCAAGGACCCGTCCACCGGGAGGACCCCACCGGGCCCCACTAGGTTGGCGGGCGGGATCGGGGACTCTCCGGTGAGGGGTGGGGTTCGGTGACGGACGGGGCACGCGGGTGACGGACGGGCAGTTGCTGCGACTGGCGGGTGTGGCCCGGGACTACGCAGCGCGGCGGGTCCTGCATCCGGTGGATCTGGTGGTGCGGGCGGGGGAGTGCGTGGCCCTGCTGGGACCCAACGGATCGGGCAAGTCGACCCTGTTGCGGATCGCCGCCGGCCGGGACGTGCCCAGCGCCGGGCAGGTGCTGTTCGACGGCCGTCCGCTGAGCGAGGACGATCTGCAGGCACGGGCCCGGATCGCCGTGGTCGCCGACGGCAGCGGCTACTACCCGGACCTCAGCGTCCGCGAGCACCTGCTGCTGGTCGCGGTGGCACACGGCGCGGACGATCCGCACGGCTGGGTGGACTGGGCCCTGGCCGACCGGCGGCTGACCGAGAAGGCCGACCACCTGCCCTCGGCGCTGTCGTCCGGGCAGACCCAGGCGCTGCTGCTGGCCTCGGCCCTGGTCCGGCCCCGGGACCTGCTGGTCCTGGACGAGCCCGAACAGCGCCTGGACCCCGACGCCCGCCGTGACCTGGCCACCCGGATCGTGGCGGAGAAGTCCGACGGGGTCGCGGTCCTGCTGGCCACCCACCACGTCGAGCTCGCGGCAGCGGTCGCCGAGCGGGTCCTGCTGCTCGACGAGGGCCGGGTGGTCGGTGACGGGCCGCCCGCCGAGGTCCTGCCGGTGCAGGCATGACGGACGTGCCGCGCGCCGACGGCGACGGGGGCGACCGGTCCGCCGACAGTGACAGGCCCGGGGACGAACCGGAGGAACTCCCCGCGGCGGACGACCCCTACTGGGACGAGATCGCCGGCCAGGTGACCTCCCTGCTGCACGAACTGCGCGCCGGGCACCGCCGGGAACGACTGCGCGGGGCCGCGTACGCCGGCTACGTCGCGGTTCTGCTGGCCATGGTCTACGTGGCCCCGTACCTCGGGGTGGCGGTCACCTCGCCGGCACGGGGAACCGGGTCGGCCGGCGCGGCTGCGGTCCCGCTGGCTGCGGCCACCGTGGTGCTGCTCCTCCTGGTGGCCGCGGTCCGGGACGCCGCCTGGCGTGGTCCGGCCCTGCTGGATCTCGCGGCGGCGTCCTGGCTGCTGCCCGCCCCGATCGCCCGCGGCCGGCTGCTGCGTCCGCGGCTGCGGCTGGTCATGGTGTCCGGGGCGGCGCTCGGCGGGCTGGCCGGGGCGGTGGTCGGGGTGCTGCTGCGGCTGCTCACCGGGGGCTCGGTGGCCGGCTGCGCCGTGGGTGGTGCGGCGACCGGGCTGTTCGCCGGGCTGCTCGCGACTGCGGCGGCGGGCCTGGCCGAGGGCGCGTCCGGGTGGGCGCAACGCTGGCTGGACGCCGCCGGAGCCTGGTTGTGGCTGGTCCCGGCGGTGCCGGCCGTCGTGGTCACCGCCTGGGCGGTCGATCCCGCCGGAGCGGGCGGCTCGCTCGGCCGGGCGATCGCCCCGCTGGTGCTGTGGAGCGGACCCTGGGGCTGGGCGGCCCAGCCGCTGGCCGCTGCGGTGGCCACGGGCGGTCCTGGGGTGGCGGGCTGGCCGGTGGCGTCCGTGGCCGCCCTGGTCATCGGCGTGGTCGCCGCCTGGTGGGCCGACCGGCGGATCGACCGGGTTCCGGCCCGGACACTGCGGGCCCGGGCGGTCACCGTGAGCGCGGTGTCGGCCTCGGTGTGGACCCTGCAGCCACGCCGGGCGCGCGCCCTGATCCGTGGCGCACAGGGCTGGGCCCCGCGGGCCTGTTGGCGGCTGCCCGTCCCGCGACAGCGGTGGCTGATCCTTCCCTGGCGGGACGCCACCGCCCTGCTGCGCGCATCCTCCCGGCTGCTGTGGGGCCTGCTCTGGCTGGTGGCCGCGGTGGTGCTGGTCCGGGCCGGCGCGGCACACCCGGTCGGCACCGGTCCGCAGCTGGGGACGACGCTTGCGCAGCATCTCGCGCTGAGCGTGCCGGGCCTGGTCGCGCTGTACGTCGCGGCGGCGCAACTGGTCGAACCGGCACGTCTCGACGCCGACGACCCCCGGGCGGCCCGGGGCCTGCCGCTGGAACCGTCCACCCTGGCCCGGTGGCACCTGGTCGTGCCCGGGGCGGTGCTGCTCGGAGGGCTCGCGGTGATCGGGCTCGGCCTGGCCGCCGCGGGGTCCGCCGGGCTGATCGCCGCGGGCCCGGGGGCGGTCGCAGGCCTGCCGGCGGGGATCACCGAATGCGCCCTGGCCGTCCCGGCGCTGCTGGGCGCCGCCCTGGTGAGCGCCTACCGGGGGGACGTCCCGGTCGGTGTGCTGGTCGGTGCGTCCACGCCGATGGGGGACAGCGGACCGTCGCAGCTGCTCCTCTGGTACCTGCGCGGGCCGCTGGTGGCGCTCGGTCTGCTGGCGCCGGTGGCGGTCGGCCGGGGGATCTGGCTGGACGCGATCGTGGCGGCATCGGCGATGGTGAGCTGGTCGGGTTCGCGCGCGCGTGCCCTGTTCGGCGGCTGACGGGCTCAGGGGTCTGCGCGGGCTCGCGGACCGTTCAGACGCGATGCTGTCGGACCTGCTGCCTAGGGTGGGCCGCACGAAGGCAGCGAGCGCGGTGGGCGGGCAGGGGGCGGCGGCATGGGCGGCGGAGACGGGTTGGCGCGGCGGGTCATCGAACGTTGCGAACAGTTGCCGGGAGCCGAGCTGACCTTCCCGTTCGGACCGCAGCCCGCGGTGTACAAGATCGGCGGCAAGATGTTCGCCGTCTGCGCGGGGCCCTCGGAACAGGCACTGCCCACGCAGCTGAGCCTCAAGTGCGACCCCGAGTACGCATCCGCCCTGCGCCGGGAGCATGCCGCGATCCGGCCCGGGTACCACCTCAACAAACGGCACTGGATCACCGTCGACCTGGCCGGCGAACTGCCGGACGGCCTGGTGGAGGACCTCGTCGAGGACTCCTACGACCTGGTCTACGGCTCGCTGCCCCGGGCACGGCGGGCCCGGCTGTCCGCCGAGCCCACGATCGCCGCCGCGACTGGCCGGACTGCCGCCGGGCAGACCCGCCCGGCTGGCAGCTGACCAGCCGGAACCCGTGCGTCCGGACCAGCCCGCCACCCAGACAGGAGCCCTGCATGCAGACCCGTGAGCGCGCCGCCCGCCCCGAGGACCTGACCCGGCTGTTCGTCGAGCGCGCGAACGCCCGCGACCCCGAGGGGATGGCCGAGCTGTACGCCGAGGACGCCGTGATGGCCTTCCCGCCGGGGGCGAACACGGTGGGCCGCAGCGCGATCCGTGTGCTGTGCGAGCAACTGGTCGCCGGGATGCAGTCGGCGATGCCGTTCGAGGAACCGGCCCCCACGATCTACTACGGCCCCGACCTGGCGCTCACCTCGACGCAGGCCCAGGACGGTTCCGGGACCAGGGTGCAGGTGGTGCGCCGGGAGCCGGACGGCGGCTGGGTGCGGATCATCGACCGCCCGGAGCAGCGCTCGCCCCGTCCCCGGTAAGCCAGGCCCGGACCTCGGCCGAGTCGGCGCCGAGGCCGGGCGGTGCGCGGTGGTAGCGGACCGGGGTCCCGGTCAGCCGCAGGGGACTGGCCACGGTGGCGATCGGCGCGCCGTCGGGTCCGGGCAGGGCGATCACGGGGTCCAGTCCGAGCTTCGCCGCGAGGGCGAACGCCCCGTCGAGGTCGTTGACCGGACCGCAGGGGATGCCCGCACCCTGCAGCCGGTCCGCCCACTGCTGCGCGGAGGCCGACGCGAGGGCCGCCTCCAGTTCCGTGACCAGTTCGGCCCGGTGCCGCACCCGCTGCGGATTCCCGGCGAAGCGGGGGTCACCGGCCAGTTCGGGACGTCCCACCGCGGCGGCGAAGCGGGCGAACTGCCGGTCGTTGCCCACCGCGACGGCGAGCGGGCCGTCCCCGGTGGCCAGGGTCTCGTAGGGCGCGATGCTCGGGTGCCGGTTGCCGAGCGCTGCCGGGGGAGGGTTGCCGTTCACATAGGCCGCCGCCTGGTTGACCATCGAGGACAGCAGGCTCGACAGCAGGTTCACCTCGACCAGTTGGCCCGCGCCGCTGCGCTCACGTTCCCGTAGCGCCGCGAGGATCGCGATCGTGGCGTGCAGGCCGGTGAGCACGTCGACCAGGGCGACACCGACCTTGGTGGGTTCCCCGCCGGGCTGGCCGGTGAAGCTCATCAGGCCGCCGACCGCCTGCACGACGAAGTCGTAGCCCGGCAGGCCGGCACCCCCACCGCTGCCGAAACCGGACACCGAGCAGTAGACCAGCCCGGGGTTGTCGACCAGGAGGGTGTCCGCGTCCAGTCCGAAGTGCGCCATCTTGCCCGGGCGGAAGTTCTCCAGCAGGACGTCCGCCCGGCGGGCCAGGGTCCGTGCCAGCTCCAGGTCGCCGGGGTCCTCCAGATCGAGGACCACGCTGCGCTTGTTGCGGTTCACGCTCGTGTAGTAGGTGCTGGTCCGGCCGATGTAGGGCGGACCCCAGGCCCGGGTGTCGTCCCCGGTCCCGGGCCGCTCGACCTTGATCACCGTGGCCCCGAGGTCGGCCAGGAACATCGATGCCAGCGGTCCGGCCAGGACCCGGCTGAAGTCCGCGACCAGGACCCCCTCGAGTGGGAGCCGTCGCGCGCCGTCCCCGGCGTCGTGCGGAGCGGCGTCCCCGGTGCCGGTGTTCCATGGAGCAGTGTCCGGCGGGGTGGTGTCCGGGTCCGGTGCGGTCCCGGCGGCGTCTGCGGGCGGGCGGCCGTGCCTGGTGTCCGGTTCGCGGCGGATCCGCGGAACCCCTTGTGGATCAAGGTCTTTCATGTCGCCTCCGCGAGATCCTGCGCCTGGGTGGCCGCCCGGGCGGCCGGTGGTTGTCCCCGCGGCCGCGGACTGCTTAAGATTTTAGAAAATCTAGCTCGGCGGTCCCGGCCGCCACAATCCGCAGGGAGTCGCCGTGGAGGGGTCCGCGATCGGCACTCCCCGGTCGCGGACCGTGGTCACCGTCCAGCATGCGACCCTGCTGTGGCTGCGCGAGCAGATCGCCGCCGGTGCCTTCCGGCCGGGGATGCAGCTGCGGCAGGAGATCCTGGCCCAGGAGTTCGGCGTGAGCGTGCCCCCGGTCCGGGAGGCGCTGAAGACGCTGGAGGCCGAGGGTCAGGTGGTCTACGCGCCGCACCGGGGCTACTTCGTCGCGTCGATGAGCTACCCCGAACTGGCCGAGACCTACCGGATCCGCGAACTGCTGGAGACCGAGGCCGTCCGCAGCGCGGTCCCGGTGCTGGCCCGGGCGGACATGTCGCGGATGCGGGAGGCGATCCGGGACATGGACGCCGCGCACCGGCTGGACGACCTGACCTGCCTGACGAACGCCAACCGGCGGTTCCACTTCACCCTGGTCGAGGCGGCGGGGATGCCGCGGATGGCCGGGATCATCCGGGTGCTGTGGGACGCCACGGACCGGTACCGGTCGCTGTACTTCGCCACCCACCGGCACCGCCGACAGGTCAACCAGGAGCACCGGGCGATCCTGGCCGCCGTCCGGCAGCGGGACGCCGAGACCGCCGTCGAGCTGCTGCGCGCCCACCGCGAGAACGCCCTGCAGTCCCTGCGCCTGGCCCTGACCGAGCCCGACCCCACCAAGGAGATGGAATGACCACGGCCGACGTCGCCGAACTGCTCGACCTGGACTCGCTGCTGGACGAGGAGGAGCGGGCGATCCAGCAGACCGTCCGGGCATTCGTGGCCGACAAGGTGCGCCCGCACATCGCGGAGTGGTTCGAGCAGGGCATCTCCCCGCGGGAGCTGGCTCCCGAACTGGGTGCCCTGGGCCTGCTCGGGATGCATCTGGAGGGGTACGGCTGTGCCGGCACCAACGCGACCAGTTACGGGCTGGCCTGCCTGGAGCTGGAGGCCTGTGACAGCGGGCTGCGCAGCTTCGTGTCCGTGCAGGGATCGCTGTCGATGTACTCGATCTGGCGGTGGGGCAGCGAGGAGCAGAAGCAGGAGTGGTTGCCGCGGCTGGCGTCCGGTGAGGCGATCGGCTGCTTCGGGCTCACCGAACCGGACTTCGGTTCCAACCCGGCGGGGATGCGCACCCGGGCCGTGCGGGACGGGTCCGACTGGATCCTCGACGGCACCAAGCTGTGGATCACCAACGGCAGCATCGCCGACGTCGCGACGGTGTGGGCCCGCACGGAAGACGGCATCTCAGGCTTCCTGGTGCCGCGGGGGACGCCGGGGTTCACCGCCCGCGACGTGCACCACAAGCTGTCGCTGCGCGCCTCGACCACCTCGGAGCTGATCCTTGACGGGGTGCGGCTGCCGGAGTCGGCCCGGCTGCCGCAGGCCCGCGGCCTGAAGGCGCCGCTCAGCTGCCTGAACGAGGCCCGGTTCGGGATCGTCTTCGGGGCGATGGGTGCCGCGCGCGATGCCCTGCAGACCACGCTGGAGTACGCGGGCAGCCGGGTGCAGTTCGACCGGCCGATCGCCGGCTTCCAGCTCACCCAGGCCAAGCTGGCGGACATGGCGGTCGAGCTGTCCAAGGGCCTGCTGCTGGCACTGCACCTCGGCCGGCTGAAGGATGCCGGGCGGCTGCGCCCGGCGCAGGTCAGCGTGGGCAAGCTGAACAACGTCCGGGAGGCGCTGGAGATCGCGCGTACCTGCCGGACCATCCTCGGCGGCTCGGGGATCACCACCGAGTATCCGGCCCTGCGGCATGCCAACAACCTGGAGTCCGTGCTCACCTATGAGGGCACCAGCGAGGTGCACCTGCTCACCATCGGCCAGGAGCTGACCGGGATCTCCGCCTTCCGCTGAGCCTTCCGCCGACCACGGGTCCGGCAGGTCAGGGGTTCCCCGCGGCGCGGGTGACCGGGGCGGCGAGGTGGCGCCGGGCGAACTCCTCCCCGTCCACCGCCGCACCCCAGAGCCAACCCTGCGCCCGGTGCACCCCGAGGTGGCACAGCGCCTCGCACTGGGCCGGGGTCTCCACGCCCTCGGCGACGACCTCCAGACCCAGCGCCTCGGCCATCGCGACCACGGCGCGGACGATCGCCTCGCCGCCGCCGGCCTCCCCGAGCCGGTGGACGAAGCTGCGGTCGATCTTGACCTCGTCCACCGGGAACCGGCTGAGGTAGCTCAGGGAGGAGTAGCCGGTGCCGAAGTCGTCCACGGACAGCCGCAGACCGAGGGCCCGCATCCCGCTGAGCACGTCGGCGGCGGTCTCGGTGTCGGCCATCATGACCGACTCCGTGATCTCCAGCACCAGCCGGTCGACGGGGATCCGGTGCCGGTCGAGGGCTGACCGCAGCCAGGGCAGCAGGTGCGGATCGTGGACCTGGTGCGCCGACATGTTGACGGACAGGGTGAACGGGTCCGGCAGGAGGTCGTCGCGGCGCCAGCCGGCCAGCTGCTCCAGGGACTTCTCCAGCACCCAGCTGCCCACCTGGGTGATCAGCCCGGTCTCCTCCGCGACCGGGATGAACTCGCCCGGCGGGATCGGCCCGCGGTCCGGGTGGTTCCAGCGGACCAGGGCCTCCGCGCCGACCGTCCGCTCGCTGCGTGGGTCGATCACGGGCTGGTAGGCGACCCACAGTTGGTCCTGGCCGAGGGCCTGCCGCAGTTGCAGTTCCGTCTCCACCCGGGCCCGGACGGTCTGCCGCATGCCGGCCTGGAAGGCGGTGCACCGGTTGCGGCCGTCGGCCTTCGCCCGGTACAGCGCCGTGTCGGCATCACGCAGCAGGGCCTCAGCGGTGCGCTGGTCGCCGGCGGTGGCGATGCCGACGGAGGCGGTGACCACCAGATCGAGTCCGGACAGCTGGACCGGGAGGGCGAGCGCCTCGCGGAGCGTCTCCGCCAGGCAGGCCGGTCCCTCCCCGAGCCGGCCCACCACGGCGAACTCGTCCCCGCCGATCCGGGCGGTGAAGCAGTGCGGGCCGGCGATGCCGGTGAGGCGCCCGGCGATCTCCACCAGCAGCCGGTCGCCGGTCTCATGTCCCCAGTGGTCGTTGACCAGCTTGAACTCGTCCAGGTCGACGTACAGCAGGGACACCGCCGGCCCGCCCTCCCGGTCGCGCAGCAGCGCCTGGACGTGATCGGCGAGCCCGGCCCGGTTGGGCAGACCGGTCAGGGCGTCATGGGTGGCCTGGTCCAGCAGCACCTGCTGAGCCCGGGCGTAGCCGTGCACGGCCGAGGTCGCCCGGTTGAGCAGGGCCGCCACCAGGCCGACGGTGGCGACCACCACGACGACCCGGTCGGCCGGCGGCGGATCCTGCAGCAGCGCGAGCAGCGTGGGGCTGAGCAGTGCCGGGACGATCAGTGCCAGGCGCGGGACCGACCAGGACTGGACCGTGCGCGGGGTGACCGAGGACAGCTCGACCATGCTCGGGTGCAGGGCGGCCGCCCCGAAGGCCGTGTAGGTGACGAGGTACGGCAGGTCCAGCAGCGCCGAGCCGTGCAGCTGTCCCAGGGTGCCGAGCCAGGCGTACCCGCCGTCTCCCAGGAACAGGCCGATCATGCCGACGGTGATCAGGCGGAAGCTGACCACGTCCGCCGCGCTGGAGAACGCCAGGTTGAGCAGCAGCAGGAGCAGGACGACGTCGACGAACGGGTACAGCCCGGCGAGCACGGACAGCAGCATCGGCCAGGTCCGGACCTGCGCCCCGGGTACGGCGAACAGCAGGGTCGCCGCGACGGCGGCGCCGAGGCTGATGATGAACCCGTCGGTGAGGGCATGCCGACCGAGGCCCCGGGGTCGCAGCATGAGCGCCAGGCTGGTGATCAGCAGGGCGTAGCCGCTGAGCGTGAAGGCTTCGGCGCTGTAGACCGCCGCACCGTGCTGCCCGACGGCCCACGGCCGGCCGATGAGCCCGCAGACGGAGAGGATGGCCGCCCCGGCCAGCAGCCGCCACGGCCAGGGATCCGGGGGGCGGTGCAGGCGGGGGCCGGCCGCGAGTGCCGCGCAGGACCCCACCGCCACCACGAGGACGATGAGGTCGTCGAGGCCGCTGTCGAGCCGGAAGGTGTACACGACGGTCAGGAACGCTCCGATCGACCCGCAGGCAAAAGACGCGCTGCGGTAGCGACGTGTCATTCCCACCTCCGCGCCGCCTGGTCCGTCTGTGGACGAAGGTCGGCGGACCGCCGGGCGATCGTGAGGGCGATCCGCGTTCCCGGGGGCCGATCGGGTGATCAGGATGCCCGATCCGTCGCCGGAAGGTCGAGTGCTGCCGTCCGGGGACGGCCCCGGCTGCGGCCCCAGGGGTGCAGGGCCAGGCGGGTGAGCGACCGGAACTCCTCCACCCGCAGTTGCCGGCAGGCCAGCCAGAAGACGCCGGCCGAGGTCGCGGCACCCAGCACGAGGGTGACCAGCGCACGGGGCCAGGGATCCGCACCGGCTGCCGGGTCGAGCGCCCGGACCGCGGCCGCCGCCAGTGCAGACAGACCCCCGGCGGCCAGGACCCGCAGCAGGGTGCGCAGGATGCGGCGGCCGTCCAGTCCGCCCAGATGCCGGCGCAGGGCCAGCGTCGACCCCGCAGCCGCGACCAGGTAGGACGACGAGAAGCCCAGCGCGAGCCCGGCGACCTGGCGCCCGGGCGGGAGGACCGCGACGAGGGCCAGGTCGGCGAGCACCTGCACGGTGGTGGCCAGGGCGTTGACCAGGGTGCCGCTGCGGGCGTCGTGCAGTGCGTAGAGCGCCCGTAGCTGGACCTGGAAGGTGGCGAAGGGGACCAGCCCGAGGCCGAACGCGGCGAGCACCAGCCCGAGGTAGTCCGCGCTGGCGGGGCTGAGCCGGCCGTGCGCCAGCAGGACGACCGCCAGCTGCGGGCCGAGCATGACCATCCCGACCGCCGCCGGGACCAGCACCACCGCGGTCGTCCGCAGCGTCGAGGACACCCCGGCCCGGACGGCGGCCAGGCGTCCGCTCGCGGCCGCCGCGCTCAACCCCGGCAGCAGCACGGTCAGCACCGACACCGACACCAGCGCGTACGGGAGCTGGAAGAGCTGGTAGGCGTTGACGTACACCGTGTACCCCGCGTCGTGCCCGAGCCGCTGCGCCTGTGCCCGGGTGCCGGCCGCAGTGGCCAGGACGGTGACGACGAGCAGTCCGGCCTGGTTGACGACGACGTAGCCGATCGCCCAGGCGGACATCCGTGCCGTGGCGGCCAGGCCGGTGTGCAGCCAGTCGAAGCGGGGCCGCCAGCCGAGTCCGGTCCGGCGCAGGGCCGGCAACAGCACGACCGTCTGGGCGACGACCCCCGCGGTGGTGCCGGCGCCGATCCACCACAGCTGGCCGTCGCTGACGGCGGCCGGTTCCGGAACGGTCCCGACGACGGCGAGGAACCCGCCTGCCACGGCCGTCACCACGAGGTTGTTCAGCACGGGCGCCCAGGCCGGCACGGCATACCGGCCCCGGGTGGTGAGCACCGCGCCGAGGAAGGTGCCGACGGCGTAGAACGGGATCTGCGGCAGGCACAGCCGGGCCCAGCGGATGGCCAGTTCGCGCTGCGCGGGGGAGAGCCCGGGCGCGTACACGTCGATGAGCAGCGGAGCCGCCAGGACGGCGAGCACCCCGACGACGACCGCGGCGACCACGGTCAGGGTGAGCAGGCGCTGGGTGTAGGCCTGTCCGCCGTCGGGCTGCCGCCGCGCGGTGACCAGCAGCGGGACGACGACGCTGCTCAGCACGCCGCCGACGAGGAGGTCGTAGACGGCGTTGGGCAGGACGTTCGCGGTCTGGTAGCTGTCGGCCACCAGCCCGGCCCCGACCGCGGCGAGCACGACCAGGGTGCGGACGAAGCCCGTCGCCCGGGACAGCAGCGTCCCCAGAGCGACCGCCCGTGCCTGCGTCCAGTCCCCGCCGGGGGCGCTGTCCCGCGCCACGACCACCCTCCCGTTTCCGGCCCCCGACCACCCTCCCGTTTCCGTCCCCCGACCCGGCGCCACGCTAGGGGATCAACCAGCCGGGAGGTGCCGACTTGGCGCGGTTCCTGACGCAATGCTGCCGACTGAATGCATAGGGTGGTGGCTTCGACGGGGATTGCCCGCCGCCCGGACGGCCAGGAGACGCACCCGATGACACAGGACCTTCCGCACCCCGCAGCCGATCCCCGTGCCGACGACGGCCGGTCCGCAGGGGGTGGGCCTGTCGCCGGGGGTGGCCCAGGGGCCGGGGTGCGCGGCATCTTCCGGGCCGCGGCCCTGCTGACCTTCCTCGCGGTGTCCGTGGGCGCGGTGGTGTGCGCCACCGGATCCGGGGCGGCCTGCCCGACCTGGCCGGGCTGCCATCCGGGGGACGTCGTCCCGGGCTGGCAGCTCAACCCGGTGATCGAGTTCGGTCACCGGGCCGTCGCCGTGAGCTCGGGGCCCGCGATCCTGCTGGCAGCGTTGTTCGGGCTGCGGCTGCACCGTGCGGGAGTTGCGGTCAGGGTGCTGCCGTGGGTGGCGCTGGCGGGGGCGGTGGCGTCCGGGGCGTTCGGGCGGGCCGCGATCCTGTACGGGATCTCCGCGTGGATGGTGGCGGTGGACGTCGGCTGCGCGCTGACGGCGATGTCTGTGATGGCCGTGGCCGCGGTCCGGGTGGGCGGTCCGGCCCGGACTGCGGTGGCGGGGGAGCCGGGAGCGGCCCGGGTGGTCACCCGGCGGGCCGTGGCCGCGACGGGAGTGCTGATCGGCCTGCACGTGACCGGGATCCTCGTCGCCGGGACGGGTTCGTTCACCCGATGCCTGGGCTGGCCGATGTGGCAACTGGTGGCCGCCGACCGGCTGCCCTGGCTGCAGGTGGTCCGGCTCGGGCTGGCCGCCGTGGCCGCCGTGCTGATCCTGGCCACCGTGACCGCCGCACGGCGGGTCGCCCGGCTGCACCGCTGGGCCGGTGCCGTGGGCGCGCTCCTGGCCACGGAACTGGCGGTCGGCCTGGTGCTGCGCGAGCGCGGGCTGGTGACCGGACTCGCCGCGGCCTACTCCGTGACCGCGGCGGCCCTGCTGTGGAGCCTCGCCCTGCTCGCCGCCGTCGCGTCCCGTCCCGGACCGGACGCCGCGGACGCCGACGCCGGGGTGATCGATCTGTCGGGGATCAGCTGCCGCAGCACCGTGGGCTGAACGGCGCCGGCCCCTGCCCCTGCCTCGGACGCCCCGGCCCCTGCCCCGGACGCCCCACCCTCGAGGGCACGGTGGCACATAGCGCCCGTCTTCCGGGCACGCTGGCACATCGTGCCCACGGCAGGCGGGTGTGACGTGACATCCGTCGCCGGGGGTGCTGGATCGCCGGAACCCTCGCCGGAACCCGTTGTGGCGCACCGGCGACAGGGCTACCGTGCACGGACAGGGGGCGGGTCCGCCCGTCCCCGGCCGGTCCGGCCGCCGCCCCCGTCGGTGTGCCGGACCGGTTTCGTCTGCGGAACCCGTGTCCGCCCGGGACGGCGTCCCTCAGCCGATCGCGGCGCCGGACCCCTCGGTCGCGGTGAGGTCCACGGCGAGGTCCACGCAGGCCGGGCCGGGGTCGCCGGCGGCCGCTGCCGCGGGGTCGGCGGCGGGGCGGAACGACGTCATCCAGTGGCGCAGCAGCTCGATCCGGTCCCGGTGGAGGTCGTCGCCCACCACGACCGGGGCGTCGTTGTAGGCCACCGAGTCCGAGGACCGGCGCAGCTTGATGTAGAGGTTCGAGGCTTCGATGGCGTACCGCTCCATGTCGTCCTGCAGAGCGCCGACGACGGTGATGTTCTGGTCCCGGCCGATCCGCTCGAACAGGGCGACCGCCTCCCGGCGATGCTGCTTGCCCAGGTTGCGGCCGAGTTCGTCGAGGACGAGCAGCAGCGGGCGGTCACTTCCGCCGGCGAGGGCCGCGGCGCAGACCAGTTTCACGGCCTTCTCGTCCATCTGCGCGGTGTTGCCCCGCAGTGCGTACCCGGACATCCGCTGGCCCTCCGCGCGCCGCCACTTCGGGGTGACCGCCCAGCGCCAGGGCTTGTCGGGCTCGGTGGGCGGCTCGGGTTCGGTGAACTCCAGGGTCGCCCCGTACCCGCCGTAGTCGCGGTCGAGCCGGTCGAACTCCTCCCCGACCCGCTTCAGCCGGGCCTTGACCGCCTGGGCGAGGACCGCCCGGTACGCGCGGCTGGCCTGCTCGGACTCGTGCAGCCCGGCCCGGGCCGCCTCCAGGTCCTTGCGCCGCTGGGCCCGCTGGACATCGATGTGCTGCTGGTCGTGGGCGTCCTGCTCCGCGGTCAGGTCCAGGTGGGTGCGCAGGGCCCGGATCAGCTCCGGCACCAGGGCCACCTTGGTGTCCAGCCCGGAACGCCGCCAGCGCTGCTCGACGAGCAGGGTGCGCAGTTCGGCGGGCAGCTCCTCGGGCGGGGTGTCCTCGGCGAAGCAGCGGCGGGCCACGTCGTCGAGCAGATGGCAGGTCTCGCCGTTCCACTCCGCGGTGGTCCTGGTCTGGGCCTGGTCGTCCAGGGCGAGCAGGTGGGCGCGGGCGGCGTCAGGAGTGTCTCCCCAGACGGTCTCCCGGCCGGCCAGGTCGAGCCGGATCAGCTCGTCACGCAGCTTCTCCGCGAGCTGGCCGGCGTCGGTCAGGTCGTTGCGCAGGCGGGCCGCCTCGCCGCGCAGCCCGGCCACTTTGTCCTGCCGGGACTGGCGGTCGGCCAGGGACCGGGTGTGTGCGGCCTCGGCGTCCGCCAGCGGGCCGGCCAGCTCCTCGCGGGTGCGCTCCAGGGACTCCAGCCGGGCGCGGGCCGTCTCGATCCGCTCGGCGAGCAGGACGGCCTCGTCGGCGGCCTCGGCCGCGGTCAGCCTGCGCTGCGCCGACTGCTCGCGGTGACGGGCCCGGGAGAGCCCCTCGTCGAGTCCGGCCAGGGCCTGCTCGGCGGCCTCCAGCTCGGCGCGGGCTGCGGCCACCCGGGCCTCCCGCCCGGTCAGCGCGGTCGGGAAGCCCCCGACGACCGCCACGCCGGCGTCGGTGTCGGTGTCCCCGGGACTGTCCCCGGCGCGGCGGTCCAGGACGGCCAGGAAAGCGGCGAGCGGGAAACGGGGATCCGCCGAGCGCGGCAACCCCGGGGCTGCCGCCGTCCCGTCGTCGGCGACCAGCACCGACCCCGGCAGCCCGGCGACGGCGGACCGGGCACGCTCCAGGTCGGTCGCCGCCACCACGACGGCGGACCGGTAGGCGAACAGCCGCGGTTCCCACACCGGACGCTGCTCGCACGCCAGTTCCAGCAGGTCGGCGACGCTCGCGGCCGGGACCCCGGCGGCGGCCAGCGCCTGCAACTGCTCTCCGGCGGTACCGTCCCCGGACTCGGCGGCGGCCAGCCGGTCCCGGGCCGCAGCCCGCACGGCGAGGGCAGCGCCCCGCGCGGACAGGGCCTCCTCCACCTCGTGGTGGGCGGCCTTGAGCTGCTCACAGGCGGTGTCGGCGGTCAGCCCGCCACCATCGCGGGCCTGCTCGTGCAGGGTGCGCACGCGGGCGGTGAGCCGGTCCAGGTCCCGGGAGGCGTCACGGCGGCGGCCGTCGGCGTCCCGCTCGGTCTCCCGCAGCGTGGTCCAGGCCTGTTCGGTGGTCTGGAACCGTTGCTGGAACGCCTCGTCGTCGGTGAGCTCGGCGATCGCCTCGTCGAGGGCACGGGCGCGCTCACGCAACTGCTCCCGGCTGAGCTCGAGCTGGTCGAGGGCGTGCCGGATCTCCCCGGCGCGGGCGACGCCGTCCTCCAGGTGGCGGGCGCAGCGGTGGCGCCAGGCGTCCTGCGCGGCAGTGAGGCTGTCCCGGGCGACCCGGCGCCGGCCGATCCCCGCCTCGACGACGTCCATCTCGTGCTGCCACCGGGCCAGTTCGGCCTCGGTGTCGCCGACCTCGCTGCGCCGGGCGTGCTCGCCGGTGCGCAGTGCCTGCTCCTGCTCCAGCTCCCGGTCCAGGCCGGTCAGGGTGGCGATGGCGTCGAAGATCCGGGCCGGGGTGAGCTCGTTGAGCGGTTGCGCGAGCAGGTTCGCCGCCGGGGAGGAACGGACCGACGTGGACAGGAAGGAGACGCAGCGCACATGCCCGCCGTACAGCACCGAGGACAGCCGTCCGGCGTGGTAGTCGTCGCGGCCGTTGCTGGCCGGCAGGGCCTTCCACAACGGCTCGACGCTCGCCGCGCGCTCCGGTTCGCCGTCACCGAAGGGGACGTGCAGGCCCTGGCGCCAGCGCAGGCTGAGGTACGGGGCCTTGCGGTTCACCCGCAGCCAGACCGTGAGCACGCTGTCCTGCAGTTCGTCCAGGGTGGCGGCGGACGGGTCGGCGAACACCCCGATCACGTAGCCGTTGTCCGCATTGGCCCAGCGGGCCTCCTGCGCCGCCAGTTCCGCCGTGAACAGCAGGTCCGCCGCACCTGGTGCGCCACCGGCCAGCCGCCACTGCTCGTCGCCGTGCAGCAGGCTGAGCGCGGCGATGAACGAGGACTTGCCCGCGCCGTTGGAGTCGGTCGGACCCTGCCCCGCGACGGTGACCAGCCCGCGGTCGGTGAGCGGGATGGGATGCGTGGACAGCCGGGAGATGTTCACCATCTGCACCCCGACCAGCACGCGCCGGCCTACCACGTCCTGCGGTTCCCCGCCGTCGCCGGGTCCCCAGATCGGGGCGCTGGTCACATGTCCTCCTGGGGTCGGCCCCTGCGGGCACGGATGGCGGCGGCCAGCGGGCTGTCCGGGCTGGCCGCGAGGATCAGCTCCTCCTGCAGCCTGCGGCGGGCGGCCGGGGTGAGCCGTTGCAGCTGCGGGCCGGGCAGGTACGCCGCC
>DASTGO010000297.1:0-26726 GCA_035719045.1 Kineosporiaceae bacterium | reverse complement strand
TCAGCGCGACCACGGCCGCCACCCCGTCATTGCGGCGGATCCGCCAGTAACCGGCGAAGACGGCGGGCTTCAGCAGACCCCAGACCGCGTGCACGACGATCGCCGCCAGGACCGCCGAGGGCAGCGCCGACATCGGGGCCGAGGCGAACAGCAGGACGGCGACGACGCTCACCGCGGCGACCAGTCCGACCACCTGGGTCCGCCCCCCGGCACGTTCGCTGGCGGCCGTCTTGGACAGGCTGCCGGCCGCCCCCATCCCGCCGATCACCCCGGACGCGAGGTCGGCGGCACCGTGGGCGATCAACTCCTGGTCGGTGTCCACCCGGTCGTCGTGCTTCTGGGCGTACAGGCGGGCGGCTGCCAGGCCCTCGGCCAGCCCGACCATGGCCACCGCGAGGGCACCCGGGATCAGCGCCGACAGGTCCGACACCTGCACCGTCGGCAGCACGGGCGTCGCGAACCCGGTCGGCACCCGGCCGACGGTCTTGACCCCCTCACCCGGCAGGTCGAGCGCCTTCGACGCGACGATGCCCCCGACCAGGACGATCAGGCTCCATGGCGCCTGCGGGATCAGCCGGTGCCCGCCGAACAGCACGGCGAGCGCGAACACGGCCACCCATACCGTCGTGGGGTGCTCGTGGCCGACGGCAGCCGTGATCGAGAAGAACTGTTCGATCACCCCACCCTGGCCGCTGTGCACGCCGAGCAGCACGGGCGCCTGGCCGAGCATGACCAGGACGACCAGCCCGGTGATGAACCCGGCGACGATCGGCTCCGACAGGAACTCCGCCACCCAGCCGACCCGGCACAGGCCGGCGATGACCAGGACCACGCCGGCGAACACGGCCAGCGCCGAGGTGAGGGAGACCGCGCGGGCGGTGTCGCCGTCGGCCAGTTCGTGCACCAGGCTCCCGGACAGCAGTGACACGGTGGACACCGGGCCGACCACCAGCAGCCGGGAGGACCCGAACACCGCGTAGGCCAGCAGCGCCGGCGGCAGGGTGTACAGGCCGACCTGGACTCCGACGCCGGCCACGGCGGCGTAGCCCATCGACTGCGGAATCGCCAGGGCGGCGACCACCAGACCCGCGAGGGCGTCGCCCCGCAGCCCGGCCGGCCGGTACGCGGGCAGCCACTGACTGATCGGGACGGCCCTGGTCAGCATGGAGCGCGGCCTCATCGTCGTACCGGCCTGCGTCCTGGTCATGCTCCGGCCCTCCTGCCGTCGGCCCCGCCGCCACCGGGCTGTGTCGTCTCCGCACACGGGCGGGGTCCACGGCCGGCGCAGGACGGGGATCCGCCGGGACGTCCCCCGCAACCATCGGCACCTGGACGGTCACGGTGAAGGCGGGAGCCGGACCGGGCACCCTGCGGGCCTCCTGTGCGAACCGGCGCGAGCCGGGCCGGACGGTCAGCCGGAGGCCAGGTCCCGCCGTCTGGCCCCGGTCAGCCCCGCAGCCAGCAGCACGAAGGCGACCAGGAGCAGCCACAGCAGTGGGGCGGGGTGGAAGACGGGTCCGGGCAGGCGCGGGGTGTGGGCGAAGGGAGACAGATCCATCAGCCAGTGGTTCAGCCGCAGCAACGGGCCCAGTTCCCCCAGCAGCAGGAAGGCCACCAGCGCCACCCAGCCGCCGGCACCGGCGCGCGGGGCCCAGCCGAACAGCGCGGTCACCAGGCCGATCACCACCCACACCGACGGGATCTGGACCAGTCCGGCCGCCAGCACGCGCCAGAACTGCCGCCCCTCGCCGGTGCTGGACGCATAGCTCGCCCCGGCGACCGCCGCTCCCGTGAGCAGCAGGGCGGCGCTGCCGAACAGGGCGATCACGAGGTGGCTGGCAGCCCAGCGGATCCGGCCGATCCCGGTGGCCAGCAGCGGCTCGGCCCGGCGGCCGTCCTCCTCCGCGCGCAGCCGCAGCGCGGCCTGGACGCCGTAGGCGGAGGCGAACACGGCCGAGAAGGCCATTTCGGCCGC
Organism: Kineosporiaceae bacterium; assembly: GCA_035719045.1. Lineage (GTDB taxonomy): Bacteria > Actinomycetota > Actinomycetes > Actinomycetales > Kineosporiaceae > DASTGO01. The sequence continues at coordinate 24,751 of DASTGO010000297.1, read as the reverse complement.
CAGGAAGGCATCCGTGAGCCCGTTCTGCCCGCCGAGCCTGCGGATGAAGTCCTGGGCCTGCGGACTGTTGATCATCGACCCGAGGTTCGTCGCGATGCTTCCCAGGACAGCTCCCAGCACGACGAAGCCGATCAGCCAGGCCGCCGTGACACCTCGGTGCAGCCGCCAGGCCAGCCCGAGCGGTGAGACCAGGCCCGGCCCGGCCGTGCGGGGTCCGAGGCGGTCGGGGAGCAGCCCGGCGCCGAGGTCCCGGCGGGCCGCCAGAACGTAGGCCGCACCTGTCGTCCCCGCCGCGAACAGCACGAACAGCAGCAGCACCCACCACCGCTCATGCGCGAACGCCTGGGTCTTCTGCTCCCAGCCGATCGGCGACAGCCAGGACGCCCAGGTCGGGCCGCCGGGGTCGGCGGTGTCCCCCAGCGCCCGGAGCAGGTAGGTGGCACCGAGCAGCGCACAGCTCATCCCGATCGCCGAGCGGGCGCTCTGGGCCACCTGCGCGGCCGCTGCGGCCACCCCGGAGAACGCCAGCCCGGTGGCGCCCCAGGCGAGACCGAAGGCGAGCGAGCCTGCTGCCGGCAGCCCCACCGCACTGAGCGCCCCGGCCGTCAGCAGCGCGACCAGCAGGTTCATCGCCAGGGCCTCCAGCAGGGCCGCGGTGAGCGTGGCATGCCGGCCGACCACGCCGGAGCCGACCAGCTCCAGCCGTCCGCTCTCCTCCTCGGCGCGGGTGTGCCGGACCACGAGGATCACCGCGAGTACCGCCACCAGGGCGGCCCCGAACCCGCTGAGCTTCCAGGTGGCCACGGCGCCGAGCGAGGCCGGGTCGTAGACCTTGCCGTACATGGCGACCAGGGACGGCGTGGAGTTCAGCCCGGCCGCTGCCTGCACCCGGGAGCCGACCGTCGGGTAGAGGTCCATCGTGGCGGCCGCCGAGGACGAGGCCATCACGACGAACACGGACACCCAGACGGGCATCAGGATGCGGTCCCGCCGCAGGGCGAGCCGGACCAGGCTGCCCGTCCCGGTCAGCACTCCCCCGCTGCGCCGTGCCGGCACGGTCCCGCCGGCGGCGGTCACGGTGCGACTCCGGGGTCGGTCACGGCGCCGTTGTGCGGGCGAGGTCGTCGGAGTAATGCCGCAGGAACAGCTCCTCCAGCGTGGGCGGCCGGCTGACCAGGCTGCGCACGCCGAGTTCGGTGAGCCGGCGCAGGACCTGGTCCAGGCAGCTGGTGTCCACCTCGCAGTCGATCCGGTGCCCGCTCACCTGCAGGCCGTGGACGCCGTCCAGCCCCGTCAGCCCGGCCGGGTCGCCGTCGAGCTCCGCGCTGATCGAGGTGCGGGTCAGGTGCCGCAGCTCGGCCAGGGTCCCGGTCTCCACGGTCCGGCCCCGGCGGATGATGCTCACCCGGTCACACAGGGCCTCGGCCTCGGCGAGGAGGTGGCTGGACAGCAGGACGGTGCGGTCGCCCCGGCCGCGCTCCTCGCGCACCACGGACCGGAACACCTCCTCCATCAGCGGGTCCAGCCCGGAGGTGGGCTCGTCGAGAAGGAGCAGTTCGACGTCGGAGGCGAGTGCGGCGACCAGGGCGACCTTCTGCCGGTTCCCCTTCGAGTAGGTCCGGCCCTTCTTGCGCGGATCGAGTTCGAACCGTTCCAGGAGCTCCTCGCGGCGCCGGGGGTTCAGGCCGCCGCGCAGCCGGCCCAGCAGGTCGATCACCTCGCCACCGGTGAGGTTGGGCCACAGCGACACGTCTCCGGGCACATAGGCCAGGCGGCGGTGCAGGGTGGACACGTCGTGCCAGGGGTCGCCGTCGAGCAGGCGGGCCCGGCCGGAGTCGGCCCGCAGCAGGCCGAGCAGGATCCGCAGGGTGGTGGTCTTGCCGGCCCCGTTCGGTCCCAGGAATCCGTGCACCTCGCCGGTCTCGACGGTCAGGTCCAGACCGTCGAGGGCGCGGGTGGCGCCGAAGCACTTGACCAGGTCCGAGATGGCTATCGCCGCAGACATGTTTCACACGGTACGCGGGTGCTCATGGTCCTCACCGCGGCCGACGAACCGGCACTGACCGCGGCCGAACCGGCCGACCGGCCGGACGCCAGCCCGGCGGCGATCTCCGGGGCGTGTGCTACCTGATCCAGCTGCACCTGGTGGTCCGGGAGCCGGGCCGGTACGGCCGAACAGGTACGACCCGTGTCCCTTCCCTTCGACGCCCGCCGACGGCTGCCGATACCCACGTCCGGGCGCCGGTCGCCCGCCCGCCCGCAGCCGACCAGGGAAGGCACCTCCATGAGCACCAGGCCCGCAGCCACCCTCCGCCGGCCCTTCGACACGCTGGAGGAGTTCCAGCGGGACCTGGTCAACAACCTGTACTTCCAGCGGGGCACGACCATGGAGTCCGCCAGCGCACACGATCTCTACCAGACACTGGCGATGACCGTCCGGGACCGGCTGGTCGACCGGCGTGCCCGCACCGCCGCCGCCCACTACGACGCCAACCCGCGGTTCGTGTACTACCTGTCCGCGGAGTACCTGCTCGGCCGGCAACTGCCCCAGAACCTGCTGTACACCGCGACCGAGGACGTGGCTCGCAACGCCTTCGCCGAACTCGGGATCGCCTACGAGTACGAGCAGCTGGCCGCCCTGGACGCCGAACCCGGACTCGGCAACGGCGGTCTCGGCCGGCTGGCCGCCTGCCTGCTGGACTCCCTGGCCACCCTCGACATCCCCGCGGTCGGCTACGGCATCCGCTACGACCTGGGGATCTTCAAGCAGGCGTTCTCCCACGGCTGGCAGCACGAACTGCCCGACGACTGGTCCTTCTACGGCAACCCCTGGGAGTTCCGCTCCCCGGACGACGCGCAGGTGGTCGGGTTCTACGGCCGGACAGAACCCCTCGAGGGCGACCCGAGCGGGCTGCGGGCGATGTGGATCCCCGAGGAGACCGCCCTCGGCGAACCCAGCCTGATGTTGGTCCCCGGCTACGCCACGCACACCGTGAACATCGTCCGGCTCTGGCGGGCCCGGGCCGGACGCAGCTCCTTCGATCTCTCCCGGTTCGGTGCCGGCCGCTATGCGGAGGCGGTCGAGGAGGTCGTGCGCTCGGAGAACATCAGCAAGGTGCTCTACCCCGACGACAGCACCCCCGGCGGGCGGGAGCTGCGGCTGAAGCAGCAGTACTTCATGGTGGCCTGCTCTCTGCGCGACATCATCCGCCGGTTCCACTTCCGCAACACCGACTGGGAGGCCTTCCCCGCGAAGGTGGTGATCCAGCTCAACGACACCCACCCCGTGCTGGCCGTCACCGAGCTCATGCGCCTGCTGGTGGACGAGTACGGGCTGGACTGGGAGCACGCGTGGTCGATCACCCAGCGCACCTTCGCCTACACCTGCCACACGCTGTTGCCGGAGGCCCTGGAGACCTGGCCGGTGGACCTGTTCTCCCGCCTGCTCCCCCGGCACATGGAGATCGTCTACGCGATCAACCACTTCTTCCTGCAGGGGGTCCGCGCGGCCTTCCCCGGCGACGAGGGCAAGGTGACCCGGATGTCCCTGATCGAGGAGGGGCCGCAGCCGCGGGTCCGGATGGCCAATCTCGCGGTGGTCGGCTCGTTCGCCGTCAACGGGGTGGCCGAACTGCACAGCAGGCTGCTGCGCGAGACCACGCTGCACGACTTCGCCGAGTTGTGGCCGGACAAGTTCCGCAACGTCACCAACGGCGTCACCCCCCGCCGGTTCATGCGCCTGAGCAACCCGCGACTGTCCGCCCTGATCACCTCGCGGCTGGGCGACGAGCGCTGGCTGAAGGACACCGATCTGCTGCGCGGGCTGGAGCCGCTGGCCGACGACCCCGCCTTCCGGTCCCGTTGGCGCAGCGTCAAGCGGGCCAACAAGGTCGACCTGGCCACCCGCGCGGCGGAACTGACCGGCGTCGGCATCGCCCCGGACGCCCTCTGCGACGTGATGATCAAGCGGGTGCACGAGTACAAGCGGCAGTTCCTCAAGATCCTGCACGTGATCACGCTCTACCAGCGCATCCTCGCCAATCCGGGTGCCGAGGTCGTGCCACGGACGGTGGTCTTCGCCGGCAAGGCCGCTCCCGCCTACCACATGGCGAAGCTGGTCATCAAGCTCGTGAACTCCGTGGCGGCCGTCGTCAATGCCGACCGCACCGTCGCCCGACGGCTCACGGTCGCCTTCCTGCCCGACTACAACGTGTCCCTGGCCGAGCTGATCGTGCCGGCAGCGGACCTGTCCGAACAGATCTCACTGGCGGGCAAGGAGGCCTCCGGGACGGGCAACATCAAGCTCGCCCTCAACGGCGCGCTCACCGTCGGCACGCTGGACGGGGCGAACATCGAGATCCGGGAGCAGGTCGGTGCGGAGAACTTCTTCCTGTTCGGGATGACCGCCCAGGAAGCGGCGCAGCGACGGGCGGAGGGCTACGACCCGCGTGCGCTGTACGCCGCCGACCGCGAACTCGCGGCGGCGATCGACGCGATCGAGGGCGGGGTGTTCTCCGACGGTGACACGCAGCGGTTCGCGCCGCTGATCGACTCGATCCTCGGGCGCGACGAGTACCTCACGCTGGCCGACTACCGCTCGTACCTCGACTGCCAGGACGGCCTGGAGCGGGTGTGGCTGGACCGCGACCAGTGGACCCGGATGTCGATCCTCAACACCGCACGCTGCGGCTTCTTCTCCTCCGACCGGACCATCTCGGACTACTGCCGGGAGATCTGGAAGGTCGACCCGGTTCCGGTCCCGGGGCCTGAGCCGGTCTGACCGGGGCGCTGACCGGCTCAGGTCGCCCGGCCGACGGGGATCCCCTGCCTCGCCGGCCCGGTGACCTCGGTCAGTTGCCGTCGGAGGTCACGACCGCGGCCCCGTACCGAGCCGGGGGTCGTCGGCGAGCAGCAGCGCCTGGATGAGCATCGAGACGTCCTGGCGTCGCCGGGCGTCCACCTCGAACACCGGGTGCCGCAGCCCCGCGTCCAGCAGGACCCTCCGGTGGTCCGCCAGTGGCGGCTCCCGCACCAGGTCCATCGAGGTCACCCCGACCGCCAGCCGGGTGGAGCGGATCAGCGGATCGAAGGCACGCAGGAAGAACTCCAGGTCGGCCAGGGGCTCGGGCCGGCTGTTGCTGATCAGCAGGACGAGTCCGAGCGCTCCCTCGCTGAGGATCTCCCACATGAAGTCGAAGCGTTCCTGGCCGGGGGTGCCGTAGAGGTGGACCCGCTCACCGCTGTCAAGGTCCAGGGCGCCGTAGTCCATGGCGACGGTGGTGGACTCCTTGAGTTGCGCCGTCTCATCACTCGCGCGAACATCGGTGACGACCGGGTCGATGTCGCTGACAGCGCCGATGGCGGTCGTCTTCCCGGCCCCCACGGGCCCGGCGAAGATGATCTTGTGGATGCCCATGACGCTCCCCCGGACGTGGTCGCCGATCAGGCGACTCGCAGCTTGTCGAACACCCTCCGCAGCAGCCCGCGACGCGGGCCTACCTCGGCCGGCTGCGGCTGCCCGGCCGGCACGACCCTGGTCGCTTCCGCCACCAGACCGACTGCACGGACCGCACTGTAGAAGGTGCACACCTCCCGGAGCGAAATCCCCAGCCCAGCCGCGGTCTCCTCGAGGGTGCTCGGCTCCTGGGTCCACAGCGCCGCGATGTTCATCGCCCACCGGGTGGGAGCGAGCCGGGTGAAGTTCGGCCAGTCCGACAGGGCGACCGGACGGTCCACCGGGGTGCCCACCGGAACCCGCCCGGCCGATGCCTGCACCGCCAGCCGCCAGACCAGCGACTCCAGGCTCACCGCGTCCGGGCTGTTCGGGCTGAACAGGGGGGCTGGGGTGAACGTGACCCGGGCGTGGTCCGGCAGTCCGTACTGGGCGGCGAAGGCGTCCAGGGTCGAGGCACCGCCGGTCACGATTGCGGTCCCGCATCCGGGCAGCAGCGTGATCGACGGCCAGGGACCCTCCAGGTGGACCGCGCGCCGCCGGACGAGCGCCTCCCGTCCGGCCCTGGTGACGAGTCCCTGCAGATAGCGGTCCGGGTCGTAGTCCGCCATCGCCGGGGCGGGGAGCGTGCCGGGCGCAGGCAGGGGCGGTGCGGGCGCACGCCGGCGCGAGGGCACCACGGCACCGGCCTCACCGCGCCCGGTTGCCGCCCGGACCCGGCCCCGCAACTGTGTGACCGCCGAGACCAGTACCTCCACCCGAATGGGCTTCGGGACGAACAGGTCGTCGCCGACCACGGTGTCCGGCGGCCGGCGCAGTCCGGTCAACAGCACCGGGCGCCGCGGGTGCAGGCGCCGCTGCCGGCCCAGTTCCTCCTGGGCGCCGTAGCTGTCCAGGTCGACGATGCACGCCTGGGCCCGGTCATCCGGGGCGATGGCGCAACTGCTGCCGCCCGGCCCCGAGAGGATCATCTCCAGCAGGTTGATCTGGCGGTCGCCCATCCCCACCACGGCGATCCCCACCGGCGCCTCACGGCCCTGTTCGGGGATCGCGGCGAGGGCGCCGCTGTGCCTGCCCAGGGTCAGGCCTTCCCGGACTGGGCGATCCGGTCGAGGCCCAACAGCAGGTCGACCAGCTCGCGCGACAACTGATGCATCAGCGTGACCTCTCGCTCGCACGCCTCATGCTCCCCGGACTCCTTCAGCGCCAGGGCCCGGCCGCTGGCCGCGTGGAACAGCTCGTGCGGGTGGTGGACCCCCTCGAGTGCCGCGACCGCAGCCGGTCCGAAGGCCGCCGCCTCCCGCGGACCGACGGAGTCGATCCACTGCCCGAGCTTGCAGGCGTGGTGATCCCCGCCGCGGAAGTCACCGCGGCCGGACAGCGTGGCGTCGATCTTGCGCAGGTACTGCAGGTGGTCGTTGATCCGCTGCAGGAAGAAGGCACCCATGCTCGCCCCCGATCAGAGGATCTTGGTGATCTTCTCGGCCGTCCGCCGGACGTCGAGGAAGATCAGACCGAGCTTGGCCGTGGCCCGTGTCATCACCGCCAGGACGGCGTCCGTCCCGGCCTGGGTGAGCAGCACGAAGCCGTTGTTGCCCTTGATCAGCACCTGCTCCAGGTCGCCCCGGTCCAGTTCCGCGGCGGTCCGCCCGCCGAGGGCGAGGAGGGCCGCGCTCATCGCACCGATCCGGTCCTCCTCCAGGCCCGGCGGCAGCAGGGACGCCATCATCAGGCCGTCGGCGGAGATCACGGCCGAGGCCTCGATGTCGGCCGATGAGCCGTTGAGCTCGCTGAGAATCGTCGTGAGCATGTCGTCGCGCATGTCCGTCTCCCTCATTGTTCGGCTGCCGCCGGCGTGACCGGCGGTACTGCTGTGCCCGGCGAGGCCTGCGGCCGGGTCGGCCGTGACCGGCCGGTGCCTGGCCGGGCCTCGGTCCCCTCCGCTGTCCGGACGGGACCGGGCCGGGACGGTCGGTGGGGTGTCCGCCCCCGGTCCGTCCGCCCGTGATCCGCTGCCGCCGGTCGGGAGGGCTTCGGAGCCGACGTGTCGGCCCCGCTGCCACCACCGCCGGTTCCGTTCCCGGTGCTCCCCGTCGCCCACCGGCGCCCCCTGCTCGCGCTGCCCTGCCGGCCGGTGACCCGCACCGCCGGTGCTGATCTGGTGCTGGTTGCTGTTCGTCCAGGAGGCGGAGCGGGCTGCCCACACCGTCGGGCAGGTGGTCCCTTCCCCCGCCCCGCGCCCGCAAGCCGACTCGGCGACCCGGATCAGGGCATGACGGATCCCGCCGTCGGCACGGACGTGATGCCGGTACGCCCTCACAGGTGACGACCGGCTCAGAAACCTCGGACCGGGTGAGCTCGACCCGGCCGGGGTCAGCGTGCGGGGGTGATCAAGGGCGACGCCCTGCCGAGTGCCGCCACCGGGAATCGGCCGCCTCCCGCGGCGGTCCGGGACCGTCTCCGATCCCCCACTGATCTGCCCGACATGACTGCAGCCTGCCACATGCACTGCACGGTCCGTAAGGGGGTTTGATCATCGAATTCAGCTTTGAGTGACGCTGCAATCTCGCATGGTCACAAACATGGCCCATTTCGCCCATTCAGCCAGTCATGACAACACAGAGTGATTGACAATGACCCTACGCAGTTGCGTTCGGTCGGGCCTGACCGCCCCGCCGCGAGCCCCCTCACCGGGGTGCCTGCGGACCATCCGACCGGCTCCGGGAGGCGTTGCCCCGGGGCCGCATCCGGCGAGGTCACCGGCCTGCGTGGCGAAGCGTGCCGAACACACCACGGGAGCCGTCCGGCGTACGCCGTTTCGGGCCCGCCGGGCACCCCTCCTCAACAGGGACCCGGAATCATGGCAGGATGAGCCCGCCCCCCGCAGGTAGCGACCAGAAAGTTGATGTGCAAACCCTCGGCTGGAAACGCGTCGGCGCCGGGGCCGTCCACCTGTACACGGCCAGCGGCTCCGCTCTCGCGCTGCTGATCGTCCTCGCCGCCTTCCGCGGGGACGTTGTCCTCGCGCTGTGGCTCGGGCTGATCGCGCTCGTCATCGACGGCACCGACGGGATGCTCGCCCGCCGGATGCAGGTCAAGGAACGGCTGCCCTGGTTCGACGGTGCCCGCCTGGACGACATCGTCGACTACCTGACCTACGTCTTCGCACCCATGCTCCTGCTCTGGAGTCGGGGCTACCTCCCCGAGGGCATCAGCGGGATCGTTCTGGCAACCATCCCGCTGCTGGCCTCGAGCTACCAGTTCTGCCGGGTGGACGCCAAGACGGACGACCACTTCTTCCTGGGCTTCCCCAGCTACTGGAACATCGTCGCGTTCTACGCGATCGTGCTGCACCTGAGCACCGCGACCGTGACCACCATCCTGCTGGTCTGCTCCACCCTGGTAGCCGTCCCGATCTGCTACCTGTACCCGTCACGGACCAGGACGCTGCGGACCACCAACCTCATCCTCACCGGCGGTTGGCTGCTGCTCTATGCCGTCCTGCTGCTGCAGATGCCGCACCCTGCGGGCTGGGCGGTGGGGCTGTCCCTGGCCTACCTCGGGTACTACCTGGCGGTCAGCCTCTTCCTCACGGTGAAGCGCCGTAGCGCACGCCCCGCCGTCGCCGCGCTCAACATCTAGCGCGGCCCCGCCGCCTTGGGGGCTGACGGCGATACTGGCGGACGTGAGGGGGGTGGTGGCCGGTGCTGATCGGTGTGATCACCGCAGCACTCGCCGCAGGGGCCTTCGGGGTCGCCTCGATCCTTCAGTCGATCGGCGCGCGCCGTGAGCCGACCACCGACCGGATCGACCTCCTGCTGCTGTTCCGCCTGCTGCGCCACCCCGTGTTCGTGGTCTCGGTCCTGTTCAGCGCAGTCGGTTTCGGATTGCACATGGTGGCCCTGCGCCTGATGCCGCTGTTCGCCGTCCAGCCCATGATCGCCGGCAGTGTGGCCGTGACCGCCGTCCTGCAGGCGTGGCGCCGGGTCGAGCCGCTGGGGCGCCGGGGACGGCTGCTGGTCCTGGCCGTGTGCGCCGGGTTGGGGTTGGTGACCGTCTCTGCGGTGTCCTCCGCAGCGGTCCACCCCTCGGTCGCCGAGCGCCGACTGCTGCTCGTCGCCGTGGCCGTGATCTGCCTGGCCGGCTGGGTGGGCGGCCTGGTGCGCGGCCCGGTCGGGGCATCCCTGCTGGGGGTGCTGTCCGGTCTCGGGTTCGCCATCGTCGCGGTGTCCGCCCGGTCGATGCCCAGCGTCACCCCGTTCGCCCTGGTCGCAGACCCGGCCGCCTATGCCCTGGCCCTGGCGGGCGGCGTCGCCTTCCTGCTGTACTCCACGGCGTTGCAGCGCGGGACGGTGATCACCGCGACCGCCGCCATGGTGGTGGCCAACACGGTCGCGCCGGTGCTCGCGGGCGTGTTCTGGCTGGGTGACCGGTTCCGCCCGGGCTGGGAGCCGGCCGCAGCGGTCGGGCTGGTCATCGCCGGGGCCGCCGTCGTGCTCCTGCACGACCCTCGCGAGCCGGCGTCCGGGCCACATCGGGTCAACGCTGACGTTGCCAACGAGCATTGACACGGTCGGGGGGATCGGCGAGTCTGGCGGCTGGCCGCGGCCGGTCCGCGCCGCGATCGGGAGGTCCGGATGCCGTCCACCGCACTCCCCCAGCACGTCCGGGTCGCGGTCATCGGCGCCGGCTTCGGCGGGATCGGCGCTGCACATGCCCTGCGCCGGGCCGGGATCACCGACGTCGCCGTCCTGGAACGTCGCCCAGGAATCGGGGGCACCTGGTGGGACAACACCTATCCCGGCATCGCCTGTGACGTCGCCTCGCATCTGTACTCGTTCTCGTTCGCCCCGAACCCGCGGTGGTCGCGCACCTTCGCGCCGGGCCAGGAGATCCAGCGGTATCTCGAGGAGGTCGTGGACCGGCTCGCCCTGCGGCAGCTGATCCACCTCGGCGCGGAGGTCACCGCCGCCGGCTGGGACGACGGGCGCGGCCTGTGGACGGTGCGGACCACCCGCGGCGACCTCACCGCGCAGATCCTGGTGGCAGCGACCGGACCGCTGTCGCAGCCGTCGCTGCCACAGCTGCCCGGTCTGGAGGACTTCCCCGGGCCCGTCTTCCACACCGCCCAGTGGCGCCACGACGTGGACCTCTCCGGCCGGCGGGTTGCCGTCGTCGGGACCGGAGCCAGTGCCGTCCAGGTGGTGCCGCAACTGCAGCCGAAGGTGGACCGGCTGCTGCTCTTCCAGCGCACCCCAGCATGGGTCCTGCCCAAGGGGGATCGCGCGATCACGTCACTCGAGCGCACCCTCTACCGCCGGGTGCCGGCGCTCCAGAAGCTCGCCAGGGCCGGGATCTACCTGGGCCGGGAGGCGCTGGTCCCCGCGTTCGTCCGGCATCCCGCCGCACTGCGCGCCGCCGAACTGGTCTCCCGCAGGCACCTGGAGCGCAGCATCCGGGACCCCCGGCTGCGCGCCACGCTGACTCCCGACTACCGGTTGGGCTGCAAGCGCATCCTGCCGAGCAACGACTACTACCCGGCGTTGGCCCGGCCGAACATCGAGGTGATCCCGGAGGCACTCGAGCGACTCGAGGGCGGCGGCACGCCGGGCGTCGCCGTCGGGACGGGCGGGACCCGGCGCGAGGTCGACGCGGTCGTTCTGGCCACCGGCTTCGCCGCGACCCACCCTGTCCTGGCGCACCTGATCACCGGCCGGGACGGGCGCACCCTCGCCCAGGTCTGGGACAGCAGCGGGATGCAGGCGCTGCGAGGGACGACGGTCGCGGGCTTCCCCAACCTGTTCCTGGTGATCGGGCCCAATACCGGGCTCGGGCACGGCTCGATGGTCCACGTCATCGAGTCACAGCTGGCCTACCTCGTGGATGCGGTGCGGACCATGGACGCCGACGACAGGGCCGTCGTCGAACCCACCACGGCCGCCCAGCAGGCCTGGAACCGAGCCCTGCAGGAGGCGATGCCGCACACGGTCTGGAGCCGCGGCGGCTGCACCAGCTGGTACCTCGACGCCCACGGCCGCAACACGACGCTGTGGCCGCATTCCACGTTGCGCCTGCGCCGTGAACTGCGCCGCTTCGACCGCAGCGAGTACCGGACCCGGCCCGGGCCCGGCATCCGGCGCAGCACGGTGACCTCGGCTGACGGCACCGCGATCGCCGTTCACGAGCGGGGGCCTGCGGACGCCCCCCGCGTGGTCCTGGTCCACGGCTGGACGCTGGCGGCGTCCTTCTGGTCGGCGGTCGCCGCGGACCTCGCCCGCGACCACCACGTCGTCTGTTACGACCAGCGCGGGCACGGGGACAGCGGCCGGGCGGGTGACCTCGGCTACAGCAGCGCTGCGCTTGCGGCAGATCTGACCGCGGTGCTCGGAGCCACCGTCGGGGACGGCCGTCGCGCGGTGCTGGGCGGGCACAGCATGGGTGCGATGACCATCCTCGCGCTGGCCGCCGCCGACCCGGAGCTCCTGCGGTCCACGGCGGACGGGATCCTGCTCGCCAGCACCGGCTGCGACCAACTGCTGTCCCGCAGTTCGGTCCTCCCGCTGCCGAGAGCCGTCACCCGGTTCGCCCTGCCCCTGATGGCCGAGGTGATGAGCCGGCCTCCGGCGGCAGGCCGGGACGGAGCCCTTGCCCGGCTGATGATCCGGCTGTCCGGGCTGGACTACCGGGCCGGTCGGCAGGCCGTCTCGCTGACCACCCGGACCGTGCTCACCTGCCCACCGCAGGTGCAGCGCGGCTTCGCGGACATGCTCTGGTCACTCGACCTCACCCAGGCCCCTGCCAGGGTCGGTGTCCCCACCCATGTCCTGGTCGGAGCCCACGACCGGCTGACCCCGCCCTGGCATGCCCGCCGGCTGGCCGCGACGCTGCCGGACTGCACCGGGCTCACCGTCGTGCCCCGGGTGGGACACATGACCCCGGTCGAATGCCCTGGCGTGGTGGCGCAGCGACTGCGTGACCTGGTCCGGCTCACGGGACGGGGTTGCCACGGGTCGCCGGACACGCTGCCGTCGCCGCCGGTGACTCCCGGCAGACGATCCGGATCGCGCCGACCAGGCTGGTGAGCAACCGGCGGGCGGCGGCCTCGTCGCGTGCCCAGACGACATCGCCGTCGCCGCACACCACCCCCCAGCGGATACGGGACGGCTGGTGGACAGGGGAGTCGTCGGTGGCGGTCAACGGGTGGACCTTCCGGGGCGCGGGGAGCGGTCCGTGGGCCGGATCGCGCGAGCCAGGCTAGGCGTGGCCGCGAGGATGGTCCTGGGACGATCGGCCCCGCTCGCGCCGGACCGTCCCCACACTGGTCTCTCGGTCGTCACCGGCTCGCCGTCGCCCGGCGGGCCGGCCCGGACGCCCCGCCCCCTTGCGGGATCCCGGTCACGTGTTCAGGCGGCGGTCATCCCGGCCCGCAGCCGGGCCAGCACCTTGCTGATCAGACGGGACACCTGCATCTGGGTCACCCCGATGTCTCCGGCGATCTGCGCCTGGGTCCAGCCGCTGAAGAAGCGCAGGGCCAGGATGCGCCGGTCCCGGGCCGGCAGTTCGTCGAGCAGTACCCGCAGGGTCATCAGGTCGTCCACCTTCGCCAAGGCCGGGTCCGGCTCGCCGAGGGTGTCGGCGACGGCCAGGTGCTCGGCGTCGCCGATCGGGGCGTCGAGCGAGCTGAGGTGGTAGATCTCGGCGCTGGAGATGCATTCGATGACGTCCTCCTCGCCCACCGCGAGATGTTCGGCGAGTTCGCTCACCCGGGGCGAGCGGCCCAGGTGCTGGGTGAGCTCCGCAGAGGCACGTTCCACCTCCGGTCGCAGTTCCTGCACCCGGCGTGGTGGCCGGATGTCCCAGCCCTGGTCACGGAAGTACCGTTTCACCTCCCCGGCGATCGTCGGCACCGCGTAGGCCATGAACTCGTTGCCACGGTCGGGGTCGAAACCGTTGACAGCCTTCACCAACCCGAGGTTCGCAGCCTGCACCAGGTCCTCGAGGCTGGCGCCACGGCTGCGGTAGCGCATCGCGATACTTGTCGCGACAGGCAGATTGGCCACCACGAGGCGATGCCGTAGCCTGCGTCGTTCCTCCTCGTCGACACAGCGACGCAGTTGATCGAGCAGGTCCACGGTGGCGCGGCGGATGTCGTCATCCTGTGCGGCGGTGTGCCCGAGCATCGGTTCGCCTCCTGCCGGCTGACGCGGTCGAGCTGTCACCCCCGACGTCTCCAGAGGCCGTTCCGTCACCACAACATGTCCACCACAACAGGGCAATTCGACATGTTCACCTACTTTGGTCCCTTCCGGTCAAGGAACGCCCGAATTGCCCCCTGCTGGACCTATGGTCCATCGTGGCCTGGCAGGCGAAAGGAGTCGAGGGTGAGCGGCTCATCCGGAGGACCGCAGACGGGCCCGTCCGTGGTGATCGCCCCCGATGCTGCCTGTGCGGCCGTCGCGCGCCGCCATGTGGCGGCGGTGCTGTCCGCCGCCGGTCGGCCCGACCTGATCGACACCGCGCGTCTGGCGGTGACCGAACTCGCCACCAACGCCGCCCTGCATGCCCGCACCGAGGTCACCGTCACCGTGCGCCTGCTGCCGGCCGGACAGCTGCGGATCGAGGTCGCCGACGGGTCCCCGGTGCTACCCCAGGAGCATCCCGCTCCCCCGATGTCCACGGTCGGCCGGGGCCTGCACCTGCTGGACTCCCTGGGCCGGTGGGGGGCCGATCCGGTGGTCCGGGAGGGCCGCAGGGTGGGCAAAGTGGTGTGGTTCTCCTCCGTCGGAACGGATGAGACAGGCCCCCCGCCCGTCGCGACTCCGGAAGCCGGTGACGACGACCCCCGCTCGATCCTCGGCCGCTATGCCGCAGGCGGGCTCCTGCACGATCCCCGGGCTCTCGCGGACGAGGAGGACCGTCCGCAGGCCGTGGTGATCGTCCGTCTGCTCAACTTCCCGCTGCGGGTGTTCGCCTCGGCCCGGGAGCATCACGACGAACTGATGCGCGAGTTCGCCCTGCTGTCCCTGCAGGCCGACCACGACCGGACCGGGGCGGCCCTGCCGCCCCGGCTGGCCCAGTTGGTCGACCTCCTGGGCCGCCGGTACGGAGCGGCACGCCAGCGTGGCCATCCGGCGCGGGAGGCCGCCCTCGTCCGAAGCGACCTGGCCGCCGATCTCGAGCACCACGTCGACCCCGATTCCGCGGCGGAACTCCATCAGCTGATCGAGTTGCTCGCCGAGGCGGAGGAGTTCAGCCAGCAGGGGTACCTGCTGACCATGCCGAGTACCCCACTGCAGCGCCGTTTCGTCCGCTGGCTCGGCCAGGAGTTCCTCCGGCAGACCGCCGGACTGCAGCCGATCCCGTGGGACGGGCCGTACGACATCGACGTCCCGTCCCACGAGGATCTGCCCGCGAGCGGCGCCCCGTGCGCGTGCGATCGCAGCGCAGGCCTGTGAGCCCCGGCTGAGTCAGGACACCGCCGTCAGTTGCGCCGTCCGCCGTCAGGGTCGTAGCCGGCGCGCCGGAAGGCGTCCGCCAGGGCACCCGTCGGAGCCGCACCCCGGTCCTGACCACCGCCCCGGCGGCCACCGTTGCCTCCGCTCCCGCCGCGCCCGGACTGCGCGGGCCGGGGCCGGCCGGTCGGACCGACGGTCCGTCCCGCTGCCGCCCGCGGACCCTCGGCCGGCACCTCGTCATCGAGCCGGAGGGTCAACCCGATCCGCGACCGTGGCACGTCGACGTCCAGCACCTTCACCCGCACCACGTCGCCCGGCTTCACCACGTCCCGGGGGTCCTTGACGAAGGTGTGTGACATCGCCGAGACGTGCACCAGGCCGTCCTGGTGGACGCCGATGTCGATGAAGGCACCGAAAGCCGCGACGTTGGTGACCACGCCCTCCAGGACCATCCCCGGCCGCAGGTCCGCGACGGTCTCCACACCGTCGGCGAAGGTCGCGGTCCGGAAGGCCGGCCGAGGGTCGCGGCCCGGCTTCTCCAGCTCCTTGAGGATGTCGCTGATGGTGGGGACGCCGAACGTGTCGTCGGCGAAGTCCTGGGGTCGCAGTGCATGCAGGACGGCCGTGTTCCCGATCAGTGACGGCAGCTCCCGGCCCGTGGAGGCCAGGATCCGGCGGACCACGGGGTACGCCTCCGGGTGGACGCTGGAGGTGTCCAGCGGGTCGTCGCCACCGCGGATCCGCAGGAAGCCCGCGCACTGCTCGAAAGCCTTCGGTCCCAGGCGCGACACGGTGAGCAGGGCCTGGCGCGAGGCGAACGGTCCGTTGGAGTCCCGGTGGCTGACGATGTTCTGCGCCAGGCCCTCCGTGATCCCGGACACCCGCCGCAGCAGCGGGACGGAGGCGGTGTTGACATCCACCCCGACGGCGTTCACCGCGTCCTCGACGACGGCATCGAGCGAGCGGGACAGCTTGGTCTCCATGACGTCGTGCTGATACTGCCCGACCCCGATGGACTTCGGGTCGATCTTCACCAGCTCGGCCAGCGGGTCCTGCAGCCGTCGCGCGATGGACACGGCTCCGCGCAGGGACACGTCGAGCTCCGGCAGCTCCTGGGAGGCGTAGGCGGAGGCCGAGTAGACCGAGGCGCCCGCCTCGGAGACCACGACCTTCGTCAGGCGGGCGTCCTTCAGCAGTCGCAGCAGCTCGGCGGCCAGCTTGTCCGTCTCTCGGGAGGCCGTCCCGTTGCCGATCGCGATCAGCTCGACGCCGTGCTTCTTCACCAGCCGGCCCAGGATCGCCAGCGCCTCGTCCCAGCGACGGTGCGGGACATGCGGGTAGATGGTCGAGGTGTCCACGACCTTCCCGGTCGGGTCCACCACCGCGACCTTGACCCCGGTCCGAAGGCCCGGGTCGAGTCCCATCGTGGGCCGGCTGCCCGCGGGGGCCGCCAGCAGCAGGTCCCGCAGGTTCCCGGCGAACACCCGCACGGCCTCGTCCTCGGCGTACTGACGAAGCCGCATGCGCAGGTCGACGTCCAGACGGAGCAGGATCCGGGTCCGCCACGCCCAGGAGACGGTGTCCTGCAGCCAGCGGTCGGCGGGCCGTCCCCGGTCGTCGATCCCGAACCGGTCGGCGATCCTGGCCTCGTACTCCGTGCGCCGTGCGGCCGGCAGTCCCAGGGAGGCAGCACCCTCCTCGGACTCCGAGGCCGGCGCGGGGTCCATGGTCAGGGTGAGCACGTCCTCCTTCTCGCCACGGAACATCGCGAGGATCCGGTGCGACGGCAGCGAGGTGTACGGCTCGTCGTAGGCGAAGTAGTCGGCGAACTTCGCCCCGGCCTCCTCCTTGCCCTCCCGGACCCTGGCGATCAGCCGGCCCCGGCCCCACATCCGCTCGCGCAGGTCGCCGATCAGGTCGGCGTCCTCGGCGAAGCGTTCGACGAGGATCGCCCGCGCCCCGTCGAGTGCGGCGGCAGGGTCCGCGACGCCCTTGTCGGCGTCCACGTAGCCGGTGGCCGCTGCTGCCGGATCCTGGGCGGGGTCGGCGAGCAGCAGGTCGGCCAGCGGCTCCAGTCCGGCCTCACGGGCGATCTGGGCCTTGGTACGCCGCTTCGGCTTGAACGGCAGGTAGATGTCCTCCAGGCGCGCCTTGGAGTCCGCGCCGAGGATCTGGGCCCGCAGCTTGTCGTCCAGCTTGCCCTGGGCCCGGACGGACTCCAGGATCGCCGCCCGCCGCTCCTCCAGCTCACGCAGGTACCGCAGCCGCTCGTCGAGCGTGCGCAACTGCACGTCGTCGAGACCGTCGGTGACCTCCTTGCGGTACCTGGCGATGAAGGGCACGGTCGAGCCGCCGTCCAGCAACTCCACGGCGGCCCGGACCTGCGGCTCGCGGACCCCGATCTCCTCGGCGATCCGGCGGTTGATGGACCGTGCCACGTCGGGCCGGGCGAGCACGCTCAGGCCGTCGGCGGAGGCTGCCTGGTCCGGGGACACCGTCGGGACGTCGGTCGGGGGGCTGCTGGTCGCGTTTGTCACGCGCCTATTTCTAGTACCTCCCGCGACCGTCCCCGTCACGGACCCGCCTGCCTGTGGACGACCCGCCGACGACCCCCGGGTGGGGACGACAGGTCCGCAGCCGGATCGCCCAGCGGGATCGCGCGGTTCCGCACAGGTCAACGCAGGTCAGCGCACGTCAGTCGGCGCTGAAGGTCACCTGGCGTCCGGCGGCCGCGCCCGCGCTCACCGTGGTGAGCAGCCTGCCGGAGGCGCAGGACACTCTCGCCGTGCTCGGGAGGCCACCCTGCAGGGCCCGGTTCAGCGCATCCGACGGAGTCACATTGACCCCCGCCACGCTGACCTTCACCGAGACCTTGCTCGACGTGACCGCGGTGGTGAGCTTGTCACCGGTCACCTGCCAGGTGCCGGTGACCGGGCCGGAGACGGTAGCGCTGCCCGATCCGTCGCCGAGGACCAGGACCACCCCGTCGTAGGTGAACGTGTAGGTACGGTCGGCGGCGAAGGACACCCGGACCGTCCCTGCCGTCGCCTTCACCGAACCTCGGGTCATGGTGTCCAGACCCATCTCTGCGAACTCGGCGGAGGCCGGAACGCTCCACGTACCGAGCGGACACTGCGCCGTCGGGGAGGCCGAGGCGGCCGCCCCCCGCGCGTTCGCTGCGGGGTGGCTGCCGGACCCGGCGGTACAGGCGGCGACCAGGCTGCCTGCCGCCGCCGCCAGCAGTACGCCCGACACCCGACCCGACCGGCGCCCCGCTGCCGGCCGATCCGGTGGTTGCGAGCCGAACCGCGCGGAGCCGAACATCAGGAAACGGGTCTTTTGCCAGTCACCGGACACGCGGCGATCTAAGCACACCGGCATGGGTGGCGGCCCGGGCAGCAGGGGTCCGCCCGGGCCGCCGCTCGTCGCGCGCTACCAGTAGTGCCGTCGTCCGGCCACCGGGTGTCCGGTGGCTCCCAGCAGGTACAGCACCGCGCCCACGATCAGAAGGATGACGCCCAGGGTCCAAAGGATCGAGATCTTCAGCACGAAACCCAGGACCAGGAGGATCAGGCCGAGGATCAACATCGTTGCTCCAAGGGGAAGGCTCCACGGCGAGCAGGGACTCCCCCGGCAATACCCACAACTCCCGCGGCCAAACCTGCCGTCCGTCGGTCCTCGGTAACGTGGCGTTCGTGATCCCCCTGCCCCGGGTCGCGGACCCGGACGATCTGCCCGCCGTCCATGCCCTGCTGTCGGCGGCCGGGCTTTCCACGACCGGTCTGGAGGACACCTGGCGGATCTGGGTGGCCGGTCCCGACGCACAGGTGCTGGCCGCCGTCGCCCTCGAGCGTTACCCCGCCCCCGACCTGCCGGGCCATGCCGTGTGCCTGCTGCGCAGCCTGGTCGTGGATGCGTCGGCCCGGGGACGCGGCTGGGGCGCCGCCTTGGTCCGGACCGCCCTCGCCACCGCTGACGCCGCGGTGACGCAGACGCCTCCCGCGGCCGGAGCGGACGGCTCCGGCCCGGCACACCCGGACGAGCGGGCGGTCGTCGCGCTGCTCACCGAGACCGCCGCCGGGTACTTCGACCGGTTCGGCTTCCGGCCCGTGGGGCGGGCGGACCTGCCTGCGGAACTGGGTGCCAGCACGCAGTTGCGAGGCGTCTGCTGCGCCTCGGCCCGCGTGTACCTGCGCGGTTGACCTCAGATCCGGGGGGCCCGGTTCCGGCCGCCCCGGACCCGGGCTTGCGTCGAAAGGGTTCGGCAGGCCGGTGCAGCCCGGTGGCTGCCAGACTGCGGACATGACCCAGCCGCCCGGGAGTCGTCCCGGCACCTGGCCCGGGCCCGGCGCGCCGGACGCACCCGGCCCGCGCCCCCAGCGGCCGGATCGCGACGACCCTCCTGGCGACCTTCCCGATCGCGACCTGCCCGATCGCGACCTGCCCGATCGCGACCTGGCGGGAGCTCAGGCCACGCGGTCCTCGGGCCAGGACGACCGCCTCCTGCAGCATCTGCACCGGCTGGAACCCCTGCTGGCCTCCCTGGCCCACGGCGCGGCCCACGAGGCGGCCAGGGTCGCCCCGGCATGGAAGCGGGCCACCGCCGGTGAGCTGCGCTGGCCGGTCACCGTGGTCGTCGCCGGGATGGTGTTCCTGCAGCTCAGCCTGCCGGTCCGGTTCTCCCTCACCGGCCGCTGGCTGCTGCCTACGGTCGAGGCGGCCCTGATGGTCGTGCTCGCGGTGTCCAACCCGCGGCGGATCACCGGAACCACCTACCTGACCAGGGTCCTCGGGCTCGTCCTGATCGCGGTCGCCAGCCTGGCCAACGGGTGGTCGGCGGTACGCCTGGTGATCGGGCTGGTGAACGGGTCCGAGGGCAAGGACGCCGTGGCACTGCTGGTCATCGGGGGGAACATCTGGCTGACGAACATCATCGTGTTCGGACTCTGGTACTGGGAACTCGACCGTGGCGGACCCGCGGCCCGGGCTCTCGGCCTGCACGAGCATCCGGACTTCCTGTTCCCCGAGATGGCCACCCCCGAACTGGCCGAACCGGACTGGGAGCCGCAACTGGTCGACTACCTCTACGTCGCGTTCACCAATGCAACCGCGTTCAGCCCGACCGACACGATGCCGTTCTCCCGCTGGTCCAAGCTCGCCATGATGCTGCAGTCGACGATCTCCCTGGTCACCGGCGCCCTGGTGATCGCCCGCGCGGTGAACATCCTGCAGTGACCCCCGGGGTGACCGCCCCCCGGGTGACCGCCCGCCACCCGCCCCGCTCCCGGCAGGGCGGACCCGTCGCGCTGCGCTCACTCACAGCCCGCGACCTGCCGCCATCAGCGCGCGCGGACGGCAGGTGGGCGGATCTACGGTGGACAGGTGGCGACGTCGCAGGTGCTGCAGGTCGACGGCCGCGAGGTGACCGTCACGCATCCGGAGAAGGTGATCTTCACCGGATCGGGGATCACCAAGCTCGACCTGGTCCGGTACTACCTCACCGTGGCGGAGGGCGCGCTGCGCGGTGCCGGCGGCCGTCCGATGATCCTCAAGCGTTTCGTCAAGGGGATCCACGAGGAGGCCTTCTTCCAGAAGCGTGCCCCCGCCCCGCGCCCGGACTGGATCGAGGTGGCGGAACTGCGTTACGCGCGCGGCACCTCCGCCGCCGAGGTCGTCGTCCGGGACGCGGCCGCCCTGGCCTGGGTGGTCAACCTCGGGTGCATCGACCTCAATCCGCATCCGGTACGGGCGGAGGACCTCGACCATCCCGACGAGTTGCGGATCGATCTGGACCCGGTTCCCGGCATCGGCTGGCCGCAGATCGTGGACGTGGCGCTCGTGGTGCGGGACGTGCTCGCCGACCACGGCCTGACCGCGTGGCCGAAGACCTCCGGCTCGCGGGGGTTCCACGTCTACGCCCGGATCCGGCCGCAGTGGACCTTCCGCGAGGTGCGCCTGGCCGCCGAGACGGTCGCGCGTGAGGTCGAGAACCGGGTGCCCGACCTGGCGACGAGCCGGTGGTGGAAGGAGGAACGGCAGGGCGTCTTCGTGGACTTCAACCAGAACGCCAAGGACCGGACGGTGGCCTCGGCGTACTCGGTCCGCGCCACTGCCGATGCCCGGGTCTCCACCCCGCTCGGCTGGGACGAGGTCCCCACCTGCCACCCGGAGGTCCTGACCCTGCCCGTGGTGCTGCAGCGGTACGCCGAGCGCGGGGACCCGTGGGCAGGGGTGGACGGGACCGCGGGATCCCTCGACGCCCTGCTCGACCTGGCCCGCCGGCTCGGCCCCGCCGAGAAGCCGCCGAAGGGGGCCGGGCGCCGCCTGTCGACGATGCCGATGCTGGAGATCGCCCGGGCAAGGACGAGGGAGGAGGCCCTGGCCGGGCTCGACCGGTGGAAGGCCCGCCATCCGGAGGTGGTCGCCCGGCTGGAGCCCGCGGACGTCCTCGTCGACGGCATGCGCGGCCGCAGCTCGGTCTGGTACCGGATCCGGGTGAACCTGCAGCATGTGCCCGAGGAACAGAGGCCCGGACCGGAGCCGCTGGAGGTCGACTACGACCCCTGGGCGTCCTTGCGTCCGCCGGCCGGCTGACCGCGACGCGATCCCCTGCCAGGCCCTCGCCAGGCGCCGAGTCTCCTGGGCGAACACTCACGGCGCCCGGCTGCCCCCGCTGGTGGCAGGCTCCGCGACCGGGAGGGCATACTTGCCGCCTGTAAGCGCTTACATTCGACCGCCTGCATGGATCCCGCCGGCCCCAGGTGCCCTTGTCATGAGCAGGGGGCGCTGACTTCGGCGGGGCCGGGCGATGGGCGCCCAGAGGAAGCAGGGTCCACACAGCCCCCTCTCGGCGCCACGAGGAGTGGCAGTGGGTCTTGAGGTTCCGCCGTGGGCGGGGCAGATGTTCCATGTCCTGACCGGTGACGGGTGGCCGGCGGTAGACGAGGACGAGATCAATGATCTGGCGCAGTTGTGGCTGGCGGCCGGCCGCGAGTTGATGCAGGTCGCGCCGGAGGTGACCCGGTCGGCGCGGTGGCTGGCCGATTCTGGCGCTTTGGTGGGGGATGCCCAGAAGGCGCTGTCGGCTGCGGTGGGGCTGGTGACCGGGGACGGGGACCTGGCCCTGGAGAAACTGGCGGCAGCGTACGGGGAGATGGGCAACTACCTGCACGGCGTGGCGGTGCAGACGCAGTACATGAAGATCATCGTGATCGAAGAGTTGATCATTCTGGCTGCGCAGATCCTGTACCTGCTGGCGATGATCCCGTGGACGTTCGGGGCCAGTGCGGCGGGGATCGCCGCCCTGCAGATGTTCGGCGAGCAGTTCGTGTTCGCGATGGCCAAGCAGTTGGTGATCGCGATCGTCACTGGTGAGGTGCTGCAGCTCGGTCTGGACGCGATCGCGCAGTTCGCGCAGATCATGGAACGGCAGACCGGGCACTCGATCGGACGCACCGAGTGGGACAAGAACCTGACCGCGTCCGCGGCGATCACCGGCGCGATCGGTGGTGCGCTCGGCCCGATCATGCAGGGCCTGGGCCACTACCCGACCAAGGCGTTGGGGCATGCCCTGGGCGGGGTGCTGGGCAGGAACGCCGGACACGAGGCCGGGCACTGGGCCGGCGAAACCATCCGCGGCGGTGTCCACGAGTGGGTAACCGACGGGGCGTCGGGAGCGGCACAACACCAGGGCTGGAACCCCGACACGTTCTCCACCACCGCCGGCGCCCTCGACGAAGGCATCTCCGGGCTGGCCGGGATGGGCGGACGCAAGGGCGGACACCGCTACTACACGGGCATGCTCCGCGGCGGCGCCGGCGTCCCCGACACGAACATCCACATCCCCGACAAGATCAGCATCGACCCCACCGCGTCCGGCACCGGCAGCACGCCCACCCGCAACAGCAGCGGCGCCAACGGAAACGGCGCCAACGCCACGAGCACCACAACCACGGCCGGTCCAGGCACCAACCCCGCTCCGACCCCGGTCGGCCCACCCACCGCAGACCGCCCGCCCACCGGCACCCGACCCCCGCTCGGCGACCAGCCCACCCAACCACCACTGGGTGACCCGCCACCCGCAACCGACGACAGCGTTACCGGCCCACAGGTGCACGTCCACTACACCCGAACCACGCAAACCCCACCCCTGACACAGATCTGGACCCCCGCACCCCACCACCCGGTGATCCTCGGACCCGACGACACCGGCCAGACCGCCTCACCCCCGGCCGGACCCCGAACCCACGACACCGACGCCTCCCCGGCCACCGGCCACAGCCACCCCAGCGACCAGAACGACCTCACCTGGTCGCCCTTCCACGCCACCTGGTGGGCCGACGCCCACAACGGCTCCACCCTGGAACAGGCACTGCTGTCCGACAGGGTCTTGCCGCCCGACAGCGTCCTGCCGCCCGAATCCGTCACCACCGCCCCTCCCTCCATCCTGAACGTGGACCCGACCGCGTCCGAACTCCCACCGGGACAGTTCTCCCCGGGACAGTTCCCACCGGGACAGTTCCCCCCGGCCACGGCGTACCCGGCGCTCCCACCGGCACTCCCCCAGCACCCCGCCGCTACCGGACAGGCCGACGGCCCCCAGTTCACCCCCGAGGAAATCGCCTGGCTGACCCGACTGTTCGACCTCCCCGAACAACACCGGACCCCAACCCCCGATACCGGCACCTCACTCGCAGGCGACCCCCTGCCGTGGACTCGCCTCGGCTCCGGCGCGGAAGTCGCGATCAGCGATGCGGAAATGACGGACGTCCCGCAGGCCAACGACTTCCCCACCAACGACTTCCCCACAGACGACTTCCCGGCCGACAACCTCCTGGCCGACGTCGAGCTGAGCGACAGCAATCCGGGGGATCTTCTGCTCCCGCTGCCCGGGCCGGGCCCGGAATCGCTGTGGTGGCAACCGGTTCCGGACCCGACGCTTACCACGGTGGCGGCTGCGGTGTTGCCCGGCTCAGCGCTGCCGGCGGGTCAGCCGGACCCGCACGTCCCCTCGGGAAGCGACACACCGGTTGCCGATGCGGATCCGGTCTCGTGGAACCAGCCGGTGCACGCGGGAGGCCGGGCGCCATGGGAGATGCCCCGGCTCGCCCTGTCGCAAACCCCACTGGATCACCAGGTCCACGCCCACAGCGAGGCCGCACTGGCACACCTGTCCGGGCAGCCCGCAGTCCAGGATCAGCGGGCGCAGGCCCCTCACCTGGCCGACGCCTACCCCTCCCTGCCGGCACTCGCCGCACTGCCCCAGACGATCCCGAGCCGGTCCGATGACACCGGCACCAGCCAGCAGCCACCCGACACCGGAACCCCACCCACCCGGCTGCACCCAGGCCCGACGCCCACCGCCAGTCACCCCGCCACCGCGATCACCGACAACGCCGCACTGCTGGTCATGGCCGATCCGCCACGGCTGCGCCAGGACCTGCGGCGTGCGGTGCATGTGCTCTTCGACAAGGCCGGCATCGTCCGCCTGGATTCGGCGAAAGCCGCGCTCCGTCATCTCTGGCCGACCAAGACCGCGGCAGCCGGTCAGACATCCTCGCCTGCGTCGGTGGACTGGGCCGAGAAGTGGCGGGACACCCACGAACTGACGGCCGTCCTGCCCGAACTCGTGGCCCTGGCCTCGCTGCCGAAACAGCCCACCCAGAACGCCCGCCAGGACGAGGTCTATCGCACCGCACGACCGGTCTGGCAACAGACCGTGCTCGCAGCCCTCTGGCATCACGCCGCCCGCACCGACCCGACCCCGCCGGACGAGCGCGCCCACCCCGGCCCCGAACACGCGGCTGCCCGCACCGCGGACCGGGTCGTCGATCTCCTCACCGCC
>DASTGO010000296.1:0-4566 GCA_035719045.1 Kineosporiaceae bacterium | reverse complement strand
CCCTCGGGCCGCCTACCTGAAGGGGGTGCGCGCCGCAGACCTGCCCTCGTGGCAGCGACCGCCCCTCTACCTGGATCAGCCAGCGGATGAGGCGCCGGAGTACACGCTCGGGGACACGGTCCCCGACCCGCAGGCCCACATCGAGCAGGCCACGGACCGGCTGCAGTTGGAGGCCTTGCTGTCGCGACTCCCGGCCCGCACCCGGTTCGCGGTGGAGGCGGTGTACCTGCACGGCATGACCATGAAGACAGCAGGCGTCCACCTCGGCGTAACAGAGGCCCGGGTGTCGCAGCTGTGCTCGGCGGCTCTCAAGCAGATGAGGGCCGCGGCAACGGCCTGATCTGCCCCCACGTGTCGGTTGAGGCGTCTACCCTGCCGTCCAGGGCGGCCTGCGAGCCGCCACACCCCCGGAGAGCGACCAGGGAGACGACCGTACCCATGACCACCCCTGCCCCCGAACTTCCCATTCCGTGTCCGGTGCCCCTGGCCGGGATCATCAGCATCGGTACCCCCGCCCCGTCCCCGCAGCCCGGCCTCGGCGCGTTCACGATCGCAGCTGGCATCGTCGCCGCCCCGACGGTGGCGTTCGTGGCCGCCGCCCACTCGGGAGTCGTCAACGGGTGGCTGATCGCTGCTGCGTTCGCGGTGATCCTCGTGACCGCCTTCGTCGCGGCCGCCATCGTCCGCCCCGTCCCGTCGGTTCGCCCGCACACCCCCGCCGGGGTCACCCTCGAAGTCCTCCGCATGATCGAGCGGAACGCCCTGACCGTCGGCGAGGGCACCGCCATCATCGACTCCATCCAGCAGCGCGCGGAGGCGTCCCGGTGAGCGGCAAGGAGAAGGACACGCGGCTCCTGTGGGTGGACGTCGAAACCCCATGGCTCGGCCCGGCCCCCCTACTGGAGGTCGGGTTCCTGCTCACGACCGCCCATCTGCTCCCGATCAGCTCCATCAGCGCGACGCTGTACGCCCCGTCGAGCCTGCGGGACGCCGCGCCGGCCGAGGTGCAGGAGATGCACGACCGGTCCGGCCTGTGGAAGGAGTGCGAGCAGTCCGTCAAGGACGCGGTCACCTTCGAGACCGAAGTGCCGGGGTGGCTACACCAGCTGCAGGTCGCCCCCCGGTCGATCCCTATGTGCGGGTCCAGCGTGCATTCGGACCGCGGCTGGCTGGCCCACCAGATGCCGCGGGTGGAGGGCCACTTCCATTACCGGCACGTGGATGTCTCCAGCATCAAGGAGCTCGCGGCCCGCTGGTACCCGGACCTGGGGCCGGTCGAACCCGCCCCGCAGCGGAGGCACCGCGTCATCCCGGACCTGGCGGACACCCTCGACGAGCTGCGCTGGTACCGGCGGCACCTGTTCCGCACCCCGCCCGAGGTGGCGATGCTGGCTGACGCGCAGGGGTACCGGTGGTGAGCGACGTCGACCAGATGGACTGGCCGGACGGGTACCGGCCAGCGTGCCCGGCGTGCGGGTTCGACACGACCGGCCTGCAGGACCACTCCACGAACCGGATGGCGTCTCCCGGCATCAACCCCGTCACCGTGGTCACGAAGGCCGTCCCCTGCGGGTGCGACGTCACCAGGCAGGCCCCCAGCCTGCTCGCCGAGTGGCGGGCGTGGACGGCGATGCAACGGCAGCTCAGGTACCTCGTCGCGGACACGCTCCCGGCGGATGCCGTCATCCACCTGGCGGAGAAGGCCCCCCAGGTCCTCACCAGGGAGGACCTGCAGCGGGTCATGGCTCGGCTCACCGCCGACGTCGACCAGGGCCATCAGCATGTCGTCCACCCCGCCGAGTACGCGGCCGCCCGGCGGGAAGCGGGCAGCGGCCGCCCGTTCCACGCCCAGTGCGGGGACTGCGGTGTGTGGGTTGACCTGGCCGCCGCACTCACGCCCGCAGGTGCGGCGGAGGCCGGGCGGTGACCGGGCTGGCGCTCGACCTGAGCGTGCCCGAACGGCTCCACCTGAGAGACCTCGCCGAGCGGGGACAGAACAGCTGGTACGGGGGCCAGTCGGCGGACGTCCTGGCCCAGCTCGCCGAGGCCGGGCTCGCCACCGTCGACGAGCACCCGCATGCCCAGCCCGGCCCGGACGGGCTCACGGTGGGCGCCGTCCGCTACCGGGCGGCCCTCACACCGCGCGGGCAGGCGGCAGCCCAGTCCCTGCACGGCCTCCACGTCGCCCAGGCGCCGGACGGTGCGCTCCTCCTGGCCGGCGTCCTCGCCATGAGCGGTATCCGTCACGTCGGTGATCCTGCTCGGCCCAGCGTCGGCGGCGTGGACGTCCTGCTGGCCGTGTACCGGCACCTGGGGGAGAGCGTTCAGGGCTTCGTGACGGCCGCCCTGTGCCCTGCCGGCACCGACGCCGGGGTCACGCTCATGCTCGACGGGAAGGCCCGCGTCGACTTCGGATACCCCGGCTTGGAGGAAGCGGGAGACCCCCCGGCCCTCACCGTCGGCGGGTTCGACCTGCTCGACCTGCTCGCCCCGAGCGACGGGGAGACGGTCACCTTGTGGGTGGCGTCCGCGCCGGTCGACGTGTCTCAGCCGGTCCGCGGGATCCGGCTCGCGCACCCGTGGCGGGGGCACGGGCCCGGGGCCCGGATCGTCGTCGACCAGCGGATCGCCGCGGACCTGGACCGGTCCGGGTACGTGGTCAGGCCCGCCCCCAAGCCCGAACCGCGGGAGGACCCTGAGCGGGCCCTGTGGCGGGCGTGGGCGGACGCAGCCCGGAACGCCGCGGTGGCGATCGTCGAGGAGGACCGCCAGTACCCGCCGGACCCGAGGCCGCTCGACGTCACCCCGGCGGAGGACGTGCTCCGGCACGAACTGGTGCGCCTGTGGGCTGATCTGGAAGCCGCGCTGGAGCAGGCGGCGGGCGGCCCGTGGTCGATGCGGGCAGCGGACGTGCTGTCCCGGATCGCCATGATCTCCCAGGTGGTCGGGCCGCCCGCCTGGTCGGACGTGTCGACGCCGTTCCTGCGCACGGGGGTCCTGCAGGCCGTCCTCGAAGGCCTCGGTTTCCCGACCGTCGACCCGTCCGTCTACCAGCTGCACCTGGACCGGTGGGAGCAGGAGCAGGGACGCGCCGTCACCCGGCGGTGAGCCCCATCGCGGTCAACTCCCCGGGGTCCGCGTCCTGCAGGAACCGGGACAGGGGCAGGCCGAACGCCTTGCAGATCGCGGGCAGCTCGGACACGAGGAGGGGCCGCCGGCCAGCCTCGACGGCGGTCACGACCTGACGGGACCAGCCGAGCCGTTCCGCGAGCTCGTCTTGCGTCCACCTGCGGCGGGAGCGCTCTGCCCGCACCGCGGCGGCGACGACGTCACCGAGCTCCACCTCGCCCACCATTCGGACGCTATGCCCGCAGGTGGGGCGGGGGATGTCCGCCAAGAGCGTGACGCCCTCAGCTCGGACGGGCTACGGTGGTCGCCGAGCGTACGGCTCTAGATCCGGGCGGGAGGCTCGCCGGTGGTCACCGAACCTGAGGTGGTGGGGGAGCCTGCGGAAGCTCCGCAGGCTGGGCCACTCATGCGGCCCGCCGTCCTGGTCGATGGTCCAGCCGGCGGGCGTGAGGTGGAGGTCCCGGTGATCGCCGGGTGTCCGCCCATCTACATCGGGGTGTGCGGCGGGAACTACGTCCGTCAGCCGCCGCTCTCGGCGCGGAGCCAGGACGAGACACCCACGTACGTGTGGTGGCCCTCCGGGGCATCGGAGACCGCGGGGGATGCGGAAAGGGCGTAGGCCCGGCCTGCCAGGAGGCCGGGCCTACGCTCCGCACGCGACCGGCCGTTTCGTCGGTCGGCGCCTCTACGGTGACAGGGCTGGCGGGGGGTCCCGATGGCCCCCGGTCTGAACGAGGAGAACCGCGGTAGAGCCCACATCCCACCGTGGCGGCGAAGCTGTCGCCCGGGTGGCGAACCGCAAGCGAGGCGGGCCCCAGCATGGAGGGGTCCGCCTCGCGCCGCGTCTGAGGCCAGGTCAGGTGAGCAGGGACATCCAGTCCCGGATGAGGGCATGTCCCTGGTCGTCCCAGCCGGACAGGTCGCCCGTGCAGAACTCAACCCGCTCGTCCCCGAGGGTGGCGAGGAGTCGCAACCGTCCCTGCTCGGTGCGGGACATGGGGGCGATGGCGGAGGCGATCCGGCCCGGTTCGTCGTCGCCCAGCTTCGGGCCAGCGTCGGCCCACCGCTCGTAGGCGTCATCGTCGCGGGGCGGGTAGTGGGTCTGCTCGTACTTCTTCCAGGCCGCCCGGTACGCGTCCAGCGCGCGGAACGCCTCGCTGAGCTTGCGCAACTCGAAGTCGACCTCGCCCTGCTCGTCGGCATGCAGGAAGCCGGGGAGGCGCTGCACGAGGCCCTTGAGCTGGGGGTTGCGGGTGATGAGCCAGCAGGCCTGCCACCACGAGGAGTCGTTGCGGGGTCGGGCGGTCGTCTCCGGCCAGGTGATCGCGGTCGCCATCACGCCAGTGTGCCGCCCGACCCCGACAGTCCGCGGGTGGTTCAGCCGCCCGCGGGAGGGTTCGGGTCTGCCGGCGGCGGTGCGGCGGGACCGGGGCCGCC
>DASTGO010000295.1:0-12935 GCA_035719045.1 Kineosporiaceae bacterium | reverse complement strand
GTCCA
Organism: Kineosporiaceae bacterium; assembly: GCA_035719045.1. Classification (GTDB taxonomy): domain Bacteria; phylum Actinomycetota; class Actinomycetes; order Actinomycetales; family Kineosporiaceae; genus DASTGO01. The sequence goes on along the minus strand of DASTGO010000295.1, from coordinate 12,930 downwards.
CCGGCACCCCGTCCCCGCCCCCACGTCCCGAGGAACGCCTCGTCATGACGACTGACCCCACGGCAGGCTCCGGCCCCACGGCAGGTTCCGGCGCGGCCACCCTGCACTTCCCGTGCAGCGCCTGCGGCTCCCGCGTCGAGTACGCGCCCGGCACCACCTCGCTCAAGTGCCCCTACTGCGGCAGCGTGCAGCAGATCGCCGACACCGGCGCCACGATCGAGGAGCACTCCTACGACGCCTGGGCCGCCGCCCCGAAGCCGACCGCCAGGGTCGGTGCGCACATCTACACCTGCACCGGGTGCGGGGCGAAGACGGAGTCGGACAACCTGTCCGACCGCTGCCAGTTCTGCGGCTCCCCGCTGGTCGCGGACTCCGCCGCGGTCGAGCTGATCGCCCCCGAGGCCGTCGTCCCGTTCAAGGTCGACAAGTCGGTGGCCCGGGAGAGGTTCCGCAGTTGGGTGACGTCCCGCTGGTTCGCGCCGTCGGCGCTGAAGAAGGTCGGCTCGATGGAGGGGCGGCTGGACGGCACCTACCTGCCGCACTGGACCTATGACGCCGACACCACCACCGACTACACCGGTCAGCGCGGCGAGCACTACTACGAGACCGAGACGTACACCGAGACCGTCGACGGTCAGGAGGTGACCCGCACCCGCGAGGTGCAGCACACCGCCTGGTATCCCGCGGCCGGCACGGTGAGCCGGTTCTTCGACGACGTGCTGGTCCCCGCGACCACCCAGCTGCCGCAGAAGAAGCTGGACCGGCTCGGCCCCTGGGAGCTGCCCGGCGCCCAGCCCTACCAGCCCGCCTACCTGTCCGGCTACCGGACGCTGCGCTACGACGTCGAGCCGGACGCCGGCTTGGAGGCCGCCAAGGTCGCGATGCGGGCCGTCATCCACGACGACTGCTGCCACGACATCGGCGGGGACGAGCAGCAGGTCGCCACGATGGACGTCCGGTACGCACAGGTCATGTTCAAGCTCATGCTGCTGCCGGTGTGGATCGCCGCCTACGTCTACGCCGGCAAGACCTGGCAGGTGGTGATCAACGCCAACACCGGCGAGGTGATCGGGGACCGCCCGTACAGCAAGTGGAAGATCGCCCTGGCCACCCTCGCGGCGATCGTGGTCGGCGGGATCGCCCTTTACCTCTACGGCCGCAGCAAGCACCGCTGAGCCGGGATTCGCCGAGCCGGACGTCAGGGCGCGGCGACCATGTCCAGGGCGTGCGCGAGGTCCTCGGGATACTCGCTGGCGAACTCGACCCACTCGTCCGTGCCCGGGTGGGTGAACGCCAGCCGGACGGCGTGCAGCCATTGCCGGGTGAGCCCCAGCCGGGCGGCCAGCACCGGATCCGCACCATAGGTGAGGTCCCCGGCGCAGGGGTGGCGCAGGGCGGAGAAGTGCACCCGGATCTGGTGCGTACGACCGGTCTCCAGGTGCACCTCGACCAATGACGCGGACCGGAACGCCTCGATCACCTCGTAGTGCGTGATGCTCGGCTTCCCGCCCGCCACCACCGCCCACTTGTAGTCCTGGGTCGGATGCCGGCCGATCGGGGCGTCGATGGTGCCGGTAACCGGGTCCGGCAGGCCCTGGACCAGAGCGTGGTAGACCTTGTCCACGGTCCGGTCCCGGAAGGCCTGCTTGAGCCGGGAGTATGCATACTCGCTCTTGGCGACCACCATCAGGCCACTGGTCCCGACGTCGAGCCGGTGCACGATCCCCTGCCGCTCCGCCGCCCCCGAGGTGGCGATCCGGTACCCGGCGGCGGCCAGCCCCCCGACCACCGTCGGACCGGTCCAGCCCGGGCTCGGATGGGCGGCCACCCCGACCGGCTTGTCGACCACGACCAGGTCGTCGTCGTCGTGGACCACAACCATTCCGGGGACGGGTTCGGCCACCACGGACACCGGGGCAGGCGCTGCCGGCAGGTGGACCTCCAGCCAGGCGCCCGCGATCAGCCGCTGCGACTTCCCCGCCTCCCGGCCGTCCAGCAGGACCGCACCGGACTCGGCCAGTTCGGCCACCGCGCTGCGCGAGAGGCCGAGCAGCCGGGAGAGTCCGGCGTCCACCCGCTCACCGGCCAGCCCCTCCGGGACCGGCATCGACCGGACGTCAGCCACTGATCCGGGACCCGTCCGCCCCGATCCCGCGCAACCCGAGCAGGCCGATCAGCACGGCCGAGGCGACGATGCAGGAGTCCGCCACGTTGAAGACCGGCCAGTGGGGCAGCTCCAGGAAGTCCACCACATGTCCCACCGCGAAGCCCGGGGCCCGGAACAGCCGGTCCACCAGGTTGCCCAGCGCACCACCCAGCAGCAGCCCCAGCGCCACCGACCACCCGACGCTGCCCAGCCGCCGGGACAGCCGGATGATCACCACCGCCACCACCGTCGCGATCAGCGTGAAGATCCAGGTCATCCCGGTGGCGAAGCTGAACGCCGCCCCGGAGTTCCGGATCAGGTTCAGCCGCAGCAGGCTCCCGACCAGGTTCACCGGGTTCCGCCCGGTCAGGGCGGACACCGCCCAGGCCTTGGTGAGCTGATCGGCGAGGAGCACAAGGGCCGCGATACCGATCACCACGAGCGGAAGGTGACGGTGCGTGCTGATTTGTGGCTGGTCAGTGGCCGCGGGGGTGTCGTCCATAGTGGTCCCCAGCGTGCCATGTCGCCGGCCGGTTCCCGTGCAGCGGGGCGACCGGCACCGGCGTCAGCGGCGTTCCTGCTGCTTGCACCCAACGCACAGGACGGCCCGCGGGAAGGCCTGCAACCGGAGCTTGCCGATCGGCCCGCCGCAGGACTCGCAGCTCCCGAACGTGCCGTCCGCGATCCGGGCCAACGCCCGCTCGGTCTGGAAACGGCTCTCCCGGACCGTCGCCAGCAGGGTCATCTCCTGCTCGCGCTCGAACGCCTTGGCCCCGCTGTCGGCCTGGTCGTCGCCGACCCCGTCACCGGTGTCCCGCAGCACGTCGTCGATGGTCGCGTGCAGAGCGGCGATCCCCCCGTCCAGCCGGGCCAACTCGCCGCGAAGCTCCTCCCGGACGGCGGCCAGTTCCGCCTCGGTCCAGGGGAGCTCCCCGTCCGGCACCGGCAGGACGGGCGGCTCGGGGTCGGGCGCTGCCGCCCGGCTCCGCGCCGCGCGGGCCGTTGCCACCTGCCCCTTCCCGGCGGCGGGTGCCTTGGCCGCACTCGTCCCGGCGGCCCCGGCCGGAGTTGTCCGGCCGGACCTGCTCCTGACAGCCGCGGGGGCCGGTGGCTCGGGCTCGACCCGGGCCGGGGCCGCCTTCACCGACTTCGTGACGGCCGACTTCGTGACGGCCGACTTCGTGACGGCCGGCTTCGTGACGGCCGACTTCGGCCCCGTCCTCTTCGCCGGCACGGACTTCCCGGACCCGGCCTTCTCCGGCTCGGACTTCGGCGATCCGGACGCGAGGGCCGCCGAAGTGGACGGCGAGGTCTTCGACGCTGCGGCCCTCCGGGTGATGGCCCGCCCCGGAGCAGACGGGGCCGGAAGTTCCGCCCCCACCCCCGCCTTCCGTGGATCGGCGGCGACCGGGGCGCCCGCCCCCACGACCGTCTCCGTGGCCTTGCCGACCGGGACCTTGCCGACCGGGACCTTGCGACCCGGGGCCTGGGCGGCACCGGCCTTGCCCTCGGGAACCTTCGCGACGGTGGCCCTGGCCGGAGCCGGCTTCGACCGCGCCGACGGGACCCTGTCCACCGCGCCTGCCCCGGCACCACGTCCCGGGACGGCCTTCGCGGCCTTCGCCGGGCGCGGCGCCGCCTTCTCCTCCGTGGCCTTGGCGGCTGCCCTCTTCCCGGCCGTCGTCCTCGCGGGGACCGTCCTGGCCGCGGTCGCCCTGCCCGGGGCCTCCGCCGCCCCCTTGGCCGCGGTCGTCCTCGCCGAACCGGTTCTGCCGGCGGACGTGGTCGGCTTCGCCCCTGGGGAGGCAGCGGATGTCGTCCCGGCGCCGCCGCCGGAAGCTCGCCGCGACGCCGCCGACGCCCCGGCCGCCTTGGCTGCCGAGGCCGCGCGGCGCACCACGCCCGCCAGAGACCTGCGCTCTGCCATGGCTCCTCCCCCGCCCGCTCGGCGGGCTTCTACGGTGCGGGCAGGATAGGCGCTCAACAAAGAGTGCTCAATTGACCACGCCGAGTGAGTGCGCTGAGCCGAGTGATGATCCCGGAGCCTGGTCGCCGGTCAGTCCCCGAGCAGTTCCGCCAGCCGGGCCGCGACACGGGAGTCCTGGCCTTCGACCTCCACCACCTTGGTCCGACTGGTGGCGCCGGAGACCAAACGGAGGTTTCTGCGGGAGATGCCGAGCGCTTCGGCCACCGCGCACAGGGCCGCCTCCGTGGCTTTCCCGTCCACCGCCCGTGCCGTCACCGCAACCACGAGCGCTTCCCTGTACCGGCCGCCGACCTTGGTCCGGGACGCCCCGGGCCGCACCCTGACCTCGAACCTCATCGCCTGCCCACCCCATCAGCCGTCCTGGTCGACGCCGATCGCCCGGCACCCGATCTCCCAGCACAAAACAGCGCAACACGGCGGTCCCGGTTCCTCCCACTCCCGCACGGGAGGGACCCGGGGCCACCGTGTTGCGCCACGCGGCGCGCCGCGTGTCAGCCTGTGGCGATCAGTTCCGGTCGCCGAAGGGGTACTGCGGCGACCCGGCGTCGGCCTGGTCGCTGCCGTAGCCACTGCGGGACGGGAGCGGGCCGTTGTACCCGGCGCCGCCACCGGCGAGGCTCGGGGCCGGCTGCGCACCGCCGCGATTCGGGACCACGGCAGCCTTGGCCTCCAGTTCGCGCAGCTGACTCTCCAGGTAGGACTTCAGCCGGCTGCGGTACTCACGCTCGAAGGCACGCAACTCGTCGATCTTGCGCTCCAGCAGCGAGCGCTCCTGCTCCAGGGAGCCGAGCGTCTGGCGCTGCTTCTCCTCGGCCTCACGGATCAGCCGGGTGGAGTGCTCACGGGCCTCGTTGACGATCCGGTCGCGCTGCTGTTCACCGTTGCGCACATACTCGTCGTGCAGCTTCTGCGCCAGGGCGAGCATGCCGGCTGCCGCCTCGGGGCCCTGCCCGGCGATCTCCATCTGCGGGGCGCGCATCGGCTCCGGCTGCGCCACGGGGACCGGCATCGGCATCGGCGCAGGAGCCGGCTCCGGCTCGGACTCGCGTGCGACGGTGGCCCGGGACAGCTCCCCGACCCTGCGCTCGCAGGCGCCGAGCTTCTGCCGCAGCTCCTCGTTCTCCTCGTTCAGGCGCCGCAACTCGTTCACGACCTCGTCGAGGAAGTCGTCGACCTCGTCCTGGTCGTACCCCTCACGGAATTTCGTTGCTTGGAAGCGCTTGTTGACGACGTCCTCAGGAGTCAGGGCCATGTGGTCACCTCGCGGGAGAGACTCGGGTCAGGTGCTCGGTGTCGCCGTGTCACCGTATCGGATGCGGCTGAACAGATCGAATGGGCTGTTGAAACCAGCTAGCCGGAACCGACGGTGACTCCATACAGACCCAGCGTAGTGGTCATCCGGGCAGGACCTGTAGTAACACGACGACGATCAAGAACAAGGCGGTGTAGGCGAGATCGAGAGCGACGGCCCCGATCCGCAGCGGCGGGAGAACCCGGCGCAGCGCCCGCAGCGGGGGGTCGGTGGCCGAGTACACCCCCTCAGCCACCACCAGCACCGGACCCCGCGGACGCCAGTCCCGGGAGAACATCTGCACCCAGTCGAACACCAGCCGGATGATGAGGATCACCAGGAAGATCCAGATCACGAACTTCAGCAGGCTGAAGATGATCACGCGGGTCCCGTTCCGGTCGACACGCCCAACGGCGCCTCAACTCTGATTGAAGAAACCCCGGTCCGGGACGCGTTCCTTCTCGGCGGGGGTCACTTCGACGTTGGCAGGAGACAGCAAGAACACCTTAGACGTCACGCGTTCGATCGAACCGCGCAGGCCGAAGATCAGTCCCGCGGCGAAGTCGACCAGCCGCTTGGCGTCGGCGTCATCGAGCTCACCGAGGTTCATGATCACCGGGGTGCCGGAACGGAACACCTCGCCGATGGTCTTGGCCTCGCTGTAGGTCCGGGGGTGGATCGTGGAGATCCGGTGCAGTTCCTGGATCGGGGCCGGGCCGGGGACCACCCGCGCCACCGGACCGCGTGCGATAGACGTCACTGCCGCCCGCCGTTCTTCGACCTGGTCGGTGTCCGGCTGCTCGACGCGGTTGTCGTGGTGATCGTGGTCTGCGGGCTCGTACTCCGCATAATCGTCCTCGACGTCATAGGCGTCGTAGCGCTCATCGTCCTCGGCGAGACCAAGATAGATCATGGTCTTCCGCAGCGCGCCGCCCATCGGTGCTCCTCGCGTCGGTGTCACCCTCCGTTGCGACGGTACCTGAGCTAGCGACGAGCACCGAGTACCGCGCTCCCGACACGCAGGTGTGTCGCCCCTTCCGCCAGAGCCTCCTCCAGATCCCCGCTCATCCCCGCGGACAGCAGCCCGGCGTCCGGGTGAGCGGCCAGCAGTCGCTCCCGCAGCCTCGGCAGGAGGGCGAACGCCTGGCGCGCCGGAATCCCGAGCGGAGCCACCGCCATCAGGCCGCGCAGCCGCAGCCCGGCCTCGGCGGCCAGGGTGTCGGCCAGGGCCGGGACGTCCTCGGCCGGGGCTCCCCCGCGGTGCGGGTCCCCGTCCAGGCTGACCTGGAGCAAGCAGTCCAGGGTCCGGCCCTCGGCGCGGGCCGCCCGCCCCAGCGCCCGGACCAGCGACGGCCGGTCCACCGAATGCACCAGGTCCGCGTAGCGGACCACGCCATGCGCCTTGTTCGACTGCAGTTGCCCGACGAAGTGCCAGGTCAGCCCGAGGCCCGCACAGGCGGCATGCTTGGGGGCGGCCTCCTGGTCCCGGTTCTCCCCCACGTCGCGCACCCCGAGCCCGGCCAGCAGCGCGACATCGGGGGCGGGGTAGGTCTTCGTGATGACGACCAGGGTGACCTCGTCGCGCGAACGTCCCGCCGCAGCGCAGCCCGCCCGGACCCGTGCCTCGACCCGGTCCAGGTTCTCGCGCAGTTGCGCCTTCCGCTCCTCGGTCACGCCGACATCATGACGACACCGGCGAAGCGTCCGGTGACCGGCTCCCGCCGATAGGAGTAGTAGGACTTGTCCTCGATCGTGCAGCGCCCGATGGTGCTCAGCCGGGTGACCCCGACCCGTTCCAGCGCCGCGCGGCAACCGCCCGGCAGGTCCAGGGAAGGCGTGCCCCAGCGGGTGCCGGCCCAGGTCTGCGGCAGCCGGCGGGCCGACTCGGCGCGCAACTGCTCCGGAACCTCATAGCAGCAGGGCCCCGCGCAGGGGCCGATCGCGGCGTAGATCCGGGCCGGGGACGCCCCGAGCGCGCACATCGCCGCGACCGCGTTCTCCACCACACCCCTGAGCAGCCCCTTGCGCCCGGCATGTGCCGCGCCGACCACCCCCGCGACCGGATCCGCCAGCAGCACCGGCACGCAGTCGGCCACCAGCACCCCGACGGGCACGCCGACGGCAGCGGTGACGATCGCGTCCCGGGCCGGCTCGGCGGGATCCACGCCGGTCAGCAGGCCACGCGCCGAGGCGTCGACGACGAGGACGTCCGTGCCGTGGACCTGCCGGGGAAACTGGACCGGGGCACCCGCCCAGCCGAGCAGCAACCGGCGGTTGCGCTGGACGTCCCCGGGGTCGTCGCCCACGTGCAGGCCGAGGTCCAGTCCGGCCCAGGGCCCGACGGACACCCCGCCCGCCCGTTCGGTGAACCCGGCCCGGACCCCGCGCCCGAGATCCACCTCCAGCACCCGTGCCCCGGGCAACTGGGCACCGCCGGTGACCGGCCCGCCGGCTGGTGCCGGACGGTGCCGGCCGCCCCCGCCGGTGCGGACCTCCAGGGAGTCCGACCGCACGTCGACGGGCCCACTGCTCGCGGCGACCCGGCGCGAGCCGGTGTCCGCGGGCCCTTCCTGGCGATGAGCCGGTCCGGTGCCGGAGCCGCGGGTGCCTCCGCGGCCCGGCGCCTGACCCTGATCGGGAGAGATCACGCCCGCCAGCCCGGGTGCACTACTTGAGGAAGTCGGGGACGTCGAGGTCCTCGTCGAGGGCGACGGGACGCCCCGGACGGGTCGGGCGCACCTCCGGCGGGAGGTCGACCACCCGCGGGACCGGCTGCACGGCGGGCGCCGGCGCCGCCGCGGGAGCCGCCGGGGGCTGCTCACGCAGGATCGGCTCGGTGACGTTGGTGTGCACGGAGCCGACCGGCTCGGCATCCAGCGGCTGGGGACGCTGCACCTGTGCCGACAGCCCGGCGACGGGCTGGTGCTCCAGCGGACGCGACGACGGCAGCCCTCCGGCCGGGCCACCCAACGGGGACGGGCGGACCTGGCCGAGCCCGCCGGACGACAGTCCGGCGCCCGTCACGGGCTGCCGCCCGGACACCTGGCCGAGCGCGCGGTCGTCCTTGCGGCGCGTCGGGGTGCCGCCGTCGAAGCCGGCCGCGATGACCGTGACCCGGACCTCGTCACCGAGGGCGTCGTCGATGACGGCACCGAAGATGATGTTGGCCTCGGGGTGCGCCGCCTCCTGGACCAGCCGGGCCGCCTCGTTGATCTCGAACAGCCCGAGGTCGGAACCACCCTGGATGGACAGCAGGACGCCGTGCGCACCGTCCACGCTGGCCTCCAGCAGAGGCGAGGAGATCGCCGTCTCAGCAGCCTGCACGGCGCGGTCCTCCCCGCGCGCGGAACCGATCCCCATCAGCGCGCTGCCCGCGCCCTGCATGACCGACTTCACGTCGGCGAAGTCCAGGTTGATCAGGCCAGGAGTGGTGATCAGGTCGGTGATGCCCTGGACACCGGACAGCAGCACCTGGTCGGCGGAGCGGAAGGCGTCGAGCACGCTGACGTGGCGGTCGCTGATCGACAGCAGCCGGTCGTTCGGGATGGTGATGAGGGTGTCCACCTCCTCCCGCAGGGAGGCGATCCCGGAGTCGGCCTGGGTGGCGCGCCGCCGGCCCTCGAAGGTGAACGGCCGGGTCACCACGCCGATGGTCAGCGCGCCCAGGGAGCGGGCGATCCGGGCCACGACGGGCGCGCCGCCGGTCCCGGTGCCGCCACCCTCACCAGCCGTCACGAAGACCATGTCGGCGCCCTTGAGTACCTCCTCGATCTCCTCGGCGTGGTCCTCCGCGGCCTTGCGGCCCACCTCGGGGTCGGCCCCGGCACCCAGTCCGCGGGTGAGCTCCCGGCCCACGTCGAGCTTCACGTCGGCGTCGCTCATCAGCAGCGCCTGAGCGTCGGTGTTGATCGCGATGAACTCGACGCCCTTGAGACCGACCTCGATCATCCGGTTGACGGCATTGACGCCGCCGCCGCCGATACCGACGACCTTGATCACTGCGAGGTAGTTCTGTGGTGCTGCCACGTCAGGTGCCTCTCGCTTGCGGTCAGGGCGGGTTCGGAAGTGGTCCGGGGGCGTCCCACCTGCGGTCCGCGGCCCCAGAGTCTCACCCTCAGGTAGAGGGTTATAGTTATGTCAACTACGTGATGCTCGTGACCGTACGGTCGGCCCAGGGGGCGATTCAACGACCGGCGTGGCGTGTCGGCGGATCCGCTGCCCGAGGCGTCCCGCAGCCGCCCGCAGGGCCGCGTCACGGCAGGGCGGACACGGCCGGGGCCTGCGGCGCGCTGACGTCGAACCGGCGGGCCCTGCCGTCGGCGGCCGCCCGCAACCGGGCCAGCACCACCACCTTGTCCGCCGAACCGGCCGCGGACCCCCACAGCACCCGGGACCCGTCCGCCAGCGCCAGCCACACCCCGTCCGGACTGTCCGCCCCGATCGCGGTGACCTCCTTCGCCAGCGGGGCGGGCAGCGCGGCCAGCACGTCCAGGGTCGCGGCCAGGCTGCCCCGCTCCGTCTTCGTCAGGTCCACCTGCACCAGGGGCATCCCGGCCGGGGGCCTGGCCGCCGTCGCGACCTCCACCCCGTCCCGGTCCACCAGGCGGACCCCGGCGGAGGCGGGAACGGCCGCCACCGGCACCCGCTCCCGGACGGTCACGGTCAGCGTCCCGGGCCAGGTCCGGCGCACGCTCACCCCGGAGACCAGCCGAAGCCCGGACACCCGGGCCTCCAGCCGCCCGGTGTCGACCAGCAGCAGCGGGCAGCCGTACTGGTCGGCGAGCAGTTCCTGCACCTGGGCGGTGGGCACCCGGGAGGTCCCGGAGATCCGGATCTGCCGCACCGTGGTCCACGGCGAGTACAGGGCGGCACCGGCGATCCCGCCGATCAGGGCGACCACCAGCAGGATCAGCCCGATCCGGCGCAGTCTGCGGCGCCGGACCCGGGCGGCGAAGCGCCGGGCCGAGGCCGAGGACACCGTCGAACCGCCGGCGGCGGTCCCGGTGGTGCCGGGACGGCCCGGCCGCCGTACCTGACGTCCGGCGGCGCGGGGGCTCACCCGCCGGACCCCGGCGTCCCGTCGGCCTCCCCGATGGTGGCGGCCAGGTCACCCGACGCCAGGACGGCCAGGATCTCCGGTCCGAGCATGGTCACGTCGCCCGCGCCGACCGTGAGCACCAGGTCCCCGGGCCGGGTCCGCGCGGCGACGTCGGCGGCCACCGCGGACCAGCTCGGCTGGAAACCCACCCGCTCGGCCGGCAGCGGCACCGCCGAGGCGATCAGGGCTCCGCTGACCCCCGGCTCGGGGTCCTCGCGGGCGGCGTACACGTCCATCACGACGACCTCGTCGGCCAGTCCGAGCGCCTGGCCGAAGTCGCGCGCGAAGATCCGGGTCCGGCTGTACAGGTGCGGCTGGAAGACGGCCAGCACGCGACCCTCCCCCGCCACCCCCCGGGCGGCCCGCAGCACCGCGGCCACCTCGGTCGGGTGGTGGGCGTAGTCGTCGAAGACCCGAACCCCGGCGGCGGTGCCCTTGGCCTCGAACCGGCGGCGGGTCCCGCCGAAGGACTCCAGGCCGGCCGCCACCAGCTCACCGGCGAACCCCAGCCAGGTGGCCGCGGTCCAGGCCGCCGCGGCGTTCAGCGCGTTGTGCCGGCCCGGCACCCGCAACTGCAGCCGGCGCCCGCCGTCGGCAGGATCACCAGGACCGATCAGGCGGAACCCGACCCCGGCCGGGCCGGTGACGATGTCGGCGACCCGGACGTCGGCGTCGGCGCTCTCGCCGTAGGTGAGCACGGCCGGGCCGCCCTCGCGCCCGCGGACCCGGCCGGCCACCCGCGCCGCCCCCGGGTCATCCGCGCAGAGCACGACGGCCCCGCCGGGGGCCACCCCGCCGGCGAAGGCGTCGAAGGCAGCCTCCACGGCTTCGGCGGTCCCGTAGTGGTCGAGGTGGTCCGGCTCGACGTTGGTCACCACGGCGACGGCGGGCCGGTACAGCAGGAAGGAGCCGTCGGACTCGTCGGCCTCGGCGACGAAGACGTCGCCGGTGCCGTGGTGGGCGTTCGCCCCGCCCTCGGTGAGCTCCCCGCCGATGGCGAAGGAGGGGTCCGCCCCGCAGCCCTGCAGGGCGACCGTGAGCATCGACGTGGTGGTCGTCTTGCCGTGCGTGCCGGCCACCGCGACCGCCCGCCGGCCCCGCATCACCGCGGCCAGCGCCTGCGAGCGGTGCAGGATCCGCAGGCCCCGGCGGCGGGCCAGCGCCAGTTCGGGATTGGTCTCGCGCACCGCCGAGGACACCACGACGGTCCGGGCGTCCCCCAGTTGGGCCTCGTCGTGCCCGAGGTGGACGACCGCGCCGAGCGCGCGCAGTTCGGCCAGGCCCCGGGAGTCCTTGGCGTCGCTGCCGGAGACCGGCAGCCCCCGGGCGAGCAGGATCCGCGCGATACCGGACATCCCGGCCCCGCCGATCCCGATGAAGTGCACCCGGCCCAGGTCCTCCGCAGCGGGGACCTCGGCGGTCAGATCGGGCTTCACGCCTGCCCCCCGGACGCGGACTTCGCGGCGCTCAGGACCACGTCGGCCAGTCGCTCGTCGCCGTCCCGGATCCCGAACCGGGCGGCGGCCGCCCCCATCGCCCCCAGCCGTGCCGGGTCGCTGAGCACCGGCAGCAAGGTGGTGGCGACCCATTCCGGGGTGCACCCGGCGTCGTCGACCATCAGCCCGCCCCCGGCGTCCACCACCGGCTGGGCGTTCAGCCGCTGCTCGCCGTTGCCGATCGGCAGCGGGACGTACGCGGCGGGCAGCCCGAGCGCGGTCACCTCGCTGACCGTCCCCGCCCCGGCCCGGCAGACCACCGCGTCCACCGCCGCATAGGCCAGGTCCATCCGGTCCAGGTACTCCACCACCACATAGGGCGGGCAGGACGGTGGCCTGGACGTCAGGTCGACGGTCTTGCCCCGGCCCGCGGCGTGCAGCACCTGGACCCCGGCAGCGGCCAACCGGTCCGCGCTGCGCCCCAGCGTGACGTTGAGCCGCTGGGCGCCCAGCGAACCTCCGGTGACCAGCAGGGCCGGCGCCCAGGGATCCAACCCGAGCGCCGCCCGGGCCTGGGCCCGCAGCGCGGGCCGGTCCAGCAGGGTGATCTGGCGGCGCAACGGCATGCCGAGCACCTGCGCGCCGCGCAGCGGCGTGCCGGGGAAGGTCACCGCCACCCACGGGGTGAGCCGGGAGCCGAGCCGGTTGGCCAGTCCGGGCCTGGCGTTGGCCTCGTGCACCACGATCGGGACACCCAGCCTGCGGGCGGCCAGATAGGCGGGGGTGGCCACGTAGCCGCCGAAGCCGACGACGACGTCCGCCCCGGACTGCTGGATGGCGTCCGCGGCGGCGTTCACGGCGGCCCGCAACCGGCCCGGCAGCCGGCCCAGCTCCGCCGAGGGGCGGCGCGGCATCGGGACCCGCGGCACCACGGCCAGCGGGTACCCGGCCTGCGGGACCAGCCGGGCCTCC
>DASTGO010000294.1:0-3453 GCA_035719045.1 Kineosporiaceae bacterium | reverse complement strand
GAACTTCAATGCTGGGCAGACGGTCCCGAACCTGGTGATCGCCAAGGTGGGTGCGGGTGGCTGGATCTCGATCTACAACCGACTGGGTGACACCCACGTGGTGGTGGATGTGATGGGCTGGTTCTCCACCACCGACACCCAGGGCCTGGCCGCCGGCGCCAGCGAGACCTCCGCCGTGGACATCAACGGCGCTCCGGTGACCGGCGATGTGAGCGGGGTGTCCGGCGACGGCCGGTACAGCCTGTTCACCACCGGGGCGGGCACGGTGTCCCCGCACGGCAGCGCACCGCAGGGCGGGCTGTTCGTCCGGGACTCCGTCCTGGGCATCACCACCGAGATCGCCGCCACCGCGGCGACGCCCGGCAGCTCCGTGGCGGGTGCCGGGCTGACCGCTGACGGCCGGTACGCCCTGTGGACCACCTCGGAAGGGCTCGTCCCCCCCGACACCAACGGGGCGGATGACGTCTACGTGAGCGACCTGGCCACCGGCTACATCTTCCTGCTGTCCTACAAGCCCACCAGCCAGACGACCGGTGTGGTGGGCAACCAGCGCTCGCAGGCGCTGGCCATCTCGCCCAACGGCTCGTACGTCACCTTCGTGACCATGTCCACCAACCTCGCGACCGGGACCACCGGCACCGGTGACCTCGTCGTCCAGGACGAGTCGACGGGCGCCACCACCCGGGTCGCCGCGTGGCCGGCGGGCGTGCTGAACGACCGGCACGGCCACCAGACCGTGGCCGACACCGGTGACGTGGTCTTCTCGGAGGCTCCGGCACCCGGAGGCGTGAGCCAGGTGTACGTCTGGCGGTCCGCGAGCAAGACCAGCACCCTGGTCAGCCAGCCCACCGGCACCAGCGGAACGGGCGGTGCCGCGGGCTCCTGGCACCCCGCCATCTCGGGGAACGGCCGGTACGTGTCCTTCACGTCCCAGGCCGCTCTGGACCCCAAGGACACCAACGGGGCCGACGACGTCTACCTGCGGGACACCACGACCAACACGACCACTCTGGTCAGCGTGAACGCGGCGGGGACCGCAGCCGGCAACGGAGCCTCCAACTGGTCATCCATCTCCACGGATGGCTCGGCCGTCGCCTACCAGTCCGTCGCGAAGGACCTGGTGGCCTCGCCCGCCGTCACGGGGACCTTCCCCCAGGTGTTCCGCTGGGTGCGCACGTCGGGCACCACCACCCTGGTCAGCGCGGCCGGTGGAGCGGCGGCCAACGCCCAGGCGGTGGAGCCGATCATCAACTCCAGCGGGACGTTCGTTGGCTACGCCACCAACGCGTCCAACCTCGTTCCGGGCGCGGTGGCCAACTGGCAGGGCGTGCTGACCCGGGCCGGGTGACCCGCCAGACGGCCCGGCACTGACGGGCCGGACGGACCACGGGGCCGAGCGGCCCGCCCATCCGGGGCGGGCGGCTCGGCCCCTTTCGTCGCGCCGGAACCGGATCACCCGGCCAGGTGCCGGGTGACGCCGACGAGGAACCGGCCGGGCAGCCCGCCGAGCCGGGCGCCTGCCAGGGCGGCGCGGGCGGCCTGGGCGCCGCAGGCCCCGTGCACCCCGCCGCCCGGGCTGGCCGCCGCGCTGGCCAGGTAGAGCCCCCGGACCGGGGTCTCGGGACGGCCGAGGCCCGGGATCGGGCGGAACACCAACTGCTGGAACAGTTGTGCGGTTCCCCCGTTGATCGTGCCGTGCACGAGGTTGACGTCATGCTCGGCGAGGTCCTGCGGGAGCTGGTCGAAGCGGTCCACGACGAGCTCGCCGAACCCCGGTGCGTGCTCCTCGATCTCCTCCTCCATCCGCCGGGCCAGCTCCGCCGCCTGACCCGGATCGAAGATGCCGCGGGGCAGGTGGCTGTAGGCCCAGACGCTCTCCCCGCCGGCCGGCGCCCGGGACGGGTCCGCCGCCGCCAGCTGGCCGAGGATCTCGAAGGTGTGCGGGCTGCGTTGCCCGCTGCCGAGGGCGGCCGACCAGGAGCTCAGCGCGGGCAGGCCGGCGCCCAGGTGGACGGTCCCGGCATCGGTGACCCCCTTGGCCCGCCAGGGCAGCCGCCCGCGCAGCAGCCAGTTGCACTTCACCGTCGGCAGGTCCCACACGAAGCAGCGGTCGAGTTCGGCCACCAGCCGGGTGGGCAGGTCCTCGGGGTGCAGCAGTTCCCGGTACAGGGCAGGGGCGGCCACATCGGCGAGCACGGCCCGGCGGGCGCGGATCCGGTGCCCGTCCCGGGTGAGCGCGCCCAGCGCACGACCGCCGCCGACGACGATCCTGACCACATCGGCCGGGGCGTGGATGCGGGCGCCGGCGGTCCGGGCCCGGCAGGCCAGCGCAGCTGCCAGGGCACCCGCACCGCCCTCCGGGACGGGATAGCCGACGTCCTGCGCGAGCATGCTGAGGATCAGGCCGAACGCTCCGCTGCCGGGGGCGATCGCGGGGACGTCGGCGTGCATAGCGTTCCCGGCCAGCAGCAGCCGGCCGTGTTCGCCGCGGAACAGTTCCGCGCCGAGCCGGTCCACCGGGAGGACGAGCCGCCGGGCCAGCCTCAGGGCCTGCGGGGTCCCGGTCGCGATCAGCAGCCGCAGCACCGCCCGGATCGGCGGGAAGGGCGTGAACAGGGCCTCCAGCAAGGGATCTCGCACCGACCGCCAGTCCCGGAACAGCTGAAGCCAGGCCTCGCCGTCCCCGGGGCAGTCGGTGTCCAGGGCGGCCGCGGTGGCCTCGGGGTCGTGGTGGAGCAGTGCCGAGGTCTCGCTGTGCCGGTGGGGCACATGGGCCAGCACGGCCGGGGACCGCCGCCAGCGCAGCCCGTGCAGTTCCAGCTCCAGCGGCGCGATCACCGGTGAGGCGGCGGTAAGCGGGTAGAACGCACTGCACAGGTCGCTGACGTAGCCGGGGGTGTGCCGCACCGAGGCGACCGCGCCTCCCACGAAACCGTTGCGCTCCAACAGGCACACGTCCCAGCCGGCCATCGCCAGCAGGCAGGTGGCCACCAGGCCGTTCGGGCCCGCCCCGATGACGACGGCGTCGACGTCGAGGTCCTCGGTGAGTGGGGAGGTCAGGTCACGGACGGCTGCGGGCACCATCTGGTCCAGGTCCACGCCCCATCGTGTACCCGGGCGCCGGGCCGGCAATCGCAGCCGCACGGGGCGGCCGGCCACAGGGGTTGCATCGATCGGTCGCGGGCGTCGGCATGACCGGCTATGCCCGCTCGCAGGCGCCTTCGCCAGAGGGGAGCGAGGCATCCGAGAACGTTTGGGTCATCGCGTCGCATGCCAGTCGTGATTCCGCGAAAGGGGCAGGGGGCATGCCAATTTCGTGACATCGGGGCGGGAGGCTCATGTTTGCTGTCTCTTCTCTCTGAAGTTGGCGGAACGGATTTCTTTGGTGGGGGTTGGTGGATTAGGTTGCGCTGGCTGTGTCCGTGGTCTGGGTCTGATTTCGGGGTGGTGTAC
>DASTGO010000293.1:0-28302 GCA_035719045.1 Kineosporiaceae bacterium | reverse complement strand
GGGACGGTCGCGTGAACCTGGGCGGGCCGCGGTGCGGCGGCCGCGGAGGTGCGGACCCGTCCCGCGGAGGACACCGAGCGCCCCTCGAAGATGGTCCCGGGGAGCCGGGCTTCCCGGCCCTGCGGACCGGCTCCGGCGGCCTGCCCGGCCACGGCACCGGCCTCGCCGGCCTCGCCGGACCCGGCGGACCCGGCGGACCCGGCCTGTCCGGCGGGGATCCCGGATCCGGCGGGCGGACGGGCGGCATCCGGACGTCCGGCCGCGGCGCGGCGGGCGATCGCCTGCGGGGAGTCGGGACGGATCACGGCGTCCAACTCACTGCCCGGGTCCTGGACCTGGGGCAGCAGCGGAGTGGTGGACGGTCCGGGGACCCGGCGACTGCGGGGCCGCAACACGCGCAGCCCACCGCTGTCCCGGTCCCGGCCTCGGGACTGACCCATCGCATCCCGGCGTCGTACCCACTGCGGCAGGAGATAGGCAGCCCACATCGCGATGATCGCGAGGAACACCAGACTGCTGGGCTGCACGGACTCCGACGGTAGAAGGCTCGGCAGCCCAGCTCACGCACCGTCAGGGGTGTGTCGCCCAGGAGTCTGCGACAGGTTCGGTGGCGACGCCCGGCGGCGATTCGTGGGCCTCGGCCACCCGCTCCTGGGGAGATCTTGACGCAGCGTCGAACATGGCGACATAGCGTGTTCGACGGACCGGCCCCGGGACGTTCGGCGGACGGCCGGCCTCCGGCAGGTGCTCCGGCCCGGCTCAGGCAGAGGCCCGGCACCGGTCCCAGGGACGGGTTCCGTCGCATCGGTCCGCCGCAGCCACGGCCCGGCTCAGCCAGAGGCCCGGCCCTCCTGCTCGGCCCGGTCATGGGCCAGGTCGGCGGCCAGCGCGCGCCACCGCGGCAGCAGCCCGCCGGGGACGTCCTCGACGGTGAGCGCGAAGGTCAGATGGTCCCGCCACGCCCCGTCGATGTGCAGGTACCGCTTGCGCAGCCCCTCCGGACGGAACCCGAGCTTCTCCACCACCCGCAGGCTGGCCCGGTTCTCCGGCCGGATGTTGACCTCCATCCGGTGCATCCCCAGGGTGAAGAAGCAGTGGTCGGTGGCCATGGCGACGGAGGTCGGGATCACCCCTCGCCCGGCGACACTGCGGTCCACCCAGTACCCGATCTGCCCCGACCGCAGCGAACCGCCGGTCAGCCCCGAGACGGTGATCTGGCCGACGAGCTCGCCGTGCAGGTCGACGGCGAACGGCAGCATCCGTCCGGCCCGGGCCTCCCGGGCGAAGGCGCGGACCATCTGCCCGTAGGTGGGGGCTGGCCCGGCGGGGTCGGGGTTGGTGGCCTCCCAGGGGGCCAGCCACTCGGCGTTGGCCGCGCGCACCGAACGCCAGCGCCGGGCGTCCCTGCGCCGCATCGGCCGCAGGGCGACGCCGCCTTCCCGCAGCTCCACCGGCCACAGCCAGCCCTGGGACGCGCTCATGGGTCGCAGTCTGTCACCGCACCGGACGGGCGGGCAGCCGGACCGGCCGGTCAGTCCCCGGCCGGCCGCGGGTGGTCGCCGCCGCGGATCTGGTGGACCGCATGCGCGAGGACCTCCCGCAGCACGGCGATCCCGTCGGCGCACCCTCCGCGCGACCCGGGCAGGTTGACGATCAGGGTTCTCCCGGCCAGGCCGGCCACCCCGCGGGACAGCGCCGCGGTCGGCACCCCGTGACCCACCCCGTACGCCCGGACCGCGTCCGCGATGCCGGGGACCAGCCGGTCGACCACCTGCAGGGTGGCCTCCGGGGTGCGGTCGGTCGGCGACAGGCCGGTCCCGCCGGTGGTCAGCACCACGTCGTAGCCACCGTCGACGGCGTCGCGCAGGGCGGCCAGGACCGGATCGCCGTCCGGGACCACGACCGGCCCGTCGACGGCGAACCCCAGGTCTCGCAGCCCGGCGACCAGGACCGGCCCGCCGGTGTCGGCGTACACCCCGGCGGAGGCCCGGTTGGATGCGGTCACCACCAGCGCCCGGCCCAGCGGCTCGACGTGCTCCTGCCCCTCGCTCATGCCCGCCCCCTCATGCCCGCCAGTCCCCGGACCGTCCGCCGCTCTTGGCCACCACCCGGACCCCCGTGATCACGGCCTGCTTGTCCACCGCCTTGACCATGTCCACCAGGGCCAGGGCGGCGACGCTCACGCAGGTCAGCGCCTCCATCTCGACTCCGGTCCGGTCGGCGGTCCGGACGGTGGCCCGGATGTCCACCCCGTCATCAGCCACCTCGAGGTCCACCACCACGCCGTGCACCGCGACCGGGTGCGCCAGCGGCACCAGGTCGGGGGTCCGCTTGGCCGCCTGGATCCCGGCCAGCCGGGCCACCGCGAGGGCGTCCCCCTTCGGCACCCCCTCGCCGCGCAGCAGCCCGACCACCTCCGGGGACACCAGCACCCGGCCGACCGCGGTGGCCTCCCTGGCGGTGACCTGTTTGCCGGACACGTCGACCATCCGGGCCTGGCCGCGAGCGTCGACATGGGTCAGCCGGGGCTGCCCGCCGTCGGTGCGGCTCTCGTCCATCCGGTCCCCGCTCATCCCGTCCTCGTTCACCGGCGTCCCCGGTCCAGCAGCAGGCAGCGCAGGCTGTCACCGGTCCGCACCTGCGTCACGTCCTCGGGCACCACGGCCAGACAGGTCGCCTCGGCGAGATCGGCGACCAGATGTGAGCCCTGGCCCCCGATCGGTGTCACCAGGGCGACCCCGTCCTGCCGACGCTCCAGCCGGGCCCGGACGAACTGCCGCTTCCCCTCCGGCGACCGCCAGTCCTGCGTCGCCTCGGCCACCAGCGAGTGCCGGTGCAGGCCGGACTCCCCCCACATCTTGCGGATCACCGGCCGGACGAAGACCTCGAAGGACACCATCGAGCTGACCGGGTTGCCGGGCAGGGTGAAGATCGGCGTCCCGCCCGGCCCGACCGTGCCGAAACCCTGCGGCATGCCCGGCTGCATGGCGACCTTGTCGAACCGGACGGTGCCCAGCTGCGAGAGGACCTCCTTCACCGTGTCGTAGGCGCCGGCGCTGACCCCGCCACTGGTGACGATGAGGTCCGCCCGGGTGAGCTGGTCCTCCAGCAGGGCCAGCAGTTCCCGGGCGTCGTCGGCGACGATCCCGACATGCCGGGCGATCGCCCCGACCTCCAGGGCCGCCGCGGCCAGGGCGTACCCGTTGGAGTCGTAGACCTGGCCGTGGCCCAGCGGCCGGCCGGGCTCCATCAGCTCGCTGCCCGTGGAGATCACCACCACCCGGGGCCGGGGCCGGACCAGGACCCGGCTGCGGCCGACCGCCGCCAGCAGTCCGACATGCCGCGGGCTGAGCCGGGTGCCCGCCGTCAGCACGGTCTGCCCGGCCCGCACGTCGTCGCCGGCGGTCCGGACGTACTGGCCGGCGGACGGGGCCTGCCGGATCTCCACCCGGTCGGCCCCGCCGTCGGTCCACTCCACGGGGACCACGGCGTCGGCCCCGGCCGGCACCGGGGCGCCGGTCATGATCCGCGCCGTGGTCCCCGGCGAAATCCGTTGCCGCCCGGTACTTCCCGCGGGAATGTCCGCGGTCACCGGCAGGGTGACGGGACGGCCCTCCCCCACCGCGGCGACGTCCGGGATGGTGACCGCGTACCCGTCCATCGAGGAGTTGTCGAAGGAGGGCAGGTCCACCGCGGACACCACGTCCTCGGCCAGAACACAGTCCAGGGCGTCGAGGGGGGCCAGCCAGGCCGGCGGCAGTACCTGCACCGCCGCCAGACATTCCGCGAGGTGTTCCTCGACCGGCTTCACCGCCGGCTCATGTCGCCGTACACCGCCGACCGTCCCTTCCGCCCTCCGACCCGTCCGTTGTCCGGACGGAGCTGCCCTCGCAACCGAGTTGCCGCCGGACCGCCGCGGTCAGCCGAGCCCGACCCCGCTGCCCACCGACTCCCCGACCGGCACCTCGGCACCCATGCTGCCCACGTACCGGCGCAGCCAGCCACGGAACTCCGGCCCGAGATCAGGGCGCTCGCAGGCGAGCTGCACCACAGCCTTCAGGTAGTCCAGCCGGTCACCGGTGTCGTAGCGCCGGCCCCGGAAGATCACCCCATACACCCCTCCGCCCGGCTCCCCGGCCCGGGTGGCCAGCGTCTGCAGGGCGTCGGTGAGCTGGATCTCCCCGCCCCGGCCGGGTTCGGTGTTGCGCAGCACCTCGAACACCGACGGGTGCAGCACGTACCGGCCGATCACCGCGAGGTTGCTCGGTGCCTCCAACGGGTCGGGCTTCTCGACCATCCCGGTGACCCGGACCACGTCCTGTTCGCCGGTCTCCTGGACGGCCGCGCAGCCGTACAGGTGGACCTGCTCCCGCGGCACCTCCATCAGGGCGACCACGCTGCCCTGGGTGCGGCGCTGGACGTGGATCATCCGGCCGAGCAAGGGGTCCCGCTCGTCGATGAGGTCGTCACCGAGCAGTACGGCGAACGGTTCCCGACCGACGTGGGCGGCCGCGCACAGGACGGCGTGGCCGAGACCACGCGGGTCCCCCTGCCGGGTGTAGTGGATGTCGGCGAGCACGTTCGACTTCTGCACCCTGGCCAGCCGGAGGCTGTCCCCCTTGGCCTCCAACGTGGCCTCGAGTTCCGAGGCGCGGTCGAAGTGGTCCTCCAGCGAACGCTTGTTGCGGCCGGTGATCATCAGGACGTCGGACAGGCCGGCGGACACGGCCTCCTCGACGACGTACTGGATCGCCGGCTTGTCCACCACCGGCAGCATCTCCTTCGGGGTGGCCTTGGTGGCCGGCAGGAACCTGGTGCCGAGCCCGGCCGCGGGGATGACCGCCTTGGTGATGACCGGGCCGAGCGTGCGTTCCCCAGCCCCGGTGACGCCCGTCATGCGTGCTCCCATCTAGTCCTCACGACGCCGCACCCACCGGCACGGACACCGAACGGAGGGCGCCGGGACGCCCGCCGGGAGTACGGCCGGAGGCCCCCCCTCAGCCCCTGCCGCGCCGCCGGAACCGTGCCCGATACAACCCCAGGGGACGAGGCTATCGAGCCATCGTCAAGGATTTGCCTTCACCTGCACTCCCGGCGAGGCACCACCGGTCGCGACCGGACCGCTTCGCCGCGTACAGCGCACCGTCGGCGGCCCGCATCACCTCCGCGGCGGACCGGCCGTGGTCGGGAAAGGAAGCGATGCCGACCGAGACCGTGACGGCGCGGACGTGCCCGAGGGACTCGAACGGCTGGCTGCGGATCGCCCCCACGATGCGGGTGGCCACGGCGGACGCCCCGGAGGCATCGGTCTCCGGCAGCACCACCGCGAACTCCTCCCCGCCGTAGCGGGCCACCACGTCCACCTCGCGCAGGCAGTTGGTCAGCCGGTGGGCGAACTCGCGCAGCACCGCGTCGCCGAACGCATGTCCCTGGGTGTCGTTGACCTGCTTGAAATGGTCCAGGTCGAGCATGAGGACGGACAGCGGGCGGGTGAACCGGGTCGCCCGTTCGACCTCCCGGTTCAGCGTGGTGGTCAGCTGCCGGAAATTGCCGGTCCCGGTCAGCGGATCCGTGACCGACTGCCGGCGGGTCTCCTCATGCGCGCGGACGTTCGACACCGCGGTCCCGACATGGGCGGCCAGGGCCTCGACGGCATGGGCGGCGGCGGCATCCAGCGGGACGGACCCGTCCGCCCGGGCGACGGCCAGCGCACCGATGGTCCGCCCATCCCGCTCCATCGGGACAGCGATCGCCGGTCCGGCCGACGGCAGTGCGTCGACCAGGGCGGACTCCCCGCGCCGGACCGCCTCCGCGGCCAGCCGGGCCAGATCGTCCAGGGCCGCGATCACCGCCGGCGGACCACCCTCCCGGACCGCCGAGACCCGCTCCTCCAGCCCCCGGGCATCCCCCAGCAGCGCCGTGCCGACGACCCCGTCCGCCCCGCGCATCGCGGCCTCGACCACGGTGTAGAGCAGGCCGTCGATGTCATGGGTCCGGCCCAGCGCCTCACCGAACCGGTCGAAGGTGTCCAGCAGCGCATCCCGGCTGGCCTCCAGCTCACCGAGCTTCGCCTGCAGCTGGCCGGCCATGGAGTCGACCGCGCAGGCCAGGCTGGCCACCTCACCGCCGCCGGGAACCGGACCGACCCGGGCGTCCAGGTGCCCTGCGCCCAACTGCTCGGCGGTCGCGGTGAGCAGGGCCAGCGGCTGGGTCAGCCGGTCGGCCAGCACCCGGACCAGGACCATCGACAGTCCCATCGCGGCCAGCAGGACGAGCATCAGGGTCCACTGCAGGGCGGCGCCGGGCACCTGCCGGACCGCAAGGATCTGGTAGGGCACCCCGGCCGGGGCAGGCTCCACCCGGAAACTCAGCCCCCCGGTCCGGCCGGACTGGTTGCCCTGCGCCACCTCGTCCAGGACCGCGGCCTGCTCCGGCCCGCCGGAGGCCGCGACCACCCCGGGCCGCCCGCCGGCCGGCGCCGTGCCGAGCAGGGCCACCCCTCCCGCCAGCCCGAGCCGGTCCATGAGGTCGGACAGCGCGGCGGCGTCCAGCGCCTGGACGGTGACCGCGCGGGCGACCTCGCCGCGGCCGTCGGTGACCGGAACGCTCTCGGCCAGCAGGGTCGGATGCCCGGCGACGGCCTGCCTGCGGGTGCAGGAGGCGGAGGCTGCGGCAGCCACCGCCCGGGCGTCCAGCGAGGCGGCCAGCGGACCCGCCGCGGACAGCAGCCGGCCATCCGCGCCGAGCACCACGACGGTGGTCCCGGACCGGTTCTCGGACACCGAACCGTCGACCTGCCCGGCGGCCGCCGCCGAGAGGGTGGCCCCGGTGACCAGGCGGGCACGCAGGTCGAAGGCCGTGGCCCGGGCCGCGTCGGCCAGTCCCGCACAGCGTTCGGCCAGGGCGACGGCCATGCTGCCCACCGCACGGTCCGCGTCGGCCTGGGCCGCCCGGCCGGTGACCTGCGGGACCAGGACGCCGACGGCCACCCAGGCGGCGATCAGGGGGGCGGCCATCACGCTCGCCAGTACCAGCGCCAGCCGCGCGCGCAGGGACACCGGCCCTCCACTTCCCGATCCGGCCCGTCCCCTCCGACGGGCACACGCTCCGATCGTGGCAGGAAAGTGCGCAATGAGTGAACGGAACAACACAATCAGTTGCGACAGTTAGGGAGGGACGGCCGTCCGGGAACGACCGGCGCGGGCCGCCCACCACACCCACCCCGCCCCCGGAGCACCACATGCACCTCATGAGCACCAGCCGTCCGACACCGGCGGGGCATGCCCGTTCCGGCCCGTTTCCAGGGAGGCGGCGAGGGGGAACGCGACTAGGATGGTCCGCGTGCCCCCGCCCCGCGGATATCCGCGTTCGGGTACGTCCGTCCAGCTCGTCCATGACGTGAGTTCCGCCAAGCGGGCGCTGCGCGCCAGGATCCGGGCCGAGCGGCGTGGCCGTGACCCGCGTCAGCGCCAGGACGACGCGGAGGCGCTGGCCGTCGTCATCCGGGAGTTACCCGAGATCAAGGCCTCCCGCTGCGTCACGGCCTATGTCTCGATGCCGACCGAACCCGCCACCGGACCGCTGCGCAAGGCCCTGCACAATGCCGGGATCCGGGTGCTGCTGCCGATCGTGCTGCCCGGCGGCGTCCTGGAGTGGGCCGAGGACAGCGGACTGCTGCGGCCGGCGAGCGGACCCGGCGGGGACGAGCCGATCGGACCCCGGCTGGGCGTCGCGGCGATCGCCACGGCGGACGTCATCCTGATCCCCGCCCTGGCCGTCGACACCCTCGGGTACCGGCTCGGCCAGGGGGCCGGGTACTACGACCGGGCCCTGCCGCTGGCCGCCCCGGGTGTGCCCGTGATCGCCATCGTGAACACCTCCGAGGTGCTCGACGCCGCCGTGGAACCCGTGCCGACCGAACCGCACGACTGCCGGGTGGACGCCGTGGTCACCCCGCGCGGCTGCCTGCACCTGCAACCCACCCTGCGCTGGCCGCGACCGCACGCCGGGTCCCGCTGATCCCGTCCGGGAGACGGACCCCCAGCCGGCCGCGGCGGAACTCAGCGGCGGACCCGGCCCCCACCCGGCAGGACCGTACAACCGACCCTACGGCCCCGTACGGCCGACCCTACGGCACCGTACGGCCGGCCCGGCGGGGCTCAGCGGCCCGGCGCGGCTCAGCGGCCCGGCGCGGCTCAGCGAGCGGGACCGGGCGTGAGGGTGAGGGTGTCCCTGGTCGCCCGCTTGACGGCGTCCGCGCTGAACGGCCAGGGGAAGGTCTCGTCGCGGGCCCAGGCGTCCAGCTGGTCGGCGTAGTGCGCCTGCCCGGGGTGAGCGGACTCCCCGGCCGCGTTCACCCAGCGGGAGCCGTCGAAGTCCGCGACGTCCACGACCATCCGCATGCTGACGGCATCGGTCACCGCGAAGCTGCCCGAGGCGGCATCCCGGCCGGTGGCGCTCACCAGGGAGGACCCGCCGAGCTCGACCGGCCCGACGTTGAGCAGCGGGTGCAACGGCCCGGTGGAGGTCAGGTTGCCCAGCGGCTGCTCGGTGAGGGTCAGGCGGTGCAGGTGGCCCCACTGCCAGCGGCTGGGGTCCTTGCCGAGCTTGCTGGTCAGGTGCAGCCGGGCCTGGACCATCGCCTGCCGCAGGTCCTCCGCCTCGGTCTCCACGACGTCGGGGGTGCGCCGGTCGTCCCACCAGGTGCTGCGGGGATTGCCGAGCAGCGAGCTGACCACGGCGAACCATTGCTGGCCGCCGTCGGGCTGGATCCCGTCCGGCAGTTCGTCGGAGAAGGTGATCTGCAGCAGCGACGCCCACACCGCGTTGTAGTACGCCGCCGGCGCGGAGTCGGCCGGCTGGGTGTAGTCCCAGCCCCTGAGCAGGTCCCGGCCCTCAGCGGTGAACCCGTCGAGCCCCCTGGCCTGCAGCAGCAGCGGGACCAGTTCGGCCGCCATCGGGTTGTACGTATCGCCCTGCATCGTCTGCAGGTCCGCCGCGGTGAGCTTGTGGCCCTGCCGGACCTTCTCGTGCACCAGGTCACGGATCCGCTGTGCCCGGTACCCGTAGTCCCAGTCCGCGGCCAGCTGCACCGGGTAGTCCGGGGTGGTCACCGGCTGGTTGGCCGCCACGATCAGGCCGTCCGCCGGGTCCTCCACCCAGGGCAACTGGTCGGCGGGCACATAGCCGGTCCAGTCGAAGGAACTGTTCCAGCCCGGCATCGGCCAGGTGCCGTCGGCGGGGAGCCGGGCCGGGGTGGCCTGCGCCGCGGCCTGACCCTGCCCACCAGGGGCGGGCGCCGGGTCCGTCCCGCCCGCCGTCGGTGCGGAACTGCCGGGCGCGGCGGCCGAGCCGGGCACCCCCGACGGGGCGGACGACACCGACGGCGACTCCGAAGGGGCCGCGGTCGTGGGCCCGGTCGTGGGTCCTGCCCCGGTCGTGGACGATGCCGGGGCAGGGTCCCCCGGCACCAGGACACCGTCGGAGCGGCGGACCGGGATCCGCCCGGACGCCTGGTAGCCGATGTGCCCGTCCACGTCGGCGTACACGAAGTTCTGCGCCGGGACGTCGAACTGCTGGGCCGCCGCCCGGAACGCGGTGAAGTCCGACGCGACGTCGAGGGCGAACACCGCTGCCGCGTCGTGGCCGGGCTGCAGCGCCGACCAGGCGATGGACACCGCGTACTGGTGGTCCTTGCCCGCAGGGGTCGGGGTGGCGGGCGTGCCCTGGCCGGAGCTGCCGCCGGTCCCGTTGTCGCCCGGGCGGGGGGCACCGCCGAGGTCGGACACCACCGGGCCGTGCACGGTCGACCGGACGGTGAACGTCACCGGGGATCCGCCCGCGACCTGGATGGTCTCCGTCCGGACGTTCATCGGGGTGGACCTGCCGTCCCGCTCGTAGGTGTCGCCGTCCACCCGCTCCAGGTAGTAGTCGGTGACGTCGGGCCCGAGCCCGCTCATCCCCCAGGAGACCCGGCCGTTGTGGCCGATGACCACCCCGGGCACCCCGGCGAAGGTGTACCCCGACGCCTCGAACGGACAGCCGGACGACACCTTCCGGCAGTGCAGCCCGATCTGGTACCAGATCCCGGGCAGCCCGGCGGACAACTGCGGGTCGTCGGCGAGCAGCGGCTTGCCGGAGGAGGTCAGCCCGCCGGACACCACCCAGGCGTCGGCCCCGACCGCCCGGCCGCTGCCCAGCAGCGACGGCACCGACGACACCGCCACCCGGGCCTGTTCGACGACACCCTGGGCGTCCGCACCGAGCAGCGCCCTCTCCAGCGCCGCGCTGTCGTCCTGCATCTGCCGCAGCTGCGCCGGGGCGGTGACCGGCCCCAGCCGTCCGGTGCCGGAGTGCGCCGCCCGTACCGAGGCGTTGACCGCGGCGGACAGCTTCGCGGTCTCGTCGGCGGACAGGATCGGCGCCCGCTTGGCGTACGGGTAGGCCGGGTAGACCTCCTGGAGCCGGTCCAGGTCGCGGATGGAGCCGAGTACGCGGGCCCGGGCCAGCTCGTCGTCGTAGCCACCGCGCAGCTGCCAGGCCATCGCCTGGAACCAGGCCAGGGAGTCCGTGACCGTCCAGGGCTCGATCTTCGCCAGCGGTGCCCGCACGGACAGCACCGCGTAGTTCAGCGACAGCTGCGAGGCCGACCGCCCGGTCAGGTAGTCGTTGACCCCGGCGGCGAAGGCCTGCAGGTAGCTGCGCGTCGCGGAGTCGAGGGCCTGCTCCTCCTGCTGGGCGACCTGCCGCCAGCCGAGCGTGCGGACCAACTTGTCGGAGGTCAGCGCATCCGCGTCGGCACCGACCAGCTCCGACAGCCGGCCGGCGGTCACGTGCCGGCGCCAGTCCATCGCGAAGAACTGGTCCTGCGCCTGCGCGTAACCCTGCGCCCGGAACAGGT
This sequence comes from Kineosporiaceae bacterium, assembly GCA_035719045.1. GTDB lineage: Bacteria > Actinomycetota > Actinomycetes > Actinomycetales > Kineosporiaceae > DASTGO01. Next base: position 17,402 of record DASTGO010000293.1, on the reverse strand, counting down.
CCTCCGGACTGTCGGCGTAGATCTGCGGGATGCCGTGCTCGTCGCGCTGCACGGTGGCGGTCGCGCGCAGCCCCGGGATCGTCACCTCACCGCCGTACCCGGGAAACGGACGGCGGACCAGGACGACCCCGAGTACCACCCCGGCGATCACCACGACCACGAGCAGACTGGCGAGCCCGATCAGGCTGTAACGGAACAGACGGCGGCGAGCCACCCCCGCAGCCTAGTGCCGGGCCCTGGGGCCACCGCCGGGGCGATCCCCCGAGGCGGTCGTCCGGGCGAGCCGAGCGGGGTCCGGGCGGGTGTCCCGCGGTCCGCCCCGGGGACGGAACCGCGATGCGCGGGACGGCACCGGCGACGGCTCATAGGGTGCCGGAGGTGACCATCAACCAGCTGGATCTCGTGACGCTGCTCGGCGCCGCCGTCCTGCTGGCCGCTGTCGTGGCGGTCCGTCTGACCAGCAGCAGCGGGCTGCCGGCCCTGCTGCTGTTCCTCGGGCTCGGCCTGCTCATCGGGGAGAAGGGGCTCGGGGTCCGGTTCGACGACGCCGAGCTGACCGGCGTCCTCGGCTACTGCGCGCTGATCCTCATCCTGGCCGAGGGCGGGCTCACCACCCGGTGGGAGACCATCCGGCCGAGCGTGCCCGCCGCGGCCGTCCTGTCCACGGTCGGGGTGTGCATCTCGGTCGCTGTCGCCGGGACCGCCGCCCACCTCCTGCTCGGGATGGCCTGGCCGCTGGCCCTGCTCGCCGGGGCCGTGGTGTCGCCCACCGATGCGGCAGCGGTGTTCTCCGTGCTGCGCCGGGTGCCGCTGCCGGGGCGCCTGGTCGGGCTGCTGGAGGCCGAGTCGGGGTTCAACGACGCGCCCGTCGTGATCGCCGTGGTCACGCTGACCGGGGTGGAGGCCGGGCACGGCGGACAGCCCTGGTGGCCGGTCGGGCAGGCCGTGCTGGAACTGGCCGTCGGCACCGCGGTCGGGCTGGGGATCGGCCGGGCCGGGGCACGGGTGCTGGCCCGGATCGCCCTGCCGGCCAGCGGGCTGTACCCGATCGCCGTGCTCGGCCTGGTGTTCGCCGCCTACGGTACGGCCGCGGCCCTGCATGGTTCCGGTTTCCTCGCGGTGTACCTGTGCGGCCTGGTGATGGGCAATGTCCGGCTGCCGCACGGTGCGGCGGTCCGCGGGTTCGCCGAGGGCCTGGGCTGGCTGGCGCAGATCGGCCTGTTCGTCCTGCTCGGGCTGCTCGCCGACCCCTCGCGGCTGCCTGCGCAGATCCTGCCGGCGATCGGGTTCGGGCTGGTCCTGCTGCTGCTCGCCAGGCCGCTGTCGGTGCTGGCCACGCTCGGGCCGTTCCGGGTGCCGCTGCGGGAGCAGGCGTTCCTGTCCTGGGCCGGGCTGCGCGGGGCGGTGCCGATCGTGCTGGCCACCGTGCCGATGTCCGCGCGGCTGCCCGGCAGCACCCGGCTGTTCGACCTGGTCTTCGTCCTCGTCGTGGTGTTCACCCTGGTCCAGGCACCGACCCTGCCGCTGGTCGCGCGCCGGCTGGGCGTGGTCGGCGACCTGTGCGCCACCGGCCTCGACGTGGAGTCCTCCCCGCTGGGTGCTCTGGACGCCGACGTGGTCCAACTGCGGATCGGCCCGCGGTCCCGGCTGCACGGCGTGGAACTGTTCGAGCTCCGGCTGCCCGACCGGGCCAACATCACCCTGGTGATCAGGGACGGGAAGGCCTTCGTGCCCGAGCCGCACACCATGCTCCGGCACGGGGACGACCTGATCGTGGTGGCTGCGGCCGCGGTCCGGGAGGAGACCGAACGCCGGCTGCGCGAGGTCAGCCGGGCCGGCAAGCTCGCGGGCTGGCGGCGCCCGCGCTGACCCGACGCCGACGGCGTTCCGGCCGGACCCGACGGACGGTTAGCCCGACGGACCGGGGAGCGTCCGGACAGGGCCGTTCGGGGGGTGGAGGGGACCCTGGCGGCATACTCTGGCACTCGGCGCGTTAGAGTGCCAGCGGCCAACCTGCGAGCCCCCAGCTCAGCCGACGTATCAGGAGGGACGACGTGCCGACGTACGCCTACGCCTGCACCGCGTGCGACCACCGCTTCGAGGTCCAGCAGTCGTTCACGGACACAGCTCTCGCCGAATGCCCGAAGTGCGAGGGACGGCTGCGCAAGCTGTTCAACGCGGTGGGCATCGTGTTCAAGGGGTCCGGCTTCTACCGCACCGACTCCCGCGGGTCGAGCAGCAGCTCGTCCGGTTCGTCCGGAACGTCCGGCTCGGCGAAGAGCAGCTCGGACTCCGGAACCACGTCGGCCGCCCCGAGTTCCCCGGCCACGACCTCCTCGTCGCCGGACTCCTCGTCGTCCAAGCCGGCCAGCTCGGCGACCTCCGCCGCCTGAATCCCGGCGCACTCCCCGCCTGAATCCCGGCGCACTCCCCGGCCGGACGGCGGGACCAGTCGTCCCCAGGCCACCGGCCCGCCCCGCTGTCCACAGCCGGGACCGGCGTCCGCGCCCATGCCTGCGGCAGCGGCTAGCGTCACCTGCATGAGCGAGTCCCTCGCCGAGATCGGCGTCATCGGTGGTTCGGGTTTCTACTCCTGGCTGGAAGGCGGCCGCGAGGTCGCCGTGGACACCCCGTTCGGGCGGCCCAGCGATCCGCCCGTGGTGGGCGAGGTGGCAGGGCGACGGGTCGCCTTCCTCCCGCGGCACGGCCGGGACCACCGGCTCCCACCACACCGGGTGAACTACCGGGCGAACCTCTGGGCACTGCGCTCCCTCGGGGTCCGGCAGGTGCTCGGGCCGTGTGCCGTCGGGTCGATGGACCCGCAGTTGGGCCCGGGATCCCTGGTCGTGCCGGACCAGGTCATCGACCGGACCTGGGGTCGCGCGCACACCGTCTACGACGCCGACGGCCCGGTCGTCCACGTCTCCTTCGCCGACCCGTACTGCCCGCGCGGGCGAGCCGTGGTCCGCGACGCCGCAGACACCGCGGGCTGGCCGGCCCGGTTCGGCGCCACCCTGGTCGTGGTCAACGGCCCGCGGTTCTCCAGCCGGGCCGAGTCCCGCTGGCACCGGTCCTGCGGGGCGGACATCGTCGGGATGACGGGCCTGCCCGAAGCCTCGATCGCCCGGGAACTCGCCCTCTGCTACACCTCCGTGAGCGTGGTGACCGACCTGGACGCCGGGTTCGAGGGCGGCGGCGTCACCCATGCCGAGGTGCTGGAGGTCTTCGGCCGCTCGGTGGGCCGGTTGAAGTCGCTGCTCGTCGACGTGGTGGCCGCGCTGCCCTCGGGCGACGACTGCGGCTGCCGGCATGCGCTCGACGGCATCACCCTCCCGTTCGACCTGCCCTGACCGGACACTGCGAGGGAACGGGGATGGACGGGTGGACCTCACCCCGGGCAGGTCGGCCGGTGCCCGGCGGGCCGGGTCCGGGTCAGCAGGGATGCGGCGGGCCGTCCGGGCGGCTGCGGCAGGTGCGGCGAGCCCTGACCCGGCACCGGCGGGGGCTGGCGGCGGCGTGTGCGGCGGGAGCGGTGGTCACGGCGGTGCAGGCGGCACGACCGTCCCCCACCCCGGTCGATCCCGTCGTGGTGGCCGGCCGGGACCTTCCTGCCGGGTGGCAGCTCACCTCCGCCGATCTGGTCACGGCCAGCTGGCCCCGCGGCACCCGGCCCGACGGCGTCCTGCCGGCCCCGGTCGGCCGCACCCTGTCCGGGCCGCTGCGCCGGGGCGAACCGGTGACCGATGCCCGGCTGACCGGTCCCGGACTGCTCACCGGCCAGCCCCCGGGCACCGTCGCCGTCACCGTGCGGCTGACCGATCCGGCGGGGACAGTGCTGCTGGTCCCGGGGCGTCGGGTCGACCTGCTCGGCGGCCCGGTCGGCGGCCCCGCGACACCGTCCGGGATGACCGCGGCCGACCTCTTGCCACCTCCCGGCGACCCGACCGCACCCGCCGCGACGAAGGCCCAGCTGCTCGCGGCCGGTGCGCTGGTCCTGGCTGTCCCCGGAACCGGCGCGGCAGCCCCCCGGACCGGCGAAGGGGACCCGTCCGGCGGACTGTTCCCGGGCATGGCCGCGGGCGCCGGCGGGAGTGCGGGCGGTTCCGGGAGCGGCCTGCCCGGCATCGTCATCGTCGCCGTCGACCCGGACACCGCCGCCCGGCTGAGCGCCGCCGCCGGCAGCCGCCCGATCAGCGTCGTCGTCCCGAACTGACCGGTCCGGGCCGGTCCCCACCTCGGTGCTGCTTCCGCGGCCAGGCGCTAGGGTCAGGCGCGCATCCGCCCAGATCGGCTGAGGAGCGTGGCGAACATGATCAAGGGGTTCCGGGACTTCCTGCTGCGGGGGAACGTGGTCGGCCTGGCCGTCGCGGTGGTCATCGGTGCCGCGTTCAGCAACATCGTCACCCAGTTCACCAACGGGCTGATCAAGCCGATCATCTCCGCCCTCGGCGGCGGCAACGCGGTGAACGGGCTGGGGTACTCGCTGCGGCACGGCAGCGCGGAGATCGAGAAGAGCACCTTCCTCGATCTCGGCGGGGTGATCAACGCCGCCATCGCTTTCGTCATCACGGCGGCCGTCGTCTACTTCGTCTTCGTGGTGCCGATGAACACGCTCACCGAGCGGATCAAGCGCGGCAAGGAGCCCGAGGCGGAGACGGTCGCCCCCGAGGTCGCCCTGCTCACCGAGATCCGGGACCTGCTCGCGGACCGCTCGCCCCGCGCCTGACCGGTCCTCCAGCGCTGGGCGCCTGTCACCCGGCACCCGGCACCGATCTCGCGGGGACCCACCCCGCGGACCCATCCCGCGGCACCGGCCGGCACCGGCCGGCGGTCGCACCGGGATCACCGGCCCGTCAGCTCACCAGTGCGGCGGGCGCTCGCGCAGGATCCGGTCGTCCGTCGACCCCGGGGACGCCGCCCAGTCCTCCGGGTCGACGTCGACCGACCGTTGCCGGCTACGGGTCTGTCCGGCGGACGGCTTCGCGGTCGGCGCCACGTCACCGGACTGCTGGTCCTGGTCGGTCGGCACCTGGTCCGCCGGGTCCCGGTCCGCCGGGTCCCGGTCGGTGAGGTCCGGACCGGGCCCGTTCTCCGGCCGGTTCCCGGCACCTGATCCAGCGGGCCGGACGGGGGACGGTTCGCTCATGTGCCCATCCTGCCGCCTGCCGCACCACCGTCCGCCCCGCCGGGCTGGTCGCGCGGTGGGCTCCGCCAGGAACGTCGCAGAGCCCACAGCGCGTAGCCGCCTCCAGCAGACCGGCGCTCCCGGCCTCCACCGGGTCCTCGCCCTGCCCGGGGTTCACGTGCCGGGCCGCTCGCGCAGGGTCGCGAAGATGTCGTCGAGCTTGACGTCCGCGGGAGTGCGCCCGACCTCGACGAACCACTCCCGGCCGAGCACCCGGCGGTACAGCGGGCGGGGCAACCGGAGCAGCCCGGCCAGGGTCCGGTCACCGGAGTCGGCGGTGGCCTGACTGGCGTGCGCCCGCATCGACGCCCGCTTGGCGTCGGTGTACCGGCGGACGTCGACCCGGTGGGTGATCTGCTCCCGCGGGGCGTACGCCCGGTCGAAGGTCGTCACGTCGAACTCGGGGGGCAGCGGGTACACCCGCGACACCAGCCGCACCGCGCGCCGGAGCAGGGTGCGGTCCACTGTGGCCTCCAGGAGCACCGGGGTCCCCGCCAGTTCGGCCGCCCGCCGGGCCACCCGATGCACCTGCACGTGATCGGGGTGCCCGTAACCACCGGTGGCGTCGTACCCGGTGAGCACGTCGGCCCGCTCCTCGCGCAGGAGGTTCGCCAGCCGCTGGGCGACCTCCCCGACCTCGGCCCGGGTGAACGGCACCGGCCGCCCGGGTTCGTGCGGCAGTGGCGCGGAACCGTCCAGTCCCGAGTCGGCGTAGCCCAGCACCTCGACCCGGGACACGCCGATTGCCTGTGCGGACCCGTGCAGCTCCGCCAGGCGTGCCTGCGCCAGCCGCTCCGGCGGACCGTAGTCCGAGGCGGCCAGGCCAGCCTCTCCCGCGGTCGCGCAGACCAGGACCACCCGGTGCCCCTCCGCGGCCGCGCGCGCGAGCGTCCCTGCGGTCAGCAGCGCCTCGTCGTCGGGGTGCGCGTGGAAGCTCACGATCGTGTAGGCCATGGGACTTCACCGTATCCTCGCGGCCGCCGACTCGGCGGGAGGGCTACGGTGCTCGTACGGCCGCGGTGCGCGGACCGGTCCCGAGGTGATCCGGTGCACGCCGGGCCGGTCGACGGATGAGGCGTTCACGGGCGGGGACCCAGGGGGCGGCATGAGGATCGGGCACATCTCGGACTGCTATCTGCCACGGCTGGGCGGGATCGAGATGCAGGTGCACGATCTGGCGGTGCACCAGCGGGCGGCGGGGCACGACGTCACCGTGATCACCGCCACCCCGCGCGCCCGGCACGACCGGACCTCCTTCGAGCTCGTCGACGGCGTCCCGGTCCGCCGGGTCACCGCCGACCTGCCGTTCGAGCTGCCGGTACATCCGCGGACCGGCCGGGAGATCTCCCGGCTGCTGGCCACGCAGGAGTTCGACGTCGTGCACCTGCACGCCGGGCTGGTCTCCCCGTTCGCCTATGCGGCGGCGCCCGTGGTGGTCCGGGCCGGGCTGCCGGTGGTGATCACCGTGCACTCGCTGTGGGGGTCGACGCGGCCGGCGTTCACGCTGCTGGACCGCTGGCAGGGGTGGAGCCGCTGGCCGATCGTGCTCTCGGCGGTCAGCGATGTCGCCGCGGCCCCGATCCGCCGGGTCGCCGGCCCGGACTGCGAGGTCGAGGTGCTGCCCAACGGCATCGACGCCACGGCCTGGCGGCTGGACCCGCTGCCCCGCGATGCGCAGGACGTCCACCTGGTCGCCGTGATGCGGCTGGCCCCACGCAAGCGGCCGCTGCCGCTGCTGCGGATCCTGCGGGAGGTCCGCCGGCTCGTCCCGGCCCGGATCCGGCTGACCGCCACGATCGTGGGCGAGGGACCGCAGCGGCCCGCGATGGAGCGCTATCTGGCCCGCCACGGCCTGGACCGCTGGGTGGACCTGCCCGGCCGGTACACCCGCGACCAGATCCACGACCTGTACCGGCGGTCCGACGTCTTCGTCGCCCCGGCCGTCCTGGAGTCCTTCGGCATCGCCGCCCTGGAGGCGCGCTGCGCCGGGCTGCCGGTGGCGGCGATGGCGAACACCGGGATCCGCGAGTTCGTCGGGCACGGCGTCGAAGGGCTGCTGGCCTCCTCCGACGCCGACCTGGCAGCGGCGCTGGCCCGGCTGGCCCGCTCCCCGCAGTTGCGCGGCGAGATCTCCGTCCACAACCGGACCCAACTCCCCCCGGTGACCTGGGACGACGTCCTGGCCCGCAGCGAGGCCTGCTACAAGCGCGCTGCCGGGCTGCTCCGCTGACCCCCGCCGGCTGACCGGGCGGGCGGGATCAGCGACCCGCGGCGGCGGCCTCGTGCAGGGCCCGCCGGCAGGCCGCCCCGACCGCGGCGTCGACCCGCGGCTCCCGGTGCAGCAGTCCGAGGGCGGCCCGGACCTCCGCGGCCGCCTGTTCCGGGGACCGGACCGTCCCGTCGGACACCACCCAGCGGGCGACGGCGTCCAGCTCACGCGGGGTGTAGGCCGAGATCGGCAGCCCCGGTGCGACGTGGGCCGGGAACGGCGGCCGGGACGGCGGCGGCGGCACGGGGACCACCCGGGAGGGCACCACGCTGGCCGGCAGTCCGCCCGCCGCGCGCCAGGCGTCCTGGACCCGCTCGACCTCCCCCTCCGGATCGCAGAACAGGTCCATGGCGGCCACCCGCAGGTACGACCATCCGGCCCGCTCGAACGCCTGCGCGCGCTGCCGGTCCCGCTGGCGGACGCTGCGGCAGGCGGCGTACCCGGGGCCGTCGAGGTCGATCGCGAGGAGCATCCGGCCCGGCTCCAGCGGGTCCCCGATGGCCAGGTCCAGCGGGCGGTCCGGTGCCGGGAACCCCGCCTGGACGGGCATCCCGACCGCACGCAGCCGCTCCCGCAGGTCCGCGACCAGGGCGTCCGGCGTCCCGGTCAGGAGGGTTACCCCGGCGGCCCGGTTCGCCGGTCCGTCACGCAGCGACTCCAGCAGGTCGCACAGCATCCGGGCGCCGGCCGTGCGGACCCGCTCGGCGGGCAGGTCCGCGGGGTCGAGGGCGCACACCAGCTGGGTGTGCCGGCGGGACCGGGACAGCGCGGTCATCAGGCAGGCGGGCCCGAACCGGCCGTCGAGCACCCCGAACGGATGCTCGGCCGCCCGGCCCTGCGGGTGACGCGCAAGCCCGAGGGAGACGATCGCCGCATCGCGTTCCAGCCCGGCCAGCCGGTGCACCGGCCGGACCACGAACGGCTCGTCGATCCCGCCGGTCCAGTGCACGTCGAGCCAGTCGGCCAGGGACAGGTCGTGGGTGACGGCGGTCCGCAGGGCACCCTCGATCCGCTCCGCATGGCGGCCACCGAGGGTGACGACCAGCAGCGACTCCCCCGGCCGGCGCAGGGCGTGGTCGGTGACCAGGTCGACCACCCGCTCGACCTCCGCCTCCGGATCGTCCGGGGTGTCGACGAGGACGTGGCTCAGCGGCGAGACGGCGGCCGATCCCGGGGTCACCAGCCAGGGCTGCGGGTACCGGTCGGCCAGCCGCTCGACCAGCCGGGCATCGCGGGCCCGGTGGTCGCGGTCCAGCCGGTGCACACCGGCGGCCGTGGCGACCACGTCGAGCACGGACGGTCCGCCGGTGGCCGGTGGCAGCCGGTGCCGGTCCCCGGCGACGACCATCTGACGGCCGCGGGCCAGACTGGCCGCGGCCTCCGGCATCCCGACCTGGCTGGCGTCGTCCACCACCACCAGGTCGACCAGGTGCCCGCCCGCGGGTGGCGGGGGAAGCAGCCGGGCCACCGCGTCCGGACTCATCACCCACACCGGGCGCAGCGCGGCGACCAGTTCCCGGGCCCGGGCGAACAGGTCCGACGGCCACAGCGACCGGTGCCCGCGGACCACCTCCGCCCGCAACCACCGGACCTGGGCAGGATGGGCGCGCACCGCCTGCTGCGCCATCCGGTCCCGCCGGACCGTCAGCTCGCCGAGCGCGACACCGGCCAACTCCATGTCGGCCTCGCGGATCTGGGCCAGCCTCCGCCGCAGCAGGACGGGATCGTGGCGGGCCAGCCGCGGGTCGATGCGGATCACCGCCTCCAGCACCGAGGTCCACCAGGCCAGGTCCAGCTCACCGTCGATCGCGTCCGGGCCGACGCGGCGCTGACGCAGGTCGGTGACCAGGTCGCCGAGCCCGGCGGCACGCAACCGGTCCAGCAGGACGGTGCGCCGTGGCTGGTCCCGCAGCCCCTCACCATCGCAGGCCAGGTCGGCCAGCCGCTGGGCGAGCTTGTCCACCGGGAGTTCCAGCAGGTCCGGGGTGCCGGTGTCCTGGAGGCCGTCGCAGACGGTGGCCAGCGCCCCCTCCAGCGACTCGACGGCCGCGCGTGCCTCCGCCAGCCCGACCGGGACCCGGGGCCACCCGCCGGCCTCGTCGACCGCCCGCCAGGCGGCCTTCTGCCGGCGGGCCCGCTGCAGCAGGGCGTGCAGATCCGCGACGTGCACCCCAGGCCTGATCAGGGCCTTCGCCCGGCGACGGAGCTGGCGGCGGGCCATCCGGCCGAGCTGGCGACCGTCCACGAAGGCCGTGCCGCGGGGGGCGGTGGCGTCGATGAGTTCGTCGATCGGCTGCTCGTACACCGACGGCAGCATCACGTCGAGGGTGTCGCGGACCCCGAGCAGCAGGTCCAGCTGCCCGCGCCACCGGCCCGCGGACTCCACCGGGGCCATGCCGGCGGCAGCGGTGACGGCATCCATCGCGGCTCGGGCCCGGGGCAGCGCGTCACGCGCCCGGGCGGCCGCCTCCAGGGCGTGTTCGGCCTCCTCGTCGGTGGCCACCCGGGCGTCCAGCCAGCGGGTGTCCAGCCGGGTCAGGGTGAACGCGCCCAGCGCGGCCGCCTCGCGCAGGTCCGACCGCAGCCGTTCCCTGGTGGCGGTGTCCAGCCTGCGGGTGACCTCCAGGGGTAGCCGGACCCTGGTCAGCGGGGCGTTCGGCCGGGCGACCAGGTCGGCCAGTTCGACCATCGCCTGGTAGGCGGACACCCCCCAGGGCTCGCGGACCTCGTGCAGCGCCGCCGCGGACTCCAGCACCCCGGCCCTGGCCTCGGCGAACCGCTCGTGGACCCGGTCCCGGCCCGAAGGCAGCACACCGGCCCGGACCCCCGGTCCCGTGGCACCGGCCGCCACCGCCGTACCGGTCGCCCGCGACGACGGCCCCGCGGACAGGGTCGCGACGGCGGTCCCCGGGGTTGCCGCGGCCGGGGTGACCGGACCAGGTGTGCCCGGCCCGGTCACCGTGGCACCGTCCAGGGCGGCGTCGGCCGCGACCACGGCGGCGTCGAGATCCCGGCCCAGTCCGGCCCGGACGGTGTCACGGTCCCCGGCGCCGTCGTGCAGGTCGAGGACGGCGTCCTGCAGCCCGGCCGCCGCCAGCCGCCGGGTCAGGGCCTCCGCGGTGCCCTGGTGCGGGGTGACCACGAGGACGCTCTGCCCACGGGCGACCGCGGAGGCGATCACCGCCGCGCAGGTCTGGGTGAGGCCCGTGCCGGGCGGCCCCTCGACCGCGACGTCCTCCCCGCGCAGGGCAGCCTCGACGGCCCGCCGTTGGGCGGGGTCGAGGTCCAGGGTGACCCCGGCCGGCGGGGGCGCGTCGAACTCCTCGCCCGCCTCCCCGGCGGCCGGCCCCCGGCTCCTGGTCCCGGTCCCGGTCCCGGGAGTGGCCACGGCGACGGCGGATCCGGCCCCGGGGTCCGGAGCGTCACCCGCGCAGACGACCCGGCCGAGCAGACGGTGGGCGTGCAGGGCGGGCTGGGCGGCCTCCAGGTCGGCCCGAAGATCCGCGGACCCGGCCGAGAAGGTCCCCAGCAGCAGCGATCGCTCGATCCGGAACTCCGGCACGCCCCGGCTGGCCTCCTCCAGCTTCCGGAACACCGGACCTGGGTCGAACCCGTCCTTGCCGAACGCCAGGGCGGCCAGTGCCGGCCCGTCGGCGCTGACCCGGTAGTCGGCCTGCAGCCGGCGCAGGAACTGCGCGTTGACCAGGGCGGTTCCGTCGAGCACCAGGTCGTAGTCGTCGTGGCTGGAACCGCGGGGGCTCAGGGCGCAGCCCCGCAGCAGGATCGGGGCACTGATGTTGCGCCGGTCGACGGCGGCCCGTCCCGATACCGGACCGGACAGTCCCGGGCGCCAGGTGGCCACGCCGACCGCCAGGTACCCCGCGCGCATCCCCCGCTCCAGCCGCAGGGTGCCGACCGACGCCCGGACGTCCCGGACCAGTTGCCGGGCCCGCCACAACGTGTCGGCGCCGCGGATCAGGCTGGACAACCGGGTCGGTACGCCCGCCAGCAGGGTGGCGAGCCCCGAGGGATGGGCGTGGCTGAGGTCGAGGGTCCCGGCGCTGAGATCCCCGCTGACCAGGAGGGTGTCGGCGAGCTGGGCCGCGTCCAGGGTCTCCCGCCAGGTGTCGAGCACCGACATCGACGCGGCAGGTTCCGCAGCCGCCTTCGCCTCTGGTGCCTTCCCGGCCGGTGCCTTCGCGGGCACGTCCGTCGGCTCCGGTGCCGGCGGCCGCGCGCCGGGGGCCCCGGTCCCGCTTGCCACAGCCCCGCTCACCGCAGGTGCCTCCGGTGCAGGTGCCTCCGGTGCGGTCCCAGCCGGCCCGGGCTCCTTCGTCTCGGACGCTCCGGGCCCGGACTCCGTCGGCCCGGGCTGCTCGGGCGCGACCCCCTTCGCCGCAGGTGCCTCCCGCTCAGGCTGCTCCGGCGGGGATCCTTCGGAACGGGCGGGCTCCCGGCGGGCGGGGCCTGCCGAGGTGGCCTCGGGGGTGGCGGCGGCCGGGGCATCCGCCGCGGGAAGTTCCCCGGCGGCATCACCGGTGCCCGGGGCAGACGAACCCCCCGGCCGGAGACCGGACCTGACCGGACCGGCCTCACCCGGCACAGCCTCACCCGGCACAGCCTCACCCGGAGCCGTTGCGACAGCCGCATGCGCTCCCCCGGCCCCGAGCTCAGCAGCCGCCGAGGCCACATCGGCAGCAGGGTTCTCGGTCCCGTCCCGGGCACCGGCCCCGGCCACAGCGGCGGGAACTCCCCCCGCCGCGGGCGGACCGTCCTCGCCGGGGGTCGGGGTGGGCGAGCCAGCCCTCGCCCGACCGTCACCGACCGGGTCAGGCGCAGCCGGACGGGCACCGGAAGCTGGCGGCGTGACGGAACTGTCGTGGGCCGGTGGGTCCGTCAGCGGAGCGGGCATGTCGCAGGCGGCCGAGGCCTCAGCCTCCGCCGCGAGGCGTGCGATGCGGTCCGGTTCACGGCCCTCCCGGGCCTGCGACCGCCCGGTGGGCGTGGTGGCGGCAGGCTCCTCGGACACGATTCCACGCTAACCGTCCCAGGCCCGCCCACCCCGGTACCGGCCCGGCGCGTCGCCCCTCCCCCGGCAGTCGATCAGGCGGCCAGCAGCATGGCCAGCACGGCCGTGTCCGGGTCGAGCGCCGGGTCCACGCCGACCTGGCTGACCAGCCTCGTCACGGTGCCGTCCATCTCGGCCTCGACCCAGGCCGCCCGGTGTTCCAGCCCGAGGTGCGGCAGCCCCGGCAGCAGGACGCAGCCCGAGGCAGCGCCGATCGCCTCGGGTGTCGAGGGACGGCTCTCGGCCGGGGGATGCAGGAGCAGCAGGGCCGATGCGTACGGGAACTGTCCCGGCCTCGGAGCACCCTCTCCGAGCACGGGGCCAGCCCGGGTGACCAGGCCGACCGTGCCGGGCTGCGGCTCGTCGGGCATCTCCTCGACCGCCCGGAAGACGGTCGTGGTGGGCAGCAGCCCGGGGACGGCCGCGAGCCGCACCGCGAGGGCGAGGAACTGGGCCCACTCCCGGGTGGACGCGGGCCAGCGGCCGGACACGATGAACCCCGACAGGCTGCGATCACCTCCGTGGAAGGCCACCACTTCGACATTCGGCACGGACATCACGGCCTCCTCCCGGTCATGCCCGAGCAGCATCGGCCAGGCTCCTCTGGCTGCAGACCGTGCTTCTGGCTGCAGAGTGCGTTTCTGGCTGCAGAGTGCGTTCCGCGTGCTCTGGCACACAAGGGGTGGGGAGTGCCAGGACTCCCACGGGGACCCGGGGACGGGCCCGGGGGACGATGCCCGGAGCCACGCGAGGACCTTTCGCCCCGTTGGGGTGGAACGACACCGGAGGGACGGATCCGCCACGCGGCCCGGCGTGCCTCTTGTGATCCCGAGCGCGACATCAGGCCCGGTCGGATGTCACCCTGGTCACGATGAGGTCACGCTCCCGCGGCGGCAGACGCCGGCCCCAGCATGCGCGTCGGACCCGTCGCCACGGCGGTCGGGTCGCGCTCCTGGGTGCCCTGCTGGTCTGCAGCCTGGGGGTGGCCGCCTTCCTCCTGCAGGGGGGGACGGGGAACTCCGTGCCGGCTGATGTGGCTGTGGGCTGGATGGCGGCCGCCGGGTCGCCCCCGGACAACCGGCACGAGGAGGCGCCGGCGGGACGGGTCGCCCGGGCCGGACGGGTCCAGCGACCCGCGTCCGGCGCCGGACCGGCGACTCGCGGCGTCCCGGTCGGGCCCTGGGCCGTCGTCGGGCTCGGCGACTCGGTCACCTCCGGCGCCAACTGCGCGTGCACACCATTCGTCCAGCGGTACGCCGACCTCACCGGGCAACTGCTGGGACGGCCGGTGCGGGCCCAGGACCTCGGAGTCCCGGGACTGACCAGCGAGGGCCTGCTGGACCAGCTCCAGGACGGCTCCGACACGGGTCAGAGCGTGGCCGGCGCGGACATCGTCGTGGTGACCATCGGCGCCAACGACGCTGCCGCCTCCCTGCAGTCGTGGTCGGACGGGACCTGCGGACAGGCCTGCTTCGACGCGCGGGCCGCCCGGATCCGGGGCAATGTCCAGCAGATCCTGGAGCGGATCCTGCAGCTGCGGGCCGGCCGCCCGACCCAGATCCTGGTCACGACCTACTGGAACGTGGTGGAGGACGGCGCGGTCGCGCGTCAGGAGTACTCCGACGGGTACCTGCAGGTCAGCGATGCCCTGACCCGGCAGGTGAACGGCGCACTGTGTGACGCAGTGAAGGCCGCGACGGACGGGCAGACGTCACCGTCCGGCGAGCTGGTCTGCGTCGACCTCTATGCCCCGTTCAAGGGCGGCGGCGACCAGGACCCGACCGCGCTGCTGTCCTCCGACGGGGACCACCCCGACGCCGCCGGACATGAGCTGATCGCCCACACACTGCTGTCGGTCGGCTGGTCCGCACTCGGCGTCCCGGCCTGATCAGGGAAGTGTCCCGGCCTGATCAGGGAAGGAGACCGGATGGACCTCCAGCTCCGGACGACGTGAGGCACGCCGGTCCGGCCGGACGCTGCCCGCGCTCACCCTGTCCCGGCCGTTGCGTCTCGACAACGCCAGAGGTCACGGTCCGGCCACCCGACTGAGTCGGGTTCCGCGTCAGCGTCCGCGGGCAGGGCCGGAGTCCCAGCCCACGGGTTGCCACCCGGACGGCGGCGCGGCGCCGAAGGGGTCCGCCGGCTCCGGCTCCGGGACGCAGTACCTGGCGTCGGAGTGGGCGGGGGGTCCGACGGCGGACCGCCGGGCATCGGGGTGCGCCGGTGCCGGCGGGGGTTCGGTGGCGGCTGCCCGGGCCGCCCGTTGCGGGGAGTGCACATAGGCCCTGATCGCCCCGGCGAGGACGAGGAGCAGCAACGGAACGACCACCAGCAAGGGCAGCAGGCCCGAGGTGGCGGAGGTGTCGGCCGGGGCGTCCCCGACGGAGGCCTCGACCGCCGACGGTTGCGCCCCCGTCACCGCGGCCGTTCCCGCAGCGGACGACGCGGACGCGGAGGGCACCACGGTGGCGGTGGCAGCGGAGTCCGGGGCGGACGGCTGGGCGGTGGCGCCGGCCTGGTAGCGGTCGACCCGGATCCGGTCGATGAGGAACTCGGCGGGCAGCGGCGTCGAGCCGTTCGGGACGCCGGTCAGCTTGTCCCCGTTGCTGACGACGATGACCAGGTACCGGGCACCGGAGTAGGCCCGGTCGCTGGCGAACAGTTGCGTGCCGTCCTGGGTGATCCTGACCTGCTCCGGGGTCCATTCGACGACGTAGGTGTGGAACTCGTCGCTGTAGGAGCCCGAGACCGGAGATCCCTGCTTGGCCGGACCCCACCCGTTGGTGATGTAGGCGGTCTCCTTGCCCGGGGCGAGCATCTCGACCCCGGTCCACCGGCCCTCGCCCCCCTGGGTGGGCCACAACGCGAAGTAGCTGTCGATGCCGGCTCCGCGGGGAATCCTGGCCCGGATCTCGTACCGGCCGTAGGTCTGTGGCTTCCCCCAGCAACCGATCCCGCCGGACGTCCAGGCCCGCCCCTCGGTCTGCTTGTGCTCCAGGCGGATGTGCAGCAGGCCCTCGGAGATCGACACCGCCGACGGACTCCACGCATTGGCGCCCTCGTTGTACGTCCCGCTGTACGTCTGGCATCCAGCCGGCAGAGAGCTACCGGAGAACTCGGTGTTCCAGCCGGCCACCCAGGGCCCGGAGTCCTGGCCGGCCGCAGCGGCCCCCGAGGCAGCCGAGACCAGGGCGGCACCCGCCGTGATCATGGACAAGGCGGTCATCACGGCAATCCTCACCGACCGTCTTGCCCGCCGTTCCCCCGTGGCCGACTTCACCCGGCACGCCTCGCCTTCTCTCGCGGTGCCGCGCCAGGCCGGTCTCCCGGCCGACGTCGCATGGCACGCTACGCCGTCCGTCTCCCGAGGTGGTAACCAGCACTGTCTCCCTCTGTCACGAACAGGTGACTACTGCCCACGAGCCCCCACACGACCTGGGAAAAGGCGCACCACCGGCTCGCGGGGGCGGCGCAGATGTGTCGGGGGGATCATCCGGGACACTCCCACGCAGCCTCTGGCGACGGCATCTGGACAGGCCCCGCGGTCCGGTCCGGCGCCCAGACCCCGGCGCCCCACCGGGGAACTCCCTCCCCTGCCACCGACCGCCTCTGACCGTCGGCCTCCGCCAGCCCAGGACCGTGATCGCAGACCGTGCGTCCAGCCCTCATACCGTGGCGGTCCGCCAACCCGATGACCACCGGTCCCACAGACGTGGCACGATGGGATCCACCGGTCGGTCACGTCACGTGCCGCCGCCCGGCGCCCTCGTAGCTCAGTGGATAGAGCAACGGTTTCCTAAACCGTGTGTCGGAGGTTCGATTCCTCTCGGGGGCACCCAGATCAATACGCATCTGACCTGCGGAAATGCCCACACAGCATCTTCGGGGCCTGCCTCATCACTCCGTCTCGGCCACTCCGCGTGCCATCACTCGTGCCGCCAACGCTCCAAGATTCATGTCATGGCTGGTGGCTCGAAGGCACGGGCGAGGCAGCGCGGATCGATCAAGCACCTCCCCAGTGGCTCACTGAGAGTGAGGGTGTACGCGGGGCTGGACGCCCTGACCGGGGAGCGGCACTACCTCACTGAGGTCGTCCCTGCCGGCCCGAAGGCGGCCGCGGAGGCCGAGCGGGTCCGGACGCGGTTGCTCAGCCAGGTCGACGAGCGGCGGAACCCGAAGACGCGGGCCACCTTGAATCAGCTCCTCGACAGATATATGGAGGTATTGGACGTCTATATGGAGGTATTGGACGTCGAGCCGACGACCAAGCGCCGGTACGAGCTCGACATCCGCCGGCGGCTGCGGCCGGTGCTCGGCCGCCTGCCGCTGAGCCGGATCGAGCCGGACCTGGTCGAGCGGCTGTACGCGCCACTGCGGACCTGCCGCAACCGGTGCGGCGGCAAGGCGGCCACGTCAAGCACCGGACCCGCCGAGAGCACGAGTGCGACAGCCAGTGCCGGCCGATCCCGTGCAAGCCGCTGTCGGCATCGTCCATCCGGGCCCTGCACTGGACGCATGTGGCACTGAGCGCTCAGGGCTGCGGGTCCCAGATGATCACGTCGCTGCTGACGGGGGCGATGGGGGAGCCTGGCGCGGTGCCGGTGACGTCGATGGTGTAGGCGCCTGGGGGCAGGTCGGTGATGGTGGCGTGGGCGTGTCCGTGGGAGATCCGCGGGACTCGGCGGTCCACCTCGCGCCCCGTCTCGCTGGTGACGGTGATCTTGATGGCGTGGTTGGCAGGGAGGTCCACGTCGACGGTGAGCGGTTCCCCGGCGAGGAGGAGTTCGGGGGTGGTGACGGTGGGTTTGACGGGCAAGAGTGCCCTCACGATCACGGCCTGGCCGGTGAGAACGCCTTCGATCTCGTCGAGGGCGGCGGGG
>DASTGO010000292.1:0-13022 GCA_035719045.1 Kineosporiaceae bacterium | reverse complement strand
TCACGCCCAATGCGGGGGCCCGGGCGCTGGCCACCGCGCAGACGATGGTCCTGGGAGTGTTGCTGCAGTTCCACGCTGACGAGTTCGCACCGGCGATGCTGCAGTACGTGTTGCCGGTATCCGAGGCTGCTCGCCGTCTCGGTTACGACATCCTGATGGTCACCGACCCGGACGGATCCGGCGCGATCCGCCGGATCGCCGACTCCCGGATGGTCGACGGGATCGTGCTGCTGGACGTCACCAGCGAGGATCCGCGGCTGGGGCCCCTCCGGGTGGTCCGGCAGCCGTCGGTGCTCATCGGGCTGCCCTCCGACACTGAAGGTCTGGATGTGATTGACCTGGACTTTGCGGCTGCCGCCGCCCAGGTCGTGGACCATCTCGCCGATCGGGGACACCGCGAGATCACTCTCGTCTCGCCCCCCTACCACGTGGTGGAGCGTGGCGGCGCCTACGTGTGGCGGTTCAGGGACGCCGCCATCGACCGAGCCGATCGCCTAGGCGTGCGCCTGCACGCCTACTACGGGGAGTCCCGCCCCCCGGCCGTGCAGGCATCCGTGCACCGCCTACTGGACGTCCACCCGGGGTCCACCGCGCTCGTGGTGCACAACGACGCGACCATCGCCGCGCTGCCTGCCGTGCTGCGGGACCGTGGCGTGATCGTGCCACGTGATCTGAGCGTGGTCAGCCTCTACTCGCGTGATTTCGGCGAGGAGTTCTCCCTCCCGTACACCGCCGTCGAGTCCGCGGCCGACACGCTCGGGCGAGAAGCGGTGGACCGCCTCGTCCACCGGATCATCCACCCGCACGAGGCCGGACCAAGAACCGTCCGCCTCGTGGAGCCCGTCCTCCGCGATCGGGGGAGCGTTCGGGTCCTGCCGCACTGACGAGGATCCACATCTGAAGGCACCACTCGCGCAACGAGGAGCAAGCAGCAGACAGGAGCATTCGAAGGCCCGTAATCGAACCGGTTCGCCAGGAGCATTCTGACTCAAGGAGGAATCAAGGTGTTGGACGCACGGAGACCCATCCACGCCATCGGGATTGCCGCCGTCGCGACGCTTGCGCTCGCCGCGTGCGGTGGAGGCAGCAGTAGCGCGACGAGCACCGGCCAGGCGGGCCCCGGGTCCAGCCTCACCTCGATCGCCGTGTGGGACCCCTATCCGCAGTACGACAACTCCTCGGCGTGGACTTCCTACGTCAAGTCGTGCGCCCCGGCGGGGACGACGGTCACGCGCACCACCGCCGCGACCAGCGACCTGCTGAACAACCTGACCTCCGCGGTGAAGGAGGACAACGCCCCGGATGTGATCATGCTGGATAACCCCGCGGTCCCCGATGCGGCCAGCGCCGGCCTGCTGGCTCCGGCCAAGGACGTGGGGATGACCACCTCCGGCTTCGACACCAACCTGGCTGGCCCAGGAACGGTCGGCGGCGTGACCTACGGCGTCCCGATCGGCGCCAACACGCTCGGGTTGTACTACAACAAGGACATCCTGGACCGCGCCGGGGTGGACCCGGCCAGCATCACTGACTGGAACACACTGAACGCCGCCCTCGCCAAGGTGAAGACGGCTGGGTTCAAGGGCATCACCTTCGCCGGCATCTCCGGTGAGGAAGGCGTCTTCCAGTTCCTGCCCTGGTTCTGGGGGGCCGGCGCCAACCTGAAGGCGCCGGGGTCGGACGCGGCGGTGGCGGCCGGCCAACTGCTCTCCGACTGGATCGGCAAGGGGTACGCGCCCAAGTCGGCGATCAGCGACAACCAGTCGAAGTCCTGGGACCTGTTCCTCACCGGGCAGTATGCGTTCGCCGAGAACGGGTCGTGGTTCGCCAAGGCAGCCTCTCAACAGAAGTTCAAGGCCGTGATGATGCCCATCCCGGGTAGGACTGGTGGGGCCGCGCCGGTACCGACTGGCGGGGAGTTCGTCCTCGCGCCGGTCCATAAGAAGGACGCCGCTGCCCACTACGCCGCCGCCGCGAAGGTGATCTCGTGCCTGGTCGGGCCGCAGAACCAGGTGAAGACCGCCGACCAGTTGGGGTACTTCGCCGCCAACAAGGACCAAAGGACACGGCAGATCACCTCGGACGCCATCTGGGCGCCGTGGGCGGCCGCCATTGAGAGCGCCCAGGGCCGCACCACCGATCTGGGTGCGAACTACACGGCGACCTCGGCGCTGCTGTCGACGGCCCTGCAGGGTGCGCTGAACGCCTCCGGTGACGCCGGCGCGGTGAAGGCGGCCTTCGCCAAGGCAGCGAACGGCTGAGGCCCGGGGGGTGCGGCGGTTGCGGGCCGCCGCCCGCCGCACCCACGCCAGGCGGCGCAGCCAAGGACGTCTCGGGAACGGTGAGATCAATGAGCGCAGGGGCGACAACGTCGGCCCGAGGTGGGCGCCCGCGGGCGACGCCGGGGCCTGGTCGGGACCGAACGACTCGGCGAAGGCTCCGTCCCACCCAGTGGGCGGGCGTCGGGTTCGTCGCGCCGCTGGTGATGTATTTGCTGGTGCTGTACGCCTACCCGTTGTACGAGAACGTGTCGATGAGCCTGCACCGGTTCACCAGGGCCACCTTCGTCACCGGTCAGGCGCCATACGTCGGTTTCGACGTCTACCACGAGGTGATGGGCTCGACGCAGTTCTGGCCCACGGTACGCCAGACAGCGGTCTTCGTGATCGTCTCACTGGCCTTTCAGTACACGATCGGTCTGGGCCTGGCGGTGTTCTTCCGGCGCGCCTTCCCACTGTCCGGCTTGTTGCGGGGGCTGTTCCTGGTGCCCTGGCTACTCCCGATCATCGTCTCGGGGACCACCTGGCAGTGGATGATGGACGCCGATTCCGGGGTGATCAACCGGGTGCTCGGGCTGATCGGGGTGGACCCGATCTGGTGGCTGAACGACCAGCACTCGCTGATGGCAGTGACCATCGCGAACATCTGGCTGGGGATCCCGTTCAACCTCGTCATCCTGTACTCGGGTCTGCAGAACATCCCGGCGGACCTGTACGAGGCCGCCGCACTCGACGGGGCGGGCGCGTGGAACCAGTTCCGGCACGTGACCGTCCCGCTGCTGCGGCCGGTCACGGCGATCACGCTGCTGCTGGGCTTCGTGTACACCTTGAAGGTCGTAGACATCATCTGGATCATGACGCTCGGCACCGGGTCGTCGCAGACGCTGGCGACCTGGGCGTACGCCATGGGTTTCGGCAAGGGGGCCTCGTCGGTCATCCGCTACTCGCAGGCCTCCGTGCTCGGCACCATCCTTCTGCTGGTCGCCCTGGCGATGGGCTTCGTCTACCTGGCGGTCCAGCGCCGACAGGAGGACTGACAATGACCACCACCCGTCGCACCTGGTGGCAGACCGTCCTCGGCCTGCTGTTCACCGCGGTGATGCTGTTCCCGCTGTACTGGATGGTCAACGTCTCCCTCACCCAGCACAGCGCGATCCGAAACGCCGATCTCTACCCCAAGCACTTCACCTGGGGCCACTACGACGTGGTCCTGCACCAGCAGTTGCCGTACCTGGGGACGAGCCTGGCCGTCGGCCTGGGCACGGTCCTGGTGACGCTGGTCATCTCCGCTCCGGCCGGCTACGCACTGTCCAAGCTCTCAGTCCCCGGTCGCCGGGTACTGAGCTTCATCCTGCTGGTGGCCCGGATGATCCCGGCGATTGTGATGGCCCTCGGCTTCTACATGATCTACACCCGCCTGGGGGTTCTGGACACCTTGCCCGGCCTGATCCTGGCCGATTCGACGATCGCCGTTCCGTTCGGCGTGATGCTCTTCTCCGCCTTCATGGCCGGCATCCCCCGCGAGCTGCTCCAGGCCGCCGAGATCGACGGCGCGTCCACGTGGCGGACCTTCCGGTCGGTGGTGATGCCCATTGCCCGCAACTCCGCCGTCACGGTGGCCCTCTTCGCGTTCCTCTGGGCGTGGTCGGACTTCCTGTTCGCCTCCAGCCTCGATCGCGGAGGGGGGTCCCTCCGCCCGATCACCATGGGCCTGTACGACTACATCGGATCCCAGAACCAGGAATGGGGGCCTTTGATGGCAACCGCTGTCCTGGCATCCATCCCCACCGCGATCCTGCTCCTGGTGGCTCAGCGCTACGTGGCGGCAGGGGTAACCACCGGCGCGATCAAGGAATAGCCGGCTCGCCCTGCGCCACCCTGGCCGCCGCCCGGCGCGCCGCGCCGGACCCGCGATGCCCGGGGCCCCTACCGCTACAGCCAAGGACCCGCTCGTCATGACACCTGTCTCCCAGGACAACACCTCCCCCATCACGTTCGACATCCGTGAGATCCCGTTCTCCTACCGGGGCTCCTGGATCAACCTGTCCCCGGTCACCGCGCTGCACACCCGCACCGACGTGATCCATCTCGTTTCGCACCGCACTGGGATGCACGCCGTGCTGGCGCTGGAGCCGTGTGGCGCCGTCGTGCAGCCCGCGTGGTGCGCCGACGCCTCCTCGTTCCGGTGGGCCACACCCGACGGCGCCTACGTCGCTGCCGCCTTCGATGGCCCGGACGTGGTCCGCCTGCACGGTCATGGCCTCGGCCTGCGTCTTCGGGACGCCTCGGCGGGCCTGACGCCTTTCACCGGCACCTACCTGTTCGAGGACCCGGTCGACGCAGCCCTGGTCTTCACCTCCTACGAGACAGGGCGGCGCTACCGGGTGACGCGCATCATGGGTGCGCTGGAGGTGACCGGTGCTGGAGCGCTAGGAGTGGCCGAGCGCGCCGTGCTCGCCGGTGCATCGGGCACCGAGTGGGAGATCGCGATCGAGGAGACCACCGCGGGCTCGCCGCCGTTCGTACCAGCCGCCTCGTTCGAGCAGGTCGTGGCGGCCGCACAGGCACAGTTCGCGTGCTACCTGGAGCGGGTGGCGCCCTGGCGCGACCCGCGCACACCGGTGGCGGCCACGGCGGCCTACGTCCTCTGGTCGGCGACGGTCGCCCCGGGGGGCTTCCTGTCCCGCGAGTCCATCCTGATGTCCAAGCACTGGATGGACAAAGTGTGGAGCTGGGACCACTGCTTCAACGCCCTCGCCCTCGCCCCCGGCCTGCCGGACGAGGCTCTCGACCAGTACCTGACCCCCTTCGACCACCAGGACGGCAGCGGCGCCCTGCCCGATTCGGTCACCCACTCCGAGGTGCTCTACAACTACGTGAAGCCGCCCATCCACGGCTGGGCGCTGAGGCGGTTGCGGGCCCAAGCCGGCCGGCCGCTGACCCCCGGCGAACTTGCGGACGTCCACGACAAGCTGGCGGCGTGGTCGGCTTACTGGCTCGAGCACCGCCGCCGACCGGGTCACCGATTGCCCCACTACCAGCACGGAAACGACTCCGGGTGGGACAACGCCACGACCTTCGATCACGACCGGGTGATCGAGTCCCCCGACCTCGCGGCCTTCCTCGTCCTGCAACTGGAAACGCTCGCCGAACTCGCCACCGAACTGGGACGCCCGGCCGAGCGGTGGCGGCAGGAACGCGACAACCTGCTCCAGGCGCTGCTGGAGGAGCTGTGGCGGGGCGAACGCTTCGTGGCCGTCGGCGCCTTGTCCGGACGCGACAGCCCCGCCACCAGCCTGCTCAACCTGCTGCCTCTGATCCTCGGCCACCGCCTACCTGAGGAGATCCGCTCGGCCATGGTGCACCAGTTGCAGGCGCACCTGACCCCTTTCGGCCCGGCCACCGAACCGCGGACCTCCGATCAGTACGAACCCGATGGCTACTGGCGAGGCCCCATCTGGGCGCCCTCGACGGCCCTGGTCGAGGACGGCCTACGCTGCAGCGGGCACCCTGACCTGGCGGACCTGGTGTCCCATCGCTTCCGCGCCCTGTGCGAGCGGGCCGGCTTCGCCGAGAACTTCGACGCCCTGACCGGACAGGGCCTCCGGGACCGTAGCTACACCTGGACCGCCGCCGTTTACCTGATACTCGCCGCGGACTTCGTGCGCGCGAAAACCTGACCTGGTCAACGAACCTCCCCTGCGCCGCCGGCCCCTGAGCTCAGGAGGGCGCGCATCTACGGGTACGACCCCAACCCCGTCCCTCACGGGCAGGACGTCCCGTTCTTCGAGCAGGAGTACACCCTGACGACCTGGCTGCAGGCATGGCTCGACGCGGCCTTGCATCAGCCGTGGCTGATCTACGACCCCGAGGCCGGGGTGTGCCGTGGCGCAACCATCGAGGAGACCCGCGCCGCCATGGTCGACGCATTCGACTGAGCCTGCTCGTCCGCCCGCACCGTCTGGCAGACGTAGCCCTGGCGGAGGCTGTCGCATGGGGGGACTACCTTGGGCCCGCTTCGGATGGCCTCGTTCGGCGGCAGGAGGATCCGATGGGGTTCTGGGGTGTGACCGTGGTGGCGCGCAGCGCCGGTGACCTGGATGGCCTGGCGTCCGTGCGCGCTCTGGGTGGTGAGGTCGATTGGGTGGCCCAGGGACAGGGCGGGTGGCGTTTCCTGCGCCGGCATGGCGCTGAGTGGCCGCCGGACGCGGTCGTGCAGGCGGTGGCGGACGAGGTGGCCGGGCCGGTGTTGTGCGCGTACATCATCGACAGCGATGCCGCCCATGTGCGGCTGGCCGCGCCCGGCCAGGAGCTGTTCGAGTTCGTCCTGAACGAACGAGGCGCCGCGATCTACGACGTGCCAGTCGACCCGCGGGTCCAGGCCCAGGTCCCGCAGCACACGATCGCCCCGTGGCGTGGACCCACCCAAGAGTGACAACAAGTCACACCCGATCAAGGGAGCGGTATGAAGTATATCGAGGTGGAACTAAAGTTCTTCTGTCCTATTCCTCGAGAAGTGATTGACCGACTGGCATCTCTCGGCGGCATACGTGGGAAACAAACTCGGCAGGTGGATTCTTACTATAACGCGCCGCATCGAGACTTCCTTTTGCCCGACACGATCTCCGAGTGGCTACGGCTACGGGTGGAAGACGGCTCCGCTTCCATCAACTACAAGAACTGGCTCCCGGTCGACTCTGTGGTGAAGACCCATTGCGACGAGTACGAGAGTGTCGTGTCGGACGTTGAGGCACTCCGCCGGACACTCACTGCACTAGACTTCACGCCGTTGGTCGTGGTGGATAAGGTTCGCCAGGAATGGCATTTTGACGAGGTGACCGTGGCCATCGACGACGTCGCTAGCCTCGGGTCGTTCATCGAGTTTGAGTTTTGCGGCGACGCGGAATCCGTAGACGAGGCGCTTGAGAGACTGTCGAAGTTCACCGCCGACCTGGGTGTGGCACTGGGTGAACCCATGCATCTCGGATACCCTCATCTGCTACTCGGTCGAGAAAGGTAGGCGCTGCAGCTGGCCGCTGCCGCGCGCCGTAACACCGCAAGCTGCCTACCACGAGAGAGGCCCTCCGTTGACGTCGATGCTGGATGACCTGGATGCTCTTGCGGCGCTAGAGATCAAACTGAATCTCCTTCACTACGGAGTCATGCCGACGGAATCGGCGCTCTCCAACTATGGCCCTCCGTTCCTGGAGAAGCGCTGCGCCTACGGCAACGCTGACGATCCTGCTTTTGCCGGCAGATCTCTTCCCCAGGAGGCGTACCTGGAGCCGGCACACATCATTACGTCGCTGAACATCCGCACGTCCTCTCCGTGGTCTCTCGACTGGACCGCGCAAGACGGGTTCCATGTGACGAATGGCAGCGGCGGGATGGCTATCCCGGTCGATTTTCCGCACCGCCCCGCCTTCTATGACTACCGACTGGCAGGGGGCGGTCCTGGACCGGTCGGCCGTGCGGAAGAACCAGACTCGGTCGGTGGTGCACAGGTCGGTGCGGAACGCGCCGGCCTCCGCGCCGATCTGGACGTGTTCGAAGACGATGGTCAACCCGGCGTCGGGGAACTCGTGCCGGGCTCGTCCGTCGTGGCCGCCGTCATAGGGGCCGAGGTGGTTCGCGGCCCAGGCTCGCTCTTTGAACAGTGCGTACAACTGCTGGTAGCGCAGCACGTCCGCGGCGAACCGGTTGGAGTAGGTGGCTGTCTCCCGTTCGGCCGGCGTGAGGAGGTAGACCTCGCGGAACGCCTGCTTGAAGGGCTGGGTGAATTCCTCCCGGAGCAGCCACTCCCGCCAATCGCAGACCTCGTCCGTGCTGGCCGTTGCCGGGTGCCAGAGCCGGACGGTGGCCGCATCTGGCAGCGGGGTGCCACCCGTGGTGGTGCGGACGGTTCCGGCACCGGCGGGAATACCGGTCAGTCGGGTGTCGCCGGCCTCGAAAGTCCAGATCAGCCGACGCGAGAGACGGCCGGTGACCGGGTGATCGAGGTAGTAGCGGCGCCACTCGTCGACGTCCCAACTGCGATCAGTCGCGAGCAGGCCCTCGACCCGGCGGCGCTCTGCGCCGAGCAGATCCTTCAGCTCTTTCACCGCGCGCTTCACACGGTTCACGTCCGTGGTGACCGCGCCGACGGGTGGCTTGGCAGCCCAGCCGCCGGGCGTCTGCCACTGGGGGGCGACCTTGAGTTGGCCGTCGACGCTCGTGCGGGCGGTCACCGCGCCGGCGGTGAGAGTGACGGTGCCGGTCTCGTCCAGCCCACCTGTGGGGACGGTGCGCTCGACCAACTGGCTGGGGGTGAGTCCGCAGGAGTGCGCCGCCGCGCCCAGGGCGGCTGCGATGCGCTTGCGGAAGCCGTTGTGTTTCGTGGAGTCCGCGAGCTGTTGCAGGACGGCAACCGCGTCCGGGGTGGCGAGCATGCCAAGGACGAGGATGGCCGCGTTGGGGATCTTGCCGCCGGACATCCAGCCGATCAGCCCGCTCTGGCCGATTCCCCCTACCTGCTCGTGCTGCTCGGCGCCTCATCCTTGGAGGAGGGCGCAACCGGGGCGCGACGGGGAGGAGTCCACCTCAGCGGGTGGGCATGGGCCCACGATCGATCCGGTTCAAGAAGCAGGCCCGCGAGCCGCCTGCCCGGACGCCTGCACCGGCCGGGCCCTGGGGCTGCAGTCCTGCCCGTGCTGGGTGAGGCGCCGGCCGGAGGGGGAACCTAGATTCGCCGCTTGAGGGCCGTGACGCGGTGGGTGCCGCCGATCTCGTGATCGGCGGATCTCGGCCCGCTGAGGCCACAAGGAGAGAGACCGCACGGGAGAAGGTCCGGCGGGGGATGGGGGATGGAGATGAGTTCGACCACGAGCGGATCGGGATCAGCGGAGCGGAGAGGTCCGATCGGGCAGGGACCGCGCGGGAAGACCGGCACCGTGACGGATTGGGTGTCGGGGCCGACTCTCTTCGCCGTCCTCATGCTCGTCGCAGGCGGTGCTTTCCAGGTGCTGGAAGGCCTTGCGGCCTTGATCGGCCATCGCTTCTTCTTGGTGACGGCGTCCTATGCGTACCGGGTTGACATCACGGTATGGGGCTGGATCCACCTGGTCCTCGGCATCGTTCTCCTCGCGGTGAGTATCGGGGTGTTGCGTGGTTCCTTGGTCGCGAGGTTCGCAGCCATGGGGCTGTGCGTTCTGTCAGCGGTGGCGCACTTCCTGTTCATTCCGTACCAGCCGATCTGGTCGGTACTGATCATCACGGTCGACGTGGCGGTCATCTGGGCGCTCGCCGGGTTCGAACCCGACCGGATCTGACCCACCACCGACTGGTGGCGCAGGGCTCCAGTGCGGTGATCTCGGAGAAAGGGATCACCCTCTGGGGCCCTGCGCCACGCGGGGACGCCGCTCGGCATATCGCGGAACCAGGTCGAGCCGCGTTCGCCTGACCATAGTTGGTCAGAGCGTCTTCAGTTGGTCAGAGCGTCTTCGTCACTTCTGCACGTAGGGAGCGCAGGCCGGGGCTGCTGCGAAGGCTTCCCGCGCCGTTGCGGAGGCCTGCGTCGCTGTCTGCTTGAGCTTCGTGGTGAACGTCTCCGTTGCTGTGCGAGTCTCGCCATACTTGGCCGAGAGCCCCTGCAGGCTGGTGGCGGCGGCCG
Organism: Kineosporiaceae bacterium; assembly: GCA_035719045.1. Classification (GTDB taxonomy): domain Bacteria; phylum Actinomycetota; class Actinomycetes; order Actinomycetales; family Kineosporiaceae; genus DASTGO01. The sequence goes on along the minus strand of DASTGO010000292.1, from coordinate 3,095 downwards.
AGGCATTGGTGGCCTCGTGAGCCTGACCTGCTGCCGCCCTCAGCTTGTCGGTGGAGGCTTGAACCGCCTGCGCCTGTGTTCCGAGTTCGGTCCTGACGCTCTCCGCCTGGGACTTGACGGTTGCCGGCACTGCAGTCACGGCAGCCACGAGTGCCTGAGCCTCCGATCGCACCTGGTCCGCCTGAGCGCCGAGCTGCTCACGGACCTGGGTCGTGCCGGACGCCCTGAGGCTGATGGTGATGTTCCTGCCCAGCGCGTCGAGCGACGTCTTGAGGCCGGTGGTCGCCACACAGACGTTCTGAGCCCAGGTCCCAGTCCCCGAAACGGGGGCGGACGAAGACATTCCGGAGGTTGCAGAGGACGTACTGCTGCTCTTCCCGCTGGTGGCGCTAGGTGTCCCGCCACAAGCACTCACGGCTACCAGAGCCAGAGCGGCACCAACGACGCGGGGCGTGATCGGCATGAGGAGCTTCCCTTCTTGTCCAGTGAGCGCGATTCGCTGTCAGAGCACCAGTGGGGCGGGATGCCGACGCCGAATCGCCGGCACGCCGCGGACGGGTGCGGAACGGGAGTTTGTCCTTGTGGGGCGTCGGCTCCCGTTCCGCGCCCGATGCCCAACTGCAGACCCGGTGGCGGCCTGGTGCTGCTCAGGCCTGCTGGGGCGTGGGAACGGCGGCCTGTGCTTCCTGAAGACGCTGGATCAGCTCGGACTCTTCCTGCACGGACAAGGACGTCCGGATGATCTTCGGCTGGTAGGGAACGAGGGCTTGTCGAACGCGGTCGGGCGTGCTCCGGCGGACCAACGCGAAGACAGCGGCAGTTCCCGGCGTCAGGCTGGCCGCGACCTCCTTGATGAATTTGTCGTTGATCCCGAGGTCGGTCAGCTTGCCCGCCAGGGCACCGACGCCGGCGCCCACCGCCAAGCCGAAGACCGGCATGAGGAAGAGCAGCCCGAACAGCATGCCCCAGAGGGCCCCTCCGGCGGCTCCCGCCCCGACCGGGCTGAAGGCCTGCTGCACTTTGATCTTGCCGTCCGTCGTCCGCCAGACCAGTGCCGCGTCTTCGAGGTCGAGCAGTTCCTGCTTCTGCAGATCCCTTGCCACCTCCATCACGGCTTCGGCTCTCTCCCTCGTCGGGAATCCCAGTACGAACAGGTCAGCCATCCCATCTCTCCCTGTCGCATCGTCGATGACGGCCATCGCCGCCCTGACGGGGTCCCCGGCCGGTGGGTCGGCGGGGCACGCCGAACAGAACCTCTCGAAACCTCAGCCGCAGGCGCGTCATCCGTTCCGAGTAGTCTTCCCATCATTGCGAGCGAGGTGGTGCCCGACGTGGTCTACCTCGAACACTTCACCGGCGCCCACCACCTCGAAGGCCCCGCCAAACCGACCGCTATCAGGCCTCGGCCGTGGCCGCCGGCGTGGTTCGGGGCTGCGCAGGGGGCGGCGCCGGGTGTGTCGGATCGGGTGGACGAGATCCTGCGTGAGGGGCTGGCTCGGCGTCCGGCGTGATCCTGCTCGATACCGGCCCGCCGCTGCCTCACCTGGGCATCCCTCAACCACTGTCGCTGTCCGGACCGGGTTTCTGCTCGTCATCGGAGCCGGCCTCATCGGCAACGTCGGCGAGCGTCTGGGCGAGGGTTCGATTCCCACATGGGAGGCGGGCCTTCGGCCTCGCCCGTGCAACGGGGCGGTGCCCTGGAAGCTCGGCCTGCTCACCCCTACGAACAGCACCTCCCGGTGACCCCGGACAGCGCGTCCGAGATGGACTTCACGCCACCGTGGGCGGTCATCCCGCCGTCGATCGGGATCTCGGCGCCGGAGACGTAGGAGGCTTCGTCGCTGAGCAGGAACGTCACGACCGCGGCGACCTCGGAGGCGGCGCCGGTGCGTCCGAGCGGGGTCTCGGCGATGTTGGCCACCCGGAAGGCCTGCGGTGCGGTCGCGGTCATCGGCGTCTCGATGAACCCGGGATGGACCACGTTGACGCGGATGCCGCGCGGACCCAGTTCCAGGCAGGCTGCGCGGGTCAGGCCGCGCAGGGCCCACTTGCTCGCGGTGTAGGCGATCGGGTAGTGCCCGGTGAGGGCCGCGGCGGAGCCCACGGTGACGATGGAGGCGCCGGCTTCCATGAGGGGTGCCAGGTGCTGGATGCCGAGCAGAGCCCCGGCGAGGTTGACGTCGAGCACGCGGTGCAGGTCGGCGACCTCGAGCTCGTTCAGCCGTGCCCGCCAGGTCATCCCGGCGTTGGTGACGAGTCCGTGGACGGTGCCGTGCCGGTCCGCGAGGTATGCGGCGAGGCCCCGCCACGCGATGGGGTCGGTGACGTCGAGACGCTGGTAGGCCACGGTTCCCGGACCCTGCCGGCCAGCTGGATCCTCAGCTTCGGCGTAGGCGGTCAGCTCGGAGGGTGCGGCCTCGACGAGATCTGTGGCGATCACCTGGGCACCCTCGCGGGCCGCGAGCAGGGACTGTGCCAATCCCTGCCCGCGGGCGGCTCCGGTCACGATGACCGTCTTGCCGGTCAGGCGCCCGCCGGCCTTCCGCGGTCCTGTCATCCGCGGTCCCGGGGCCGGGGTCGGGCCGGGGGCAGGGGGATCGGGTCCCGGCCGGGTACCACGCGGTTGCTGATCGTCCCGATGCCCTCGACGGTCATGGTCACGACGTCACTGGGGCGCAGAGGCGGCGGGGACTTCTCGCCACGCCGTCCCCACAGCTCGGCCAGGCAACCGCCGTTGCCGCAGGTGCCCGAGCCGAGCACGTCGCCGGGTCGGACCTGGGTGCCGCGGGAGGCGTACGCCACCAGGTCCTCGAACGGCCAGCCCATGTTGGACAGCAGGTCCCGGCCGACCTCGACCCCGTTCACGGCGACGCTCATCCGCAGCCGGAGGAATCCTTCGTGGTCGCGGAACGGCTCCAGTTCGTCGGCAGTGACCAGCCACGGGCCCAGAGTCGTGGCGAAGTCCTTGCCCTTGGCCGGACCGAGCCCGACCCGCATGTCCTGGCGTTGCAGGTCCCGGGCGGACCAGTCGTTGAGGATCGTGTAGCCGACGATGTGCTCGCGGGCCTGCTGCGGGGTCAGGTCGGCGCCTGCGC
>DASTGO010000291.1:0-8142 GCA_035719045.1 Kineosporiaceae bacterium | reverse complement strand
CCGTGGTGTCAGCGGTCCCGGCACATCTGGTCGCCGCGAAGGAGACCCTCCACGGGCTCGCCTACGACGGGGTGGCCACCGTGCAGACGGCGTCCGGCCCGCAGAAGGCGCTGAAGTTCACCGCCTCCTCGGTGATCATCGAGGGCATCCAGCAGACGGTCACGCACCCGCGGGCGACGATGACGCTGACCGGGTCGCGCAACGTCACCCTCGAGGGCAACGTTCAGCTCTACGTGCTGTCCCAGCGCGGCACCGTACTGGGCCTGCTGCCGCTGACCCTGTCGCCGAGCTTCCCGCCACCGCTGGTCTTCTCCGACATGGTGTTCACCGACATCGACTCCCAGATCGCCTATCAGGAGGCCGACACCCTGACGTTCCCGACCGCCCGGATCTCCGTCAGCTGACGCCGGGCCGCGGCCGTCGTGGCCCGGGCCCGCCCGGAGGCCGCTCCCCGCCCCGGCCAATCCCTGCTTCGGCCAGATCCCTGCTTCGGCCAGATCCCTTGCGAAGCAACGACTTCCGCCCCGACCGGCGGGCGGTCAGGCCGTGGTCGCCTCCGGCTCCGGGGCTGCCAGCTGGGCCAGCAGGGCGTCACTGTCCTTGGTCAGCCGGGCCCCGCTCCAGGTCTCCTGAACGGTCACCGTGCGGCCGTCGTGCAGGTGCAGCTCGACACCGACCGGAGTCCGCTTGAGCAGCCTCGCCTGCGTCACCTCCTCGAAGGGGAGCAGGCCGTAGCGCGCGACCAGTTCCGCCGGCTCCGTTTCCGCCAGCCCGGTCAGCCTCCGCCGAGGATCCCCGCCCTTGGGACAGGGCACGAGCACCAGCCCGTTGGTGAGGATGAGGACGTCCCGGGCCTCACCGTCGACCTTCGCCCCGGACAGGCCGCCGATCACCTCCGCCCCACGCACCGAGACACCGCTCTGGGCCTGCCGACCCTGCTGCAGGTCGATCCCCGCCGCCGCCAGCCGGGCCAGCCCTGCGTCGAGGGACTCCGGCCGGACCAGCAGGGCGGCCACCTCGGCGAAGTCCAGCGCGGTGCCGTCGGCGCGGACCAGTTCGGCCGGGCCGGACCACGAGTGCTGCCAGTGAGCCAGCCCGGCCTGTACCGCCGCGACGCAGAGCAGGAGCTCCACCGGTTCGGCCAGCACCTCCGCCGGCCCCTCGGCCGGCTGCGGGAACAGGTCCCGGGCCAGTTCCCCGGACCGGCCGTCGCGGATCAGCCCGATCAGCCCTGCGAGGTCGCCGGTGGCCGTACGCCCGACCCGGGCGACCGCCCGGTAGACGATGTCGGCCTGGCGCTGCTGCACACCCGCCACCGCGGCCGCGGTCAAGGCCGGCCAGGCGGTCAGGGTCTTGTCCTGGGCCGCGGCCAGCCGCCGGGTGAGTTCCCCGCAGTGCCGCTCGAACTGCGGGACCAGGGTGTGCGCGGGCCTGGTGTCCCGGGCCTGGTCCGGCCCCGCCATCCCGCTCAGTGCGGCGACCCGGACGGCGATCGGCGGGTGGGAGTCCCAGGGGCTGTGTTCCTCCGGCAGTTGCTCGCCGCGCAGACGGGTCAGCTCATCCGTACGCCCGGCGAGCAGGGCCGTGAAGCCTCCGAACAGGTCCTCCGGCGCGATCCCGTCCTCCCAGGCGGACGCCACGTAGGCCTCGAGGTAGAAGTTCCAGGCCGCGGCGAGCACGGGGATCTCGCTGAGCGCGCCGGCAGCGGCCTGCGCCCCGACCGCGGACGCCGAGGCCTGGTCGGCCTCCAGTTCCTGGCGACGGCTGACCGCGGCCTCGACGACGAAGTAGAGCTTGGCGTACTGCCGCAGCAGCCAGGCGGCCAGTCCTGTCAGCTCGCTCAGCGTGCCGACGATGGCGACCCGGCCACGGTAGTTGACCGCCCCGAGCCGGGTGTGCCGTCCTGAGTAGTGTCCGAGCTCGTGGGCGAGCACCGAGCGCAGCTGGGTGACGTCGAGTCCGACGAGCAGCGGGATTCCCAGGAACAGCCGACGCCGGCCGCCGATCAGGCCCAGCAGCCGGCTGTCCTCGCTGACCGCGGCGTTGACGTCCTCGACGAGGACGATCTCGGCGGGCGGCTCGGTGCCCGCGATCCCGGCCAGCTCCTGCACCGACTGCCACAGCTCCGGTGCTTGATCGGCCGTCAGCGGGATCCCGTCGGGCAGCTCCGGGCGGGCCCGGACGGCCCGGAACAGGCCGAGACCGACCGTCCAGGCGGCCACCACGGTCACGACGGACAGCTTCGCGGCCACAGTCCCGGGGTGTTCGTTCCACGCCCACCACGTGAACCCGGCCAGGGCGGCCAGGATCCCCGTCGCCAGGACGTAGAAGCCCGCCAGCATGGTCACCGCGAGTACCGCACGCAGCCGGGTCAACATGACCGGTCTCCCCCGTCGTCACCGATCCGGCGACGCGGTCACGCAGCCGGAGGCCGGCCCGTCACGGCCGCCCGGACCTGATCCGCCACCACCCACACGCGGAAACCGTTGGGAGGCAGACCGATCAAGCTCGGGGAACTGATACCAGACCAGGAGCCGCCCCGGCCACTCGTTCAGCGGACGCAGCGACCGCCTGCCGACGACTCACCCGTTCGGCGCCGGGAATCAACCGCCGGAGTCACCGCCCGGTCACAGCTTGGCGACCACGGCGTCCAGGTGCACCCGGCCGTCCCGGCCACGCACCTGCGCCACGATCTCCCGCGCTCCCAGGCCGGTGTGCACGTCAACCGTGGCGGGCAGGGTGATCGGCCTACGGAACTGGACGGTGTAGGTGAACACGTCCGGCAGCCGCCCCTGCAGGCAGCCGAGGACGGCGGCCGCGGTCCACATCCCGTGCGCGATCGCCCGCGGGAATCCCAGCGGCCGGGCGGTCAGGGCGCTGAGGTGGATCGGGTTGAGGTCCCCGGACACCGCGGCGTACCGGCGGCCGAGGTCGGCGCCGAGCCGCCGGCGGGCGCTGAGGTGCAGCGGGGGGCCCTCCGGCTCCGCCGCTGCGTCGGAGGGGACTTCCTCCACCCCTGGTTCCGTTGGGGCAGAAGGGTTGCCGGAGCCGACTGCCGGCCGGCCGCGGCGCAGGTAGGTGCTGGTCCCGGTCCAGGCCGGACGGCCGTTGCAGCGCACCGAGGTCACCAGGTCGACCACCCGGCCGTGTGGGTGCGGGCGGACCGCACCGGCATGCACCTCGACGTCCAGCGAGCCGTCCAGCGGCAACGGCCCGGCGACCGTGAGCTCGTTGGCCACGTGCACCAGCCCGAGCGCCGGGAACGGGAAGGCGGGGTCGGTCATCAGCCGCAGCTGCAGGCCGAAACCGAGCAGATGCGGGTACAGCGGAGGCAGCCGGTCCCCTGGCGCCTCGCCGACCACCTCGGCGTACCGGGCGACCTCCCGCGGATCGGGCCGGAACCCGTGCAGCCGCAGGACGATCTCGGGCACCCGGTCCGGCCTGGACCCGAACCGCGGCAGCGCCGCCCGCAGGTACCGGGGCAGCATCGCCGGCGGCCCGGGCAGGTCCACGTGGCGAGCCGTGCCCGTGGCGAAGGAGTCCGGCATCTCAGGCCCCGATCAGCGCCTGGCCGCAGACCCGGACCACGTTCCCGGTCACCCCGGCCGACGCCGGACCGAGCAGCCAGGCCACGGTCTCGGCGACGTCCACCGGCAGTCCGCCCTGCTTCAACGAGCTCAGCCGGCGGCCGGCCTCGCGGATCATCAGCGGCACCTTCCGGGTCATCTGGGTCTCGACGAAGCCGGGGGCCACGGCGTTCACGGTGATGCCGAGCGGGGCCAGCTCCGGGGCGAGCGCGTCGACCAGCCCGATCACGCCGGCCTTGGACGCGGCGTAGTTGGTCTGCCCGAGGTTCCCGGCGATCCCGGCGATCGAGGACACCCCGACGATCCGCCCACCGGAGCCGAGCACCCCGTCCTCGAGCAGGTCGGCGGTGATCCGGCTCGGGCCGGCCAGGTTCACCTCGATCACCTGCCGCCAGGCGTCCTGCTCCAGGTTGACCAGCTTGCGGTCCCGGGTGATCCCGGCGTTGTGCACGATCCCGTGCAGCGCGCCATGGCGTTCCCGGACGGCGCGGGCGATCCGGGCCCCGGTGTCCGGCGCGGTCACGTCGGCCACCAGGTGCGAGCCTGCGGCCCGGGCGGTGACCCGCTGCAGGTCCGAGGCCAGACCCGGGACGTCCACCCCGAGCACGGTGGCTCCGTCCCGGGCGAAGGCGGTGACCATGGCGGCACCGATCCCGCGGGCGGCACCGGTGACGACGACGACCCGGCCGTCCAGGGGACGCTGCGGGTCGGCGACGGTGAACCCGCCCGCGACCCCGTCGGGCACGGTGGTCGAGATCCGGACCACCTGCCCGTCGAGGAAGGCGGAACGGGCCGAGGCGAGGAACCGCACGGTGGAGTCCAGCCGGCTCTCCGCCCCGGGCGCGACGTACACCAACTGGGCCGTCGAGCCGCCGGGCAGTTCCTTGCCGAGCGAGCGGGTGAAACCCTCCAGTGCCCGCTGGGCGATCCGGGCGTCGGCGGAACCGGCGAGTTCCGGCGGGGTGCCCAGCACGAGAACCCGCCCGTTGCCGGCCAGGCCGCGCAACCGCGGGGCGAAGAAGTCGCGCAGCGCGGCCAGTCCCGCCGGGTCGGTGATCCCGCTGGCGTCGAACACCAGGGCGCCCGTGCGGTGCCCCCCGGCCACCGCCCCGGAACCGGCCGCCCCGGCACCGTCCCTCGCAGCCTCGGCCGGCACCTCGACCAGGTCGGCACCGGCGGCCCTGAGCACCGCGGCGACCGGGGCCAGCAGACGGCCGCCGGATGAACCACCGAGCACGGCGGGACCGACCAGGAGGGACTGGCCGGGCTCGAAGCGGCGCAGTGCGGGCGGCGGGGGAACGCCCAGCCGGCGGACGACGGTACGGCCGGCGGAGGACTGCAGGAGGCTCTGGATCGGATCCACGACGGAAAGGTAACCTCCTGTGTAACTGACTGTCCATGTTGGAGTTGACGTGGCGAACTCGTCCCCCAAGACCCCCTCTCGCAGCCCGGGCGCGACTCCCGCTGCCCCCGCAACGGGCCCGGCCACCGGAACCGACCCGACCCCCGCGACCTCCCCCGGCTCCGCCGCCGCCCTGGCCCCTCGCGGCGGGATTCCCCGCCGGGTGGCTGTCCTCGCGGGCAACCGGATCCCCTTCGCCCGCTCGAACGGCGCCTACGCCCACGCCTCGAACCAGCAGATGCTCACCGCCGCCCTGGACGGCCTGGTGGCCCGCACCGGCCTGCGCGGGGAACAGGTCGGCGAGTTCGTCGCGGGAGCGGTCCTCAAACACAGCAAGGACTTCAACCTCGCCCGGGAGACCGTGCTCGGATCGACGCTGGCCCCGACCACCCCGGCGTACGACGTCCAGCAGGCCTGCGGCACGGGTTTGGAGGCCGTCCTGCTGGTGGCGAACAAGATCGCCCTCGGGCAGATCGAGTCCGGGATCGCCGGCGGGGCGGACACCACGTCCGACGCCCCGCTGGCCGTGAACCCGAAGCTGCGCGAGATCCTCATCGACGCCAACCGGCAGAAGTCGCTGGCCGGCAGGCTGCGTACCCTGACCCGGGTCCGCCCCGGCCATCTCGCCCCGGAGATCCCCCGCAACGCCGAACCCCGCACCGGCCTGTCGATGGGCGACCATGCGGCGTTGACCGCCGCCGAGTGGGGCATCACCCGGCAGGCCCAGGACGAGCTGGCCGTCAGCAGCCACCAGAACCTCGCTGCCGCCTACGAACGCGGCTTCCTCGCCGACCTGGTCACCCCGTACCTCGGCCTGACCCGCGACGACAATCTGCGCCCGGACAGTTCGCCGGAGAAGCTGGCGACGCTGAAGACGGTGTTCGGGCGCGGGGAGTCGGCGACCATGACCGCCGGGAACTCCACCCCGCTGACCGACGGCGCCAGCGTGGTGCTGCTGGCGAGCGAGGAATGGGCCGCCGCCCACGACCTGCCGGTCCTGGCCTACCTGGTCACCGGGCAGACCGCGGCGGTCGACTACGTGCACGGCGGCGAGGGACTGCTGATGGCACCGGCTTACGCCGTCGCGACCATGCTGGCCCGGCTCGGTCTCACCCTGCAGGACTTCGACCTGTACGAGATCCACGAGGCCTTCGCCTCCCAGGTGCTGGCCACCCTCAAGGCCTGGGAGGACCCGGACTTCTGCGCCAGGCGGCTCGGCCTGGACGCGCCGCTCGGGGCGATCGACCGCACCAGGCTGAACGTCAACGGCGGCTCGCTGGCCTCCGGGCACCCGTTCGCGGCCACCGGTGGGCGGATCGTGGCCGGGCTGGCCAAAGCACTGGCCGAGCGTGGCGGCGGCCGGGGCCTGATCTCGATCTGCGCCGCCGGTGGACAGGGCGTCGTCGCGGTGCTGGAGCGCTGAGCAGGCCCGGGGGCCCGGGAATCGGGGCCCGGGGATCGGGGCCCGGGTGCGGGCACCTCGGGCTCACCCCACCGGCATGTCCGTCACGAACCGTCCGCAGGGACGAGGACGAGCTTGCCGCGGACGTGCCCCTCGCGGCTGATCCGGTACGCCTCAGCCGCACGCTCGAAGGGGAAGGTCCGCACCGGGATGACCAGTTCCTTGCGGGCGAGCAGTCCGGCGATCAGCTCCAGTGCCGGTACCGGACGGCTGTCGGACCCTCCGGTGCTGACCCGGCCACCCAGCTGCGTGACGGTGAAGTTGGCGATCGACAACAGCCGGGACGGCGCGTCCACCAGGCCGATCAGCTCCTCGGCCGGCGTCCTGCCCGCGACGTCGAAGACGGCGTCGACCGGTCCCCCGGCGGCGCCCCGGACCCGGTCGGCGACCCCTGCGCCGTACCGCACCGGCACCGCCCCGAGCTCCCGTACGTAGTCCTGGTTGACCTCACCGGCCGACGCGATCACCCGGACACCGCGGGCCCGGGCGACCTGGACCACCACCGAGCCCACCCCGCCCGCGCCGCCGTCCACGAAGAGCGTGTCACCGGCCGACACCCCGAGCAGTCGCAGACCCCTCTCGGCGGTCTCGCCCGCCACCCCCGCCGCCGCGGCGGTCGCCCAGTCCACGGCCGCCGGCTTGGGAACCCAGGCGTCCAGCACCGCGTACTGGGCCTGGGTGCCCCGTCCACGCCCGAACACCTCGTCGCCGACCGTCACCCCGGTGACTCGGGGACCGACCTGGTCCACCACCCCGGCCGCGTCGACCCCGGGATATCCCGGACGGGTGAGCGGGGCATCATTCGACCAGGCCCCCGACATCACCTTCCAGTCCACGGGGTTCACGCTGGCCGCACGGACGGCGATCCGCACCTGCCCCGGCCCCGCCTGCACCTGCGGCGCCTGCGCCCATTCCAGGACTTCAGGGCCGCCGTACCTGGTGAACTGCAGCGCGTACATCCGCCCGTCCCTCCGCCGTACCGCCGTGACCAGAGGCGACAACACAGCGCAGCGACCGGTATTCCGTCACGGACCGGCCCGTCCCGGCGACGGGTCAGGCCGGTGTCGTGTTCCCACCGGAGGCCGGGAAGGCCACCGCGAGACTCATCTCGGTGACCAGTTCGACGATCCGGTCCGGGCCCACCGTCGCCCAGGAGATCTCGCCGCCGGCTGCCGGGCGCAGCACGACCCCGCTGCGTGCGAGGTGCATGACCCCCAGCACCTGCAGGTACATGGCGTTGGCGAGCACATCCGCGTCGAACCCCTCCGGCTGCGGGCCGGACCCACCCGCCCCGGTCCGGTCCAGCCGCAGGATGTCCGCGATCCGGCGCAACTGCGCGGCCATCAGCCCGCCGAGGCGCAGCAGGGCGGTGTCGCTGATCTCCTCCAGCAGATCCGGCCCGGGGCGCCCGAGCAGGGCCAGCGCGCAGTCCACGAAAGCCGGATACCGCAGGCAGTAGGCCGCGAACTCGCGGCTGACGGCGGCCAGCCGGTCACGGGGACCTGCATCCGGCAGGTCGGCGGCCGAGAGCCGTCCGTCCAGCTCGGACAGGTACTCGGCCAGCGCGAGGGCGAATAGTTCCTCCTTGCTGGCGAAGTGCCGGTAGATGATCGCCCGGTTGACCCCGACCGCCTTCGCGATGTCGTCAATGTTCGCCGACCGCATCCCCCGGGCGTCGAACAGTTCACGGG
>DASTGO010000290.1:0-2506 GCA_035719045.1 Kineosporiaceae bacterium | reverse complement strand
CGCAGGTGGCGGGCCAGCCGCCACCACAGTGCGGCGGCCGGTTGTTCGTCCGGTAGCGGGCGGCCGGTGCCGACGGTGGTGGCCAGGGCTGCGATGTCGATGCCGGCGCGGGCGGCGGTGGACAGTCGCTCGGCCAGGGTGGGCCAGGTCGGGTCGGCGGTGATCCGGGGGTCGATGGCCTCGGCCAGCCGGCGCCACCGGTTGCCGGCGGCGCGGGGGTCGCCCAGGACGGCGGCGAGGCGGGCCTGCAGGCGTTGCTGGTGGCGGACCCGTGCGGCGGCCAGTTGCGGGGGGCCGGTGGGCCGGGGGTCGGTGTCGGGCACGCCCATCGCCGACCGCCACACGGCCAGGTCTGCGGACAGCTGCCGATCGGTGTCCAGCAGGGGCCGCGCCCAGGCCGGGGCGGTGGTCGGGGTCCACTCCCCCGCCGCGGCGGCAACCTGGGCGGCGAGGTCTGCGACCTGCCGGGACCGCCTGGGCAGGCCGGTTGCCCATTGCGGGTCGGCGGCCAGGACGTCGGGGACACCGGGCAGCCAGGGCAGCGGACCGTGTCGGTGCGTGCGCAGGTGGCTGGGGTCCAGCCGCCAGTCCAGGACGGCGGCCGGGTCGAGCGCGGTGTCGAGCTCGCGCTGCGCGATCGCGGTGTCGAGGACCTCGGCGGGGTCGTGGCCGGCGGCGGCCTGCAGGGCCAGGTTCGCCCGCAGCGTGGTCCACGCCGCGGCGTGGGTCAGGCCGGGCAGGACGGTCTCGGCATGGCGTTCCAGTGCGGCCAGCCCCTCGGCGCCGAGCACGCCTTCGGCGGCCACGCCGAGGGCGTGGGCGTACTCGGCGGCGGCCTGCCCGAGTCGGCGCAGCGGGTCGGCGTTCTGGCGCAGGGTGGTGGTGGCCGAGGTCGCGGATCCGTCGCGGGCCAGGATCCGGGCGAGCACGTCGACGGCGGTGGGCGGCAGCAGCGCGTCCCGGGTGATCACCGTGTGCGGGTCCCCGTCCCCGGCGACGGTCAGGTACAGGTAGTTGCCCAGCCGGCCGCGGGTCAACGCGACGTACAGCAGCTGCCGGGTCTCGCTCCCGGCGGCGACGACGTGGGCGATGTCGGCGGTCACGCCCTGGGCGGCGTGCACGGTGGTGGCGTAGCCCAGGCCCACATGTGCGGCGACGTAGGCGGCCGGCAGGTACACCCGGTGCCCGGTGCCCAGGTGCGCCACCCGCAGCCCGCCGTCCGGGCGGACCTCCAGGACCTGCCAGCGGTCGCCGTTCTTGACCCAGTCGCTGGCGCTGAACGCGATCCGCCGGTTGTTCTCCCGGGTGATGACCGTGTCTCCGACACCGGCCTGGCAGCCGTCGACCAGGTCGACCACCGGGCCGGCCGGGCCCGGGGCCTGGGCGAGCCGGTCGGCGCGGGCCCGGGCGTTCAGTTCGGCGACCAGGTCCAGGGTGGGCGCCAGCATGATCGCGTCCCGGCCGGCGGCCAGGTCCCCGGCCCACGCGGCGTAGGCCTGTTCGGTGCAGACGGCCAGGTCCCCGACGGCGATCCGGTCGTGGTCGCTGTAGTAGGCGATCGCGGCTGGGTCGCCGTCGCGCAACGCCAGGGATGCCGCGCCCTCGGACGGGTCGGTGAACCGCATCACCTGCGACAAGGTCAGCGCGCCGTGGGTCTCGGCGATGTCCCGTAGCACTCCCCCGGCGCCGATCGCGGCCAGTTGCTGGTCATCCCCGATCAGCACCACCCGCCCGCCGCGGGCCTGGACGATCTCGCTCAGGGCGGCCAGGTCCAGGGTGGAGGCCATCCCGGCCTCGTCGAGGACGACCATGGTGTCCTTGCCGATCGCGGCCACCCAGTCCGGCAGGGCGCACCCGGTCTGGGCGTGGGCAGTGGTGGCGTGCAGCAGCTTGGCCAGGGTGTCGGTGGTGGTGCCGAGCTCGGTGCGTAGCACCGCGGCCGCGGCGGCCGAGGGCGCCAGCCCGAGCACGTTCCGCCCGCCCAGGGCGGCGGCGCGGGCCAGCACCCGCATCGCGGTGGTCTTGCCGGTCCCGGCCGGGGCCAGCCCCAGCGCCAGCGGGGCCGGGGTGCCGGCCAGTTGGCGGACCAGCTGCTCCTGGCCGGGGTTGAGGGGCCGCCCGGCGGCGGCCGATTCCGCGATCGCCGCCTCGACCGCTTCCGGGGCGATCACCCAGGCGTCCCGCCGGCCCGCGGTGGCCAGGATGAACCGCTCCCCGGCCATCACCGGCTCGCTGCTGTACCGGCGGGTGCCGGCCACCTCGTACACGCTGGTGCCGTCGGCCCGGCGCAGCACCTGCGGGTCGGCGTTCCGGGTCGGGTCGGGGATGTCCAGCGGTGTGGAGTGCTTGTCCGACAGGGCGGCGCTGACCACGGCGTCCACGGCCAGATCCAGGTTCTCCAGCCGGATCCCGGCCACCCGGGCTGCCCGCTGCGCCTCTGCGCGGACGTGGTTGATCCGCCAGGTCGACCGGGTCTGGGCGAGTGTGGCCACCACCTGAGCCGCGG
>DASTGO010000289.1:0-17238 GCA_035719045.1 Kineosporiaceae bacterium | reverse complement strand
CTCCCACCCTCCCCGGCGACTCCCGGATCAGGCTGCCTCCAGCTTCACCCCACCGCTACGACGACGGGGCGACGGGGGTCTCTCACCTCCGTTCGAAACAAGCAGCGCCTCGTGGCGCACCTGATCAGTCAGGAGAGCCGGTGATGTCCTGGTGCTGGGCTGCGACCGCCGTCTGGAGGACGTGAGCGTCCCGCGGTTCGTGGTCGACGCCGCGATCCGGGCGGGGCTGATGGCGCAACGGTCGGCCGTGGGCCGGTGAGCGGTCTGGTGACCGGTCCGGTGAGCGCTGCCGGGGTGCGGCCGGTCGTTGCGGGCTATGTGGCGGTGCCCGCGCACGCGAGACCGGAGGCGGTCGAGGGGCTGTTGCTGGAGTGGCGGGAGTCGTTCGCGGGGTGGGCGCGTCGTGAGGGCTACGCGCTGGGGAGCGTGTTCACCGACGTCCGCGGTCGCGGCGAGATTGGCCTGTACGGGCTCGCCGAGTATTTGCGCCGGGACGGGGTGGTCGGTGTCGTCGTTCCCGACGTTGGTCACCTTACGCATGTGAGGTGTCTGGCGGGGGCGGACCGCCATGTGGTGCAGCGGTTTCTGCGGGCGGCGGTCCTCACGGTCGAGCCAGGATGGCAGGGCGAGCCAGGCTGGCAGGGCGAAGTAGGCGGGCAGGGTGAAGCAGGCGGGCAGGGCAGAGTCGGCGGGCAGGGTGAAGCCTGATGGGTAACGGGAGTGGCCCGTTCGGCCCGGAAGGGCAGGCGTCAGGTGCGCATCTGCGGGTGCAGCCGAACATCGCCCGGGTGTACGACGCGCTCTTGGGTGGGAAGGACAGCTTTGTCGCCGACCGTGACCTCGCCGCCCGCCTGGTGGAAGTGCAGCCGTTGATCGTGGCGGGGGCGCGGGCGAACCGGGCGTTCCTGTGCCGTGCGGTGGGTTTCCTTGCCCGGCAAGGGATCTCCCAGTTCCTCGACCTGGGCTGCGGACTGCCCACCGCCCGCAATGTCCACCAGATCGCGGGACGCGTTAACCCGGCCGCCCGCACGGTGTACCTGGACAACGACCCGATCGTGCTCGCCTACGCCCGCGCCCTGCTCGCCTACGCCCGCGCCCTGCTGGCCGACGGCGACCGCACGACCGTGGCCGACGGTGACCTGCGCGACCCGAAAGCGATCCTGGCCGACCCCGGGGTTCGCGGGCACCTGGACTTCACCCGACCAGTCGCGGTGATCATGGCCGCGGTCCTGCACTTCATCACCGACCAGGAGGACCCGGCGGGGATCGTGGCCGCGTTCCGGGACGTGATGGCGCCCGGCAGCGCCCTGGTGATCACGCATGTGGTCGACGGCGACGCAGACGACGGCAACGGCAACGGCAACGCTGACAGCGACGGGGACGGGAACGCAGACGGCCACAACGTGAGTGCCGCGACCCGCAAGAGCGCGCAGCTCTACTCCGAGACCACGTCCCCGTTCACCCTCCGGACCCACGAACAGGTGGCGGCCTGGTTCGACGGCATGCGGCTCCTGCCGCCCGGCCTGGTCAACGCCGGCGCCTGGCGGCGCACCGGAAACAGGAAGACCACGGCACCGATCCTGGCCGGAGTCGGCCTTCTGGACCCCCAGGCCCGGCGACCCGAGTCGCGCCCGCCCGGCAGCGGAGCCCCGCAGCCGTGACCAAGAGCTGACCGGCCGCTGCGGCCCTGCCCGGCCCGGGACGGGAGGTCCACCGGGCCCGGCATTCCCGGCCCGGACGCCAGGAACGCCCGCCGCGGCTGCCCGCGACGGGGGTCCCGGTGCCGGACCCGCCCGTGGCCTTCGGGTGGATCCGGCGTCGACCGGACCGGCTGCGCGCCAGGTTGCCCACCCGGCCCGGTCGCTCCTAGCGGGAGTTTCCGGCCTTCCGTGATCGTGAAGGTGAAACGTGTTGCGGTGCTTGGGGTTTGACCTTGCTGGGTGTATTACCCATATATGCCGTCGATCGTGGGTAAGCGCCGAGGTGGGCAGACGTACTACTACCTGGTGGAGTCCGCGCGGGTGGACGGCAAGCCGCGGATCGTGTCCCAGCAGTACCTGGGTTCGGCCGCGGAGGTGCTGGGCAAGTTGTCCGAGACCGGGGCCGGGGAACCGGTCCGCAGTCAGCACAAGCAGTTCGGGGATCTGGCCGCGGTGTGGTCGGTGATCGAGCGGCTGGGCGTGGCCACAGCGGTGGACCAGGTGGTTCCCCGGCACGCGAACGCCGCGGTGTCGGTCGGCACCTACATCGCGTTGGCGACCGCGAACCGGATCGTGGATCCGTGCTCGAAGCGGGCGTTCGCCGACTGGTGGGCCACCACGGCCGGGCCCCGATGGGTCAAGACTCCCGCCGGGGCGCTGGACCACCGCCGGTTCTGGGACGCCATGGACCGCCTCGACGAGACCGCGCTCGAACAGATCGAGGCCGACCTGGGACGACGGATGGTCACCGAGTTTGGGCTGGACCTGTCCGGGCTGGTGCTGGACATGACGAACTTCGCCACCTTCATCGACTCGACCAACACCAGGGCGCCGATCGCGCAGCGCGGCAAGGCCAAGCAGAAACGCACCGACCTACGACTGGTCGCCCTGGCGATGGTGGTCACCCGGGACGGCGGGATCCCGGTGCTGTCCCACGCCTACCCCGGCGACCGGCCAGACGTCACCCAGTTCGCCGCCGTGGTGCACACGCTCGTCCAGCGGTACCGGGACCTGACCGCCTCGGTAGAGGACCTGACCGTGGTCTACGACGCGGGCCAGAACTCCACCGACAACCAGTCCGCGGTCCAGGCCACCCGGATCGGGTTCGTCGGCTCCCTGCCCCCCAGCGACCACCCCGACCTGCTGTCCGTCCCACGCTCGCGGTACGTCCCCGTGGACGCGGCCCGCTATCCCGGCCTGACCTGCGTGGACACCACCGTCACCGCGCTCGGGACGACCCACCGGGCGGTACTCACCCATTCCCCAACGCTGCACGCCGCGCAGTCCCGGGGGTTCTCCCAGACCCTGGCCAAGGCCCGCGCCCGACTGCAGGACCTGGCCGCCAGGCTGGCCCGCGGCCACACCCGCCGTCCCCGGGACGCGGTCCAAGCCGAGATCACCGCGATCCTCAAACCCCGCTGGGTGGGCGAGGTCATCGCCGTCACTCTGACCGGAGAACAGCCCGCCGACCTGCGCCTGACTTGGCGCACCGACACCGCCGCCCGCCGCCGGCTGGAACGACGCCTGTTCGGCAAGCGGATCCTGTTCACCAACCGCGGCACCTGGACTGCTGCCGAGGTGGTCGCCGCCTACCGGTCCCAGAACCAGGTCGAGTCTGGATTCCGGCAGATGAAGGACCCACAGGTCGTCTCGTTCGGCCCGCTACGACACTGGACCGAGTCCAAGATCCGTGTCCACGTCTTCTACTGCGTGCTCGCCCTGGCGATCGCGCACCTGATGCGCCGCGAAGCCGAACGAGCCGGACTACACCTGTCCGTCCGCGAACTTCTGGCCGACCTCGCCGGGATCGAAGAGACCGTGCTGCTCTACCACGACGGCGGCCGCGGCCGCCCCCGCGCCCGCCGCATGCTCACCGACACCACACCCCGACAGGACCAACTCGCCGACCTGTACGGCATCCA
This sequence comes from Kineosporiaceae bacterium, assembly GCA_035719045.1. GTDB lineage: Bacteria > Actinomycetota > Actinomycetes > Actinomycetales > Kineosporiaceae > DASTGO01. Next base: position 13,616 of record DASTGO010000289.1, on the reverse strand, counting down.
CCGCTACGCGCCAACCCGCTGACCACGATTGGGTAATACAGACGCCACCAGCCGAACCGGCCTCCCACCAGCACAAACAGCAACGTCGATCAAGGAAGGCCGGAAATTCCCGCTAGTGCGCGTACACCTCGAACTCGTACAGCGAGTAGCCGTACTGCGTTCCGCGCTGCACGCCCTGCATCCGCACGTACCGGGCCGTGGTGGCCGCGAACGGGATGTCGTCGACCCCGCCCGCCCCGTCGGTCACGGTGGCCACCGTCCGCCAGGTGGTCCCGTCGGAGGACACCTGGATCCGGTACTGCTTGCCGTAGGCGGCCTCCCAGCGCAGCACGGCCCGCGAGACCGTCTGGGCCGACCCGAGATCCACCTGCAGCCACTCGGTGTCGTTCCAGTTGCCCGCCCACCGGGTGGTGCCGTCCCCGTCGACGGCGGCGGCCGGCGGGTAGGAGGAGAACAGGTTCGACTGGTAGCCCGAGGCCGTGGCAGCCTTGCCCCTCGCCAGGTTGGTGATCACGTCACCGCGGGCCGCCGGGAACTCCACGACCTGCTGGAAGGTGGGCCGGTTCTGCCAGCTGATCTTGTCGTGCTTGATACCGCCCAGCGGGCTCTGGACGATGGTGTCGGCGCACCACGGGTCACCGGCCGAGCAGTAGCTGTCCGCCGGGTACGTCGTGGCGGCCGGGGTGTTCACCGCCGTGGTGAGGGTGCTCAGCAGGGCCGTCCGGCAGGCCGCCAGATCGCCTGCGCCGCAGAACTTCTGGCCGAGCCCGCCGGCGACCGGGCGACCGAGCACGGCGCGCAGGTCCTTGTCCACGTAGCTCCACCAGCCGTACTGGAACGACGAGCCCTTGTGCCGGATGTTCTCCACCTGCCCGTTGCCGCCGGAGGTGTTGCCGTCGGGAGCCTCGTCGACCTGCAGGACCGTGGCGAACTGGTTGTACAGCGGGGTGCCCAGCCCGGGCTGGAACTGTGCCTGCACCAGCAGCGGCCACCAGGCGTCCATGATCCGGATCGCGTCGGCGTCGGCGTAGGTGTGGCTGCCGGCGCTGGTCTCGGTGCGCAGGGCTCCGCCCGCCAGCCAGGTCTTCAGCTTCGCCTCCGCGGCGGCCTGGGTGGCGTCGGTGACCGGCGCGCTGTCGAGGACGGCGATCAGGTCCGGCAGCACGAACCTGCCGCGCAGGTCGGTCAGCGCGGCCTTCGCCATCATCCGGGTGACGTCGGACCGGCTGAGCTTCGTGCCGGCCGCCATCGCCGCCTTGAGCTGGGAGTCCAGCAGGTCGCCGCGGTGCACCGAACCGTTGCCGAAGGCGGAGGAGGCGGACCCGTGCGCCTGCTTGTTGTTCCAGTTGGCGTAGTAGTCCTGGTCGATCGACTGCGGGTGCTGCGACACCGGGGTGTACGTCGCGACGTTGGTCGCCGGGTTCCAGCCGGTCCACTCGTCGGCCGGGACGGCGGCGATCGGCAGGGTCGGGTCGACGTTCGCCGGGCGCACTGGGTTGGCGCCGGAGTTGACGTACGCGCTGTGCGTGGAGTCGACGTAGAACCAGTTGAACGTGTAGTTGATGTCCGCCGCGGCCTGCTGGAACGTCGCCGGGCCGTTCACCACCGCCGGGTCGTTGAACTGCTGGAACCCGATGATCGAGTCGGCCTCGTGCTGATAGGTCGAGCGCAGGCTGGTGTACCCGGTCGGGGTCCCGTTGACCACGGCGGTGTGGGTGAGCAGGCCGTACCTGGTCCGGTACACGGTCATCGTGTACGTGCCGGCCGCGGTGCCGTCGGCGGTGGTCGGAGTCCAGGAGTTGGTCCGGGTCAACGGTTCCATCGCCAGGCACTGCCCGTGGAACAGGTAGGACCGGCTCGCGGTGGTGGCCGTGCCGCCGTTCGGGTCGCACAGGGTCACCGCGAAGGTGTCGGTGATGTCCTGCCCGGCCGAGGTCGCCGACCATGCGTAGTCCTGGCCGCGGCCCATCTGCACGTACATGCTGAGTCCGGCGAAGGCGACGCCGCGGGCGCTGATCCCCGGGCCCTGCAGTTCCTCCTGCAGGAGCAGTTGCGGCGCGTAGTACCCGGTCTGGGGACCGAAGACGGCGATCGGGTGCCCGCCGGCGGTGTGCGCACCGGACACCACCAGGGCGTTGGACATCCCCGGCTTGGACGCGGTCTGCACGGCCATCACGGAGGCCGGGGCGACGCCGCCACCGGAGGAGCCGGTGACCAGCGGGACCTGGCTGACCGTGGTGCCGAAGTCGGGCAGGGCGACCCCGGTGGCGTTGGCGGGGGACATCCCGTACGAGAACCTCGTCCCGTCGTGGATGGTCGTGGTGGCCTCCGGGTCGTCCTGCTCCTGGAAGGCCCGCCAGAGTGCGGTTCCCTGGGCCACCCCGAACTTCTGCTGCGCGGCGAGCAGGGTGATCGCGTTCTGCACCTCGCCGCCGCCGCCGGAGCCGAACAGGGCACCGATCACCGAGGCGATCCCGATCAGGTCCTTGGCCGTGAACGGGTCGATGGTGCCGACGTTGGTCACCGAGTCGATCTTCCCGGTCAGCACGTACTCGCCGGGGAAGTTCCGGTTGTTCTTCGCCTGCGCGATGTAGTCGTTGATCCCGGCCACGTACGCGCTCACGTCGGCCATCGCCTGCTGCCCCCGGGGCCCGCTCGCGACGATCCGGTCGATCTGCGCCTGCAGGTCCGCGTCGGTGTAGGGGGCCTGGCTGAAGAAGGCCCGCTCCAGTGCCTGGTTGCTCGCGGCGCCACCGGCGAAGCTGGACAGCTGCCCGCGCCCGACGTGCCGGAAGACGTCCATCAGCCACAGCCGGTCCGCCGCGGCCACCCAGCCCGCGCCGTACTCCGTCCCGGAGCGGGTGGTGCCCCGGATGTGCGCGACCCCGGTCGCCTTGTCCCGGGTGATCGTCACGTCGGTGCGCGGCGTCCGGACCGACTCGACGTCGGTCGGTGCGACGTCGAACGAGGCGTCGTCGTAGAAGTTGCCCAGGGTCCGGTCGGTCAGCGACGGGTATCCGGTGGCCAGTCCCGCGTACTTGGCGAGCTGGTCGTCGGCGTGGGCCGGGAAGGTGCCGACGGACTGGTTGCCGAGGATGTCGGCGAGCGTGGCGCTCCCGTTCGCGCCCGGGGGCAGCAGGTCGTTGCACTGGCCGAGGCAGTAGTCGTCGGCCGAGAACGACGCGGTGCGTGGCGGGGCGGCGGCCAGGGCCGGGGCGGCCAGGCCGGCGAGCATCGGGAACGTGAGTCCCACGGCGACGCCGAGAGTGACGAAGCGGGATCGGGATGCCAAGGCGCCATTGCGTGACATTTGGGGACCTCCCGGACACGGGCGGGACAGCGTGGAGGAACGCTAGCGCCGGGCGGTCAGAATATGAATACCCCTCATGTTCGATTGTGGACCGTCCACAGTGCCCGTCGCGTCTTCGCAGGTGGGAAGGGTCCTGGCGGGGGCGCAGGAGGGGCTGCACGGTGGCCCGTCCCCAATGCCCGTGCGGGCCGGCCCGGGGTTCGGGAGCCGGGGGCTACTCGCGGGTAGCCCAGGGAGGGCACCCGGACGCGCGAACGGCGGCCCCGAGCCGGGGTGACCCGGCGGGACCGCCGTCCTGAGCCGGGTGTGACCCGGCGACGCCGCGGACCCGGCCGGTCCGCTCCTCGGAGCGGACCGGCCGGGCGCGGCCGATCAGCCGAACCGGCCGGAGATGTAGTCCTCGGTGGCCTTCTCGGTCGGGTTGCTGAAGATCTTGGTGGTGTCGCCCATCTCGATCAGCCGCCCGGGCTTGCCGGTGGCGGCCAGGTTGAAGAATGCCGTCCGGTCGCTGACCCGTGCCGCCTGCTGCATGTTGTGGGTGACGATGACGATCGTGTACTCGTCCTTGAGTTCCTCGATGAGGTCCTCGATGGCGAGGGTGGAGATCGGGTCCAGTGCCGAGCACGGCTCGTCCATCAGCAACACCTTGGGGCGCACGGCGATGGCGCGCGCGATGCACAACCGCTGCTGCTGACCGCCGGACAGCCCGGAGCCGGGGCGGTCCAGCCGGTCCTTGACCTCGTCCCAGAGGTTCGCCCCGCGCAGCGAGCGCTCGGCGATCTCCTCCAGCTCGGCCTTGGGGCGCCGGCCCTGCAGCTTGATGCCCGCCACGACGTTGTCCAGGATCGACATGGTGGGGAACGGGTTCGGCCGCTGGAAGACCATCCCGATGGTCCGCCGCACGTTCACCGGGTCGACGTCGGCGCCGTAGATGTCCTCGCCGTCCAGGGCGATCTTGCCCTCGACGCGGGCGCCGGGGAGCACCTCGTGCATCCGGTTCAGGGTCCGCAGCACCGTCGACTTGCCGCAGCCGCTCGGGCCGATGAACGCGGTCACACTGCGCGGCTCGATCGTCATGGTGACGTCTTCGACCGCCTTGAAGGCGCCGTAGTAGATGTTGACGTCGCTGACGTCGATGCGCTTGGCCATGGGGGCGACTGTGCCTTTCTCGTTGCGGCGGGCGAGTCTCGTTGCGCGCAGGGGCGGGTCTCGTGTCGCGGCCGGGGCGGGGGCCTCAGCGGACCCGGGTGAAGCGCGCCACCGTGCGCGCGATCAGGTTGAGCAGCATGACGATGACGATGAGCACGAGGGCGGCGCCCCAGGCCCGGGCCACCGCGGCGTCCTGCGGGCGGGCGGCCTGGTCGAAGATGATCATCGGCAGGGCGGTCTGCGGGCCGTTGAACGGATCGGGGTTGATCGAGTCGGTGGCGCCGACCAGCAGCAGCAGTGGGGCGGTTTCGCCGATCACGCGGGCGATCCCGAGCATGACGCCCGTGACGATCCCGGGCAGGGCGGTCGGCAGGACCACCCGCAGGACGGTCCGCCACTTCGGGACGCCGAGCGCCAGGGAGGCCTCGCGCAACTCGTCCGGGACGAGCTTGAGCATCTCCTCGGTGCTGCGGACCACCGTCGGGATCATCAGGATCGCCAGGGCCAGCGCCGCGGGGAACCCGGCCCGGTGCAGCCCGAGCATGAGCACCCAGACGGTGAACAGGAACAGGCCCGCGACGATCGACGGGATACCGGTCATCACGTCGACGAAGAAGGTCACCACGCGGGCCAGCCGTCCCCGGCCGTACTCCACGAGGTAGACCGCGACCAGCAGGGCGATCGGGATGGAGATGAGGCTGGTGATGGCGGCCTGCTCGAGGGTGCCGATCATCCCGTGGTAGATGCCGCCCCCGGCGTCCTTCGGCCCGATGTTGCGCAGGGAGTGGGTGAGGAACTCGGCGCTGACCACGCCCGCACCGCGGCTGACCACGGTGTAGGCGACGCTGAGCAGCGGCAGCAGGGCGAGCCCGAACGCGCCGTACACCAGGGTGGTGAAGAACCGGTCGACCGCGCGGCGGCGGCCCTCGACGGCGAAACTGGCCGCCGACTGCAGCAGCACGAACAGCAGCACCGACAGCAGGGCGAACTGGGCCGCTCCCTGCATCGGGGTGAGCGCGAAAAGCCCTGCGGTGACGGCGATCGCGCCCACCGCGGCGGCGGCGGGGGTCCAGCGGGGGAGCTTGGCGCCGGCCAGGCCGAGCGGGTCGGCGGCGGGGTGGGCGGGGGCGGTGGTGGTGGCCATCAGCGGGCTCCGGAGAACTCGGCGCGGCGGGCGATGATCCAGCGCGCGGCCATGTTGACCAGCAGGGTGATGACGAACAGCACCATGCCGGAGGCGATCAGGGCGTCGATGCCCGTGCTCTGCGCGTAGGAGTACTGCAGGGCGATGTTGGCGGCGAAGGTGTTCCCGCCGGGTTGCAGGATGTGCAGGCTGATCTTGTAGGTGGTGGACAGCACCAGCGCGACCGCGACCGTCTCGCCGAGCGCCCGGCCGAGGCCGAGCATCGAGGCGCTGATCACCCCGGACCGCCCGAACGGCAGCACCGCCATCCGGACCATCTCCCAGCGGGTCGCGCCCAGGGCCAGCGCCGCCTCGAGGTGGGCGCGCGGAACCTGGAGGAACACCTCGCGGCTGACCGCGGTGATGATCGGCAGGACCATCACCGCCAGGACGACGGCGGCGTTGAACATGGTCTGCCGGTAGGCCTGCGAGTCGGGTGTGGCGAACAGCGGGATCCAGGCGAGGTGCTCGGCGAGGAACCGGGTCAGCCCGACCATCTGCGGGACCAGGAAGGTCAGGCCCCACAGCCCGTAGATGACGCTCGGCACGGCGGCCAGCAGGTCCACCAGGTAACCCAGGCCCGACGCCAGCCGGCGCGGGGCGTAGTGCGCGATGAACAGGGCGATCCCGATCGCCACCGGGATCGCCAGCAGCAGCGCGACGGCGCTGGACAGCACGGTTCCCCAGGCGAGAGCGGCGATGCCGAACACCCCGTCGGTGTCGGGGAACCAGCTCTGCTCGGTGAGGAAGTTGGCCTTGTCCGCCTGGATCGCGGGGATCGTCCGGCTGAACAGGAACGCGGCGATCCCGGCGATGACCAGCAGGAGCAGCACGCTCGCGCCCCGGGACAGCCCGGAGAACACGCGGTCCCCCACGCGGACCGCCCGGCCGCCGATCGCCGAGCCCGGATCGCCTGTGTCGCAAGCCGTTTCGATCACGGCCTGGTCACCCACGGTGGCCGGGGTCGCCAGGACTCCCTGTCCCCGCTCGCCCGTCGAAGGCTCACTCATCCCGGAATTCCTTCCTGCCGGGGCGGAATCGACCTACCCCGTGCGCGGGCCGAGCCCGCCCGCCGCGGATGCGGTGGGCGGGCCCGGTGCGTACTGCTGTGTGGATCACCTGACAGGTGTCAGGCGATCTTGGCGACGACGGCCTGGACCTTCGACTGGATCTCGGTCGGCAGGGGAGCGTAGCCGAGGCCGGTCAGCTTCGCCTGGCCGGCGGTGCTGGAGATGTAGGTGAGGAAGCTCTTGGTCAGCGCGGCCTGGTCGGCGGGAAGACCCTGCAGGCAGGTGATCTCGTAGGTCACCAGCAGGATCGGGTAGGCGCCCGTGACCTTGGTGGCGTAGTCGAGCTTGAGGCTCAGGTCGTCGCCGGTGCCGGAGACGGTGGCCGCGGCGACCGCCTTGCCGACCGCGTCCGGGGTGAGCTCGACCGCGCCGGACCCGTTGTCCACCTTGGCGTACTTCAGGCTGTTGCTCGTCGCGAAGCTGAACTCGACGTACCCGATGGTGCCGGGGGTCGACTTCACCGTGGCGGAGACGCCGTCGCTGCCCTTGGCGCCCTGGCCGCCCTCGGCCTTCCACTGCTTGTCGTGGCCGAGCGTCCAGTCGGCCTTCGCCGCGGCGTCGAGGTACTTGGTGAAGTTGTCCGTGGTGCCCGAGGAGTCGGAGCGGTGCACGGTGGTGATCTTCGTGGCGGGCAGGGTCACCCCGGAGTTGGCGGCGGCGATCGCCGGGTCGTTCCAGGTGGTGATCTTGCCGCTGAAGATCTGGGCCAGCAGCGAGGGGGTCAGGGTCAGCGCGGAGACGCCGTCCACGTTGAAGACCACCGCGATCGGGCCCGCGACCATCGGCAGGTCGACGGCCTTGCCGGTCTTGCAGCGGGCGTCGGCCTTCTCCACCTCGCCCTTGGCCGGGTTGAGCGGGGAGTCCGAGCCGGCGAACGCGGTCTGGGCGTTGGTGAAGTCCGTGATGCCCTGGCCGGAGCCGCCGCCGCCGTAGTTGATCGTCGCGCCGGAGCAGGCGGACTGGTAGTCCTTGCGCCACTGGTCCATCGCGTTCGCCTGGGCGGTGGAGCCCGAGGAGTTCAGCGTGCCCTTGGCGCAGGAGATCGCCGCCGCCGACGAGGAGCCCGACGCGGCCGACGAGGTCGAGGTGGACGTGTTGTTGTCGGAGCCACAGGCCGTCAGCGCGAGGGCGCCGGCGATGGCGGCGCCGGCGAGGCGGCCGGACCGGGAAAGCTTCACTGAACCTGTTCCTTCTCGAGTCACTGGTACCGGACCGGCGCCGCAGTCCTGCATGCGCCGCGGGGCCCTGATGGCGCCCATGAAGGACGCTAGGGACGGCAGGTGAAGCAGTGGCCCGGGCAAGGTGAACCAGGGTTGAATACAGCCCTTCCGCTGGGGCAAGCCCCGACGACTCCCAGCTGACCGGAAGGTGAACGGGCCGTGGGGATCCCGGCCGGGCGAGAGCGGGGTGTGGCCGCCGGCGGCCAGGCGGGAGTCCTGCGCGTCTCCCCACCGAACTTGTGAGGGGCGCCCGTCGAGACCGGGGTGACACCCGTTCGGCGCAACTGACCGGAAACGTGTGATCACTGTCCGTCTCCCACGGTGGGCCCCGCTGCTCCACCCGGTGGATACGGCGCCGCTCGTTGCTCCGCACGGTGCAACTTCGGGCCGCACCTCTGTCGCTGGGTCCACCCCGTTGCTTTCCTTGCGTCACCAGTCAAGTGCGGAGGGTGATGTGCATGCGGGTCGGGCTCACGGCGGCGGTGGTGGTCGTGGCGGCGGGATCCTTCCTCGCGTCGCCGGCCGCCTGGGCAGGTACCTCATCCACGACCTCACCGACCAGCCCCCCGGCGTCCGGGGCGGCGAGGTCGGGGTCGTCCGGCGGGACGAGCCACGTGATCGTCAGCGGGACGCCGGGGAACCTGAACGCCGTCGAGGACGCGGTCACGGTGGCGGGCGGTACGGTGCGCCGGAGCCTGCCCGTCATCGACGGTGTCGCGGCGACCGTGCCGGACGCGGCGTTGTCCGGGCTCGCCCACGCCCCCGGTGTCCGCTCGGTGACCCCGGACGCCGCCGGGCGGCTCATGTCGGTCGACCCCGTGCTGGGCTATGACGTCACCAAGGACGAGGGGTCGCTGTACTACGCGGCGCAGGTGGTCCATGCCACGCAGGCGTGGGGCAAGGGCGTGACCGGCAAGGGCGTGGACGTCGCGCTGATCGACTCCGGCGTCGTCCCGGTGCAGGGGCTCACCAGCGGCAACGTGATCGTCGGGCCGGACCTGTCCATCGAGTCCCAGAACCCCTCCATCGCCAACGGGATGGACACCTTCGGCCACGGCACCCACATGGCCTCGATCATCGCCGGCCGGGACGCGGTCGCCACCGGCTCCACCTACGCCGACTCCACCTCGCACCAGTTCACCGGGATCGCCCCGGACGCCCGGATCGTCAGCATCAAGGTGGCCAACAGCGACGGCGGGGCCGACGTCTCCCAGGTGATCGCCGCGATCGACTGGGTCACCCAGAACGCGCACCGCAACGGGTTGAACATCAAGGTGCTCAACCTGTCCTACGGCACCGGCAGCAGTCAGGACTACCGGCTGGACCCGCTGGACTACGCGGTCGAGAACGCCTGGCAGGCAGGGATCACGGTGATCGTCTCCGCCGGCAACGACGGCACCGCCCGGCAGGAACTCGCCGACCCGGCCAACGACCCGATGGTGGTGGCCGTCGGTGCCGAGGACCCCAACAACTCCCTCGCGGCGGCGGACGACACGATCCCGGCGTTCTCCCAGCGGGGCACCACCGCCAGAGCGGTCGACGTGATCGCCCCCGGCGTGCACCTGCTCGGGCTTCGTGATCCGAACGGCTTCATCGACCAGAACAATCCCGCGGCCCGGGTCGGCACCCGCTTCTTCCGTGGCTCCGGCACCTCCCAGGCGGCGGCCGTGGTGTCCGGTGAGGCGGCCCTGTACGTGTCGAAGTTCCCCGGCGCGACGCCCGATCAGGTCAAGGACGCGTTGATGCACAACGCCACCCCGCCGACCTCGACCAAGACGATCTGGACCGGCCTGGGAATCCCCTACGCCGACAAGCTCATCGGGTACACCCCATCGACCAAGAACACCGCCCAGGCCACCACCTCGACCGGCGCCGGCTCCCTGGAAGCAGCCCGCGGCGGCAGTCACCTCACCGACGGGCTGACCGTCCTCACCGGCGAGAAGGACATCTTCGGCCAGGCCTGGAACGCTGCCGCCTGGGGGGCAGCCAGCAGGGCCGGGACGTCGTGGAACGGCGGGTCGTGGAACGGCACGGTCTGGACCGGTACCGGCATGGCCAACGCCATCTCCTGGCAGGGGGTCCGCTGGACCGGCGCCGACTGGTCGTCGAAGAGCTGGCTGACGGCCAACTGGGACTCCAAGAGCTGGCTGGGCGCGGGCTGGGACTCCAAGAGCTGGCTCGGCGCCGGGTGGGCGAGCTCGAACTGGCAGGCCTCCACCTGGTCGTCCGCCACCTGGAGCTGACGTCCGCAGCCGCCGCCGGGGCCGGCCTCCGGGCTCGCCCCCGGTAGACCTTCCGACGCTCCCCACCGCCGCCACGCACCTGGACGGCCGCCCTGCGCGGGCGGCCGTCCTCGCGGATCCAGCCCTCGTCACGCGGGCCGCAGGCGGGTGCGACCGGTCGAGGTGGCTCCAGGATGTCGCGATCGCAGCCGAAACGTAGGGCATGGCCGAGGCCCGACCGCCCGCCGAGGCGTCGCGCCCCGATGCCCCGGTCGACCCGACACCTGGACGCCGGGGGGCCGCCGTCCGCGTCCTCGCTCTGGCGGCGCTGCTCGCCGCCCCCACCGTGGTGTTGGCACCCCAGCTGGCCGGGCGCCCACCGATACTGCCCGGGCTTCCCCTGACCTGGTGGGCGCTGGCGATCGCGTTCGCGGCCACCGAGTCGGTGGTCATGGTCATCCAGATCAAGCGGGAAGCGCAGACCGTCTCGCTCAGCGAGCTGCCGCTGGTGCTCGGGCTGTGCTTCGCGACGCCGGTGCAGCTGCTCGCCGGCAGGCTGATCGGGTCCCTGGTGGTCCTGGTCGCGGTCCGCCGCTCCTCGCCCCTGAAGACGACGTTCAACCTGGCCATGTACGGCGCCGAGACGGCGCTGGCAGCCGTGGCCTTCGACGCGATCGCCCGGCACGACTCGGCTGCCTCGCCCCGGCTGTGGCTGGCCGCCTACGTCGCCACGTACCTGGCCAACGCCCTCAGCGAGGTGGCGCTCGCGGCAGTCTTCGCCGTCTACGAGGGCCGTCCGCGGCCGCGGACGCTCGCCCGGGACATCCTGACCACCGGCCAACCGACCACCGCGGTGGTCGTCACCACGGCACTGGTCGCCGCCACCAGCCTGTCCTACTCGCCGGCGGCTGCGATCCCCCTGACCGCCTGCGCCCTGCTCCTGCTGCTCGCCTACCGCTCCTACGCCCGCCTGGCCGATCAGCACCTCAGCCTGGAGCGGCTGCACGGATTCACCCGGGCGGTCAGCGCCACCCCGGAGGCCGAGACCCTGCTGCGCAACGTGCTCAGCGAAGCCAAACACCTCCTGCACGCCGAGCACGCCGAAGCAGTCTTCGTCGGCACCGACCCCGGCGGACTGGCCCGGATCCGGCTCGGCCCCACCGGGCGGCTGGCCCGCCTGGAGGAACCCGTGACCCCGGCGGACCACTGGCTGCTCTCACAGGTGCTCCACGACGGCCGTCCCCTGCTCGTCCCCCGGGCCGCCAAGGAACCGCAGGCCCGGAACTGGCTGGCCGCACACACCCTGCGGGAGGCCGTCGCCGTCCCGATGCCCGGCGTGACCGGGATGATCGGCGTCCTCATCGTCGGCGACCGCATGGGCGACGTCCGCGCCTACGACGACTCCGACGTCCAACTGCTGACAACCGTGGCCAACCACGCCGGACTCGCCCTCGGCAGCGGCCAGCTCGCCGAGCGCCTGCGCCACGACGCCAATCACGACAGGCTCACCGGCCTGCCCAACCGGCCCTCCCTGCAACGCCACCTCGCGGCCGCCCTGCAGGTCCTCGACGACGGGGCCGGCCCCGGGATCGCCGTCCTGCTCATGGACCTGGACCAGTTCAAGGAGGTCAACGACGCCCTCGGCCCCGAACAGGGCGACCGCCTGCTCGTCGACGTCGCAGGACGCCTGGCCCGATTCGCCGGACCCGACCGGTACGTGGCCCGACTCGGCGGCGACGAGTACGCCGTGGCCGCCCCTGCAGGCACCCCGGACGACGCCCTGCACCTGGCCCGCCAACTCCTGCAGTGCCTGGAACCACCGTTCGAGCTGTCCGGCCTGCGCGTGCCCGTGCGAGCCTCGCTCGGGATCGCCCTGGCCCCCGACCACGCCGACGACGTCGGCACCCTGCTCCGCCTGGCACACCAGGCGATGTACGAGGCGAAGACGTCCGGCCGCAGTCTGTGCCTCTACCGGCCCGGCCCGGACGGCCCCCATCCGACCAGGCTCGCCCTCATCTCCGACCTCCGCAGCACCCTGGAACACCATGCACTGGACATCCACGTCCAACCACAGGCCCGGCTCACGGACGACCGCGTGATCGGGGTCGAGGTGCTGGCCCGGTGGCACCACCCCGCACACGGCTCCGTCAGCCCGGATGAGTTCATCCCGCTCGCCGAGCGACACGGCCTGATCCCCGAGCTCACCGCGCAGATCCTCGACCAGGGCCTGGCCGCCTGCCGGCAGTGGCGGTCCGCCGGCGAAGACCTCGCCGTGGCAGTGAACCTCTCCGCCTCCAGCCTCAACGACCCCGACCTCATCCACCTCGTCGTGGACGCCCTGGGACGACACCAGATCCCCAGCACCCGACTGACCCTGGAGGTCACCGAGAGCTCGGTGATGACCGACCCGGCACGAGCGATCTGCGTTCTGCACCAACTGCGCGACCTCGGCATCCGGCTGTCCGTCGACGACTTCGGGACCGGATACTCATCGCTGTCGTACCTCAAACAACTGCCCGTCCACGAAGTCAAGATCGACCGGGCCTTCGTCGGCGGACTCGGACACGGCGGCGACGACCTGGCGATCGTGCAGGCCATCGTCGACCTCGGCCACCACCTCGGACTCACCGTCGTCGCCGAAGGGGCCGAGGACGCTGCGGCCTGGGACCTCCTGCGCACCATCGGCTGCGACCTGGTCCAGGGCTGGTACCTCAGCCGCCCGATGCCCCCCGACAACCTCCTCCCCTGGCTGACCAGCCGGCGCACCAACGCCACAGGGCCAGGGCTCCGCTAGCTGCGGTCGAGGTCGGCGCCCCGGTCAGCCCCCGGACGGATGCCGCTCGACGGCCACCACCCGCGGGCCGCGTGATCCGCTGACCGTGTGCGCGACGAGCACCTCACCCGGGGCCAGGTAGGGGTCGGCGGAGGGGATCAGCGCCCGGACCGGCTCGTCGGCGGCGGCCCGCAGCACGTCCAGCACGGCCGGCAGCACCGGGCGGTGGGTGCACAGCAGGCCGGCACCGTCGCGACCGAGCAGGTTCGCCAGATGCCGGCCCGCCTTGCCCGGATCGCGGCGGAACCCGTCCTCGGACAGTCCGCCCTTGACCCGCAGCCGGGCTCCGCTGGCCGCCAGGTACGGCCCGAGGGTCTCCAGGCAGCGCCGCCACGGCGAGCTGACCACCCGCTCCGGCTGCCAGCAGCGCAGCAGCGCCGACAGGGCCAGCGCCTGCCGGCGTCCGGAGGCCACCAGCGGGCGGTCGGCATCCGCGCGGGCCCAGGTGTCCCGGGGCCGGGCGGCGGCGTGCCGGACGATGATCACCGGTCGGCCGGCCAGCACCTCGTCGGCGGCCGCCGCGGTCAGGGCGTCCAGCGGGGCGAGGTCACCCGCCCGGGTGAGCCGGCCGCGGGCGTCGCTCAGGTGCAGCCAGCGGACCTCGTCCACCTCCTCCGCCGAGGCGCTCG
>DASTGO010000288.1:0-3217 GCA_035719045.1 Kineosporiaceae bacterium | reverse complement strand
GCCCCGCACCGGGTCGGTCGGCGGGCCGGGCCCCGCGCCGGGTCCCGTTGCTCGGCTGGTCCGCGATCGGGGCGGCCGCCGCCCTGGCCGCCGTCCTCATCGTGCTGCGCGGGCTGCCCGGCACGCCGTCGGTGGGGGTCGAGCAGGTGGCGGCGCAGGTCGACGCCGGCGTCCTCGGGCCCAACTCCGCCGACCCGTCCGACGCCCTCACCCTGCGCTTCTCCCGGCCGCTGGACCGGACCACCGTGAACTCGGCCCTGCGGCTGAGCCCCGCTGCCGCGTACACCCCGTCGTGGAACGGAGACACCCTGACCATCACCCCGGCCCACGGGTTCGCCCCGAACGCGGCGTACGTGCTGACCATCGACCACCACGTGGCGCGCACCGCGTCCGGCGAGGGCCTGGCCTCCGACGTCCGCGTCGTCTTCGGGACCGCTCCCGCGATCCAGGCCGGTCCCGCCCGGCAGGCCCCGCAGAACCTCGGCCGGACCGTGCTGGCCCCCGCCGAGGACGGCAGCGAGGCGGTGGTCACCCGCAACGGATCGGTGCTGCTCACCGCGGCTCAGGCCGGGCACGGCGGCACGGACGTCTCCGGCCTGGTGCGGATGTCGGGGGACACCGCCACCCGGCTCTCGGCGGCGACCCCGGCGATCTGCGTGTCCCGGTCCGGGCGCTCGGTGGCCTTCCTCAGCCGCAGCAGCGCCGGGTCCCAGATCGTGCTCGCGGACGCCACGGGTGCCCTGCAGTCGCAGATCAGCGTGGACGCCGACCCCGCGGGCCCGATCGGCTGGATCGACGACGACGCGGTCACCTTCGTCGCCGGTGGACGGCTGCGCGCGGTCGACCGGAGCGGGCACGTCACGACCCTGTCCGACCAACCGGTCGACCCCCGGCACGACACCGTGGTGGTCGCACCGGGCGGCCGGTACGTCTACCTCGCGCACGGCACGGATCCCGGCGTCGTGCTCGACCTGCACACCCAGCAGACCCACCCGCTGACCCAGACCGCCGGCCCGCCCTCGTTCAGCCCGGACGGTTCGACCGTGGCCTGGGCGGAACGCCACGGCAACACCCTGCACCTGGACACCGCCCCGGCCGGCGGCGGCCCGACCCTCAGCGTCCCGCTCGACCTCAAGGCCGGGGACACGGTCAGCGACCTGTCGCTGTCCCCGGACGCCTCGATGCTCACCTACTCGGTGACCCATGCCGACCGGTCCGGGGTGCTCCGGCTGGCGGCGCTGCCGTCCGCGGTCACCATCGCGGAGTCCTCCGCGGGCACGGGTGAGTCCCCGAACTGGGCGCCCACGGGCCGGATGTTCACCGTGCTGGCCCATGGCTCGTCCGGTCCGCAGATCCAGGCCGTCGAGGTCCCCTCGATGCTGCAGACCCCCTCGAGCGCGACCCAGGCGATCACCCAGGCCTTCGCCAACGCCCAGATCAGCGGGGACGCCGGCGCGCAGCAGGCGCTCGCGGCACCCGGTGTGAGCCTCCCCGCGATCGCGCGGATCAGCCGGGCGACCGTGCTGTGGGTCGACCAGCGGGAGCCCGGCACGGCGACCGCCCAGGTGCGGCTGGGGATGGACCCGACCACCGCCGACCCGGTCAGCCATCAGGCGGAGGAGACCCTGACCCTGCGCACCACCGACGGCGGGATTCCCCGGATCACCGCGGTGGACCTGCGGCCCTTCGCCCCCGCGGCCCCGGGCCCGGAACTGACCCGGGTGGACACCACCACGGTCGTCGGAGCCGTCCTGCTGGCGTTCGACAGCGATCTCGACCCGCGCACGATTCCGGCCGGGCTGGCGCTGTTCGCCCACGGAGGGTCGCAGATCCCCGCCACCGTCGCCTATGACGCGGGCACCCGCACCGTCACCCTGCAGCCGGTCATGCCCGGTGGGGCGGGCACAGGGCCGGTCGACGTGGTCATCACCACCGCCCTGCGGGACGTCTCCCACACCCCCGCGGCCGGCGCCCGCACGGTCACCGTGCAGCCCGGACCGGTCGGCCCGTGACGTAACCCCCGCGTGGCCTGCCCCGTACCACTGTGCAGAGCCGCCGGGGCGGCCACCGGGACTGCGGGCCGCGGACGCGGGAAGCCGAACCGGTCCGCAGGATCCGAACGTGGGGCAGGTGCCGTCATGACGACCTCGACCGACCGTCCAGGGGGCGGACCCGCCGCCCCGATCCGTCCGGCCTCCCCGCCGGCCGAGGGCGCCTGGCTGGGCCTGCGGTACCAGCTCGTGCACCGGCTGGTGCGCCGCCCGCATGCCGAGGTCTGGGCCGGCTACGACGTGCACCGGGGCGAGGACGTCGAGCTCACCGTCCTGCGGCCGGGGACGGGCCCCCTGCTGCACCGGGCCTTCCTGGACCGGGTGCGGCTGCTGTCCGGGATCGACCACCCCGGGGTGGCGGGAGTCGGGGCCTACGGGGAGGCGCCGCTGGTCGTCGCCGCACCCGACCGGCCCGCCACCGCTGTGCCGTCCCGGGTCGACGTGGCCTTCGCCGCGACCCGTCCCCCGCGCGGGCTGCCGCTGTCCCGGACCGCCTGCGGCACGGACGGTCTCGGGCTGTCCCGCAGCCTCGGGCTGATCGCGCAGGCGGCCCGTGCCCTGCAGGAGGCCCACCGGGCCGGGCTGACGCACGGGACGCTGAACCCGGAGAACCTCTTCGTGGGCCACGGGCTCGACCTGACCGTGGTGGACTTCCCGGTGGGTACCGGGGAGCTGCCGGGCGGGCTCGGCGACGCCCCGGAGTCACCGCTCCCCACGACGGACCCCTACGCGGACAACGGGTTCACCCAGGCCGGGCAGGTCTACCGGGCCCCGGAGCTCGGCCGCCCGGGAGGCGGCGTGCCGACCCCGCTGAGCGACCTGTACGCCCTCGGGGTGATCGCGTTCGAGTGCCTGGCCGGGCGGCACCCGCTGGACGAGGTGGAGGCGCTGTCCCTCGCCGACGCCCCCTGGGGGGCCGACGCCCGGCCGCTGCCGGAGAACTTCCCGGCCGACGTCCGGTGGGTGGTCGCCACCGCCATGCAGCCGGACCCGCACCACCGGTTCACGTCCGCGGCCCAGTTCGCGCAGGCGCTGGAGGAGCTGTCGGCCCGGCTGTCGGCCGGGGACTGCGCGCCCGCGGTGACCCTGCGCCGGCCGGATCTGCCCGCACCGGCCCGGACCCCGTCGGTGTCCCGGGGCCGGCCCGGGAGCGCCCACGGCGGGCG
>DASTGO010000287.1:0-25714 GCA_035719045.1 Kineosporiaceae bacterium | reverse complement strand
CAACGGCTGACCAACCGGCAAGGCGCGTGGAGAGCCCGGTGCCCAGTAATGGGCACGCCGGGTTCGGCGGGCGGGCCGGGGAAACCCACCAGGAGCAATCCTGGCAGGGCGCCCCGGTCCGACCCAGCTGGGCTTGATCAGTCAGGAGAGCCCCATTTGTCCCCGGGCCGCCGTCACCACGACCCGCCATGCCGGCGTGCCGGCCCTCGCTCCGGCTGTGCCCGTAGCTCTCGGCGTCGTTCTCGTCCAACTCAGCAACCGATGGCGGAGAACTGTCGCGCATCATCCGACGGAGGACACGGCTCACGGCTCGATCAACAGGCGTTTGTGATGTGACAGGTGATCATTTGACGGATCTCTGCCAGGTGATGGTTGACCCCTCGCACTGGACCAGCCCCCGAGGCTCGACCTTGCGCCATGTGAGTCGGGAAGGAACGGGTGGGCCGAGGAGAACGATGTGAGGGCTGATCACCATGTTGGTGATCAGCCCTCACCATCGTTCGCCCCAGGTTGATCCAGGGCGATCAGGGTCGAACTAGTACAGGTTCACCCACCAGTTGGTCAGGCCGTCATAACGCGGTGACGTCCACTGTCCGGTGGCCTTCATGAATCCATCGGTGCAGTTGTAGGACGAGAAGGTGATCATCCTGACCGGAGCGTCGTTGACCACGCCCTGGTTGCCGCTCACCCACTGACCGTCGCGGTGCCCGCTGATCGTGCGGCACACGATGAAGTTGGGGTCAGTCTGAGTGGCGGTGATGTAGAGGATGCTGTGGACACCGCTGGGGGCCAACACCATGACGTTGTGCGTGCCGAAGGCGAACGCCTGGGCACTGCCGGGAACGGCAATGGCAGCGGTTCCGGCGGCAACGGCGAGCCCCAGGGTCGCCAAGAGGACTCGCGTGCGGGTGAACAAGCGCATGGAAGGAAGTACTCCGCTCTTCGGGGCCGGGACGGCCGCTCTCGCAGATGCCGTTTCTTGTATGTCAGATCTCCCGCAGCCCTCGAAGCCATCTGCTCGGGATTCACTCGATCAGCGCAGGGCGCGACCATCCGGTCACGAGCCAGAAGACGGCCGCTACAGCCTGCACACCCGTCTACGCCACTGACCCGCACGGGAACCCTGCGCCCCGGCCGAGGAGCAGCGCTGTGCAGCCACCGCCGCTTCGTACAGCGCCTCACGCGCTATCCGTTCCACAACCCCACAACCGTCGACCGGGGTTGGTGGTGCCGATGAACTCTGCCAGCCCTTGATACGCAACGGATCTTCGCCCCTGACACCGCGGAAGGGTGCCGGGGATGGCTCCGGTCCCGGCGCGCGCGACGGGACGGCCC
Source organism: Kineosporiaceae bacterium (assembly GCA_035719045.1). Lineage (GTDB taxonomy): Bacteria > Actinomycetota > Actinomycetes > Actinomycetales > Kineosporiaceae > DASTGO01. Next base: position 24,379 of record DASTGO010000287.1, on the reverse strand, counting down.
GCTACAGCACTCCCGCTCGACGGGCGTCCTCGGCGAACTGCCCCACCAGGTGCAAGGGCCGGCGGCGCCACCACCAGCCAGACCGACGACCAACGCGGAAGAAGTGGGCGAGAAGTTCCCCGTCGTCGTCCGTCGTGGCTGCCCGGAACCGTGCGTCAATGGCTGCGAGCTCCGGCTCCCGGGCGGCGCGCACCCGCGACGTGAGCACGGGCCAGGCCTCGTCCAGCCAGTCTCGGGCGGTCAGATCGTTGGTGTACTCGTCGACACACCATCCGTAGCCTCCCTCGACCTGGTCGACGAGCTGCCGCCATGCCGTCGTGGCCTCGTTCAAGGTGATCCGTTGGGACAAGCCCCTTGCCCGTAGGAGTTCCTCAGCGCGCTGCACCGACTCGTAGTCCTCTGGCCCGAGTGCCTCCTGTGTCACCCCGACACCGTGGCACGACCCCACCGCAGAGTCCCGGACGGTCCGCGCGGGTCTTGGTCCTGGGGTTGCTGAGGGCGACGCGCGAAGCCGGGCACCACCGCGACCCCTTCACCACCCGGGCCCCACGAGCTCCCACCCGCCTCCACACCGGCTGGCCCAGGCGCGACGCCAGTCCCACAGCGCGGCCCACCATGTCCCCCCTTCCCCGCGCGCCCAACGATCGAGCCCGGCCACGGCCCGTCAAGCCCCTACTCCCACAGCCGGTCCCGGAAGGTCCTCCGCACCTGCACCGGGGCTGGTCCCGCACGCCGGGAGGGGCCTGACGGGCCGCACCCATGCTCTATGGGCTCCGCCATCAGGGAGGGGGGCGGCCGGGCCAGGCAGCCACCCAGGCGAGGACCTGGCCCCGGACCCCGGGACATCGCAGGAGCGAGCACACCATGACAGGAACCCCGATCACCCGGGCTCTGCTCCTCCTGCTGCGCGACGCCCGGGGCCGGTTCACCCCGATCCGGGCCGGCGTCGCCGAGAAGCCCGCCCGGCGCCGCACCCGTCGCCCTCGGCCCGTGGTGGCGTCCGTCCAGCTCGCCCTGTTCTGACCGACGGAGGACCCGACCATGAGCCAGCACCCCGCCACCCGACTCGGGAACGCCGTCAAGGCCGACTTGACGCCCGACCGCCCCGCCGAGCAGGCCCCGACCCAGCGCCCGACCCGCCCCAACCGGCGCCCCAAGGCTGCCGTGGAGAACACCGACTACGCAGCCTTCGCCACCCGCGTCATCCGGGGCCACGCCCGCCGCATCGCAGACGGGGACATCGACGGGCTTGGCCGACCTCCTCCGGCTGTCCAGGGAGTTGGAGGAGGCCAACCAGCAAGCCGTCACCGGCCTACGCGGCTTCGGGTACTCCTGGACCGAGATCGCCGCCCAGCTCGGCACCACCCGCCAGGCCGCGCAGCAACGGTGGGGGCGATGAAGCCTGGGACTGTTGGGAGACTGTGCTCGTGACTGGGACGGGCAGGAAGGCAGCCAGAAGTGGGGATGTCTGCCCTGAGAGTGGGCTGTGGGCACCCGAGACGGACCCCAGCCAAGAGCGTGCGTTCGGGATGGGAAGCCTCATGCCGGCCTTCCATGAGGAGGCAGTCACGTGGCACCTGGTCCCGGACACCTGGGACGGGAATCAGTGGGAACGCCACCCTGACGGAACGTGGACGCGGCGGTGGTAGCGCCTCGCGGCGGTGGCGCAGCAGACGGGAAACGGACGGAAAACGCGAGGCGAGAACGCCGAACAACGGGCATGTCCGCCCGACCGCTATCCGGCGTCAGCGCAGGTCAACCGCCACAATGACGACCAACACCGAAGATCGTCCCGGAATCAGCGGGTTCGGGTTCGAGCCCCTCGGGGCCCACGTTCTGCAGGTCAGGGCCCCAGTCGCCGATCATGGCCCGGCCGGTCTCCCGGATAACTCCCGGGATTGATCACAAGCCCAGGGCTCGCAGGTCCTCCGGATCGGCACCGGCGACCAGGGTGGCCAGCGGGACGTCCAAGGCCCGGCACAGGCCCGGCAGGTAGTCAGCGGTCACCTTCCGCTTGCCTGCCTCAATGTCGCCGACTGTGGTCCGGCTCATGCCAGCCCGGCTGGCCAACTCCTCCTGCTTCCACCGGCGCCGTGCTCGCTCTGCTCGCACGTTGGCGGCGATGGCATCGGACAGGGAGGGCACCCGGTCAGAATCGACACCCCGACCTCGCCGGTCGATCCGCCGTCGGCGTGATATCCGCATCTGGTCCTCATGCCCGGATGTGGATACAGTGATGTCCCTCGGTCGGGCGCGGGTCGAGGTCCAGGCTCCTCGTGCCCGGCCGACACCAGGCGCCCGGTACGGGTGGTGAGTCGGTGGGAACCGCCATTGCCGTAGCCGGGGCCACTCCGGTCCCTCTGGGGCCCAACCCTCCATCGCAGGGGCCGGAGTGCGTCCCGGATGCGGTCAACTGCTCCCGCAGGGCGTGCTGGCCAGCCATGACTCGCCATGAGGCCCCCTGCTGACTGATACCGACAGCCTGGCCCCACTGCGCCCCCGTCCAGCCTGCGTACCGGACTGCAATCAGGGCGGCGGCATGGTCGGGGTTGATCCTGGAGATCAGACCTCGGGCGACCGCCTGCTCCTCCGGCGACGCCACCTCGCCGACGAGGTACGGGAGGAAGTCCTCCTGCCGCTCCCCGACGGGGACCTCACGCCGGTGCTTGGTCCCCGTGGCGCGGCTGGCCCGCTCGTGGAACGCCACCGTCTTGGCGATCCCGATCACCCAGGGCCTGGGCGGGCAGCGCTCCGCGCGAGGCGCCGGGAGCGAGCCAGGGCATCATCACCGCCGTCCGGTCACAGACCCTCGAGGAGTGGCTGCGGCACGGGATGACGACCATCGCCACGCAGCGGTGTCAACCTCGCACCTTGGAGGGCTACGGCTCCAAGCTCCGCACCCACGTCTACCCGCGTATCGGGAAGGTCCGCCTCGACCGGCTCACTCCCGAGCGCCTGGAGCGCCTGTGCACCGACCTCACCGCGTCCGGTGCTTTGTCGCCGTCGTCGGTTCTGCAGATCCACCGGATCCCGTCCCGTGCCCTCAAGGTCGCAGAGCAGCGCCAGAAGACCCCGGAACGTCGCCAAGCTGGCCGATGCCCCCGCTGCGCGGAAGCGCACCACGAAGCCCCTCGCCCTGGCCGAAGGCGAGCGGGCGCTCAAGGCCGCAAGCGGGGACGTGTGGGAGGCCCGCTGGGCGGTCGCCCTGGCCCTCGGCCTCCGGCAGGGCGAGATCCTCGGCCTGACCTGGGACCGCCTCAATCTCGACTCCGAGGTACCCACCATCACCGTTGACCGGCCCTGCAGCGGCAGAGGGTCCAGCGTGACGAGAAGCGCAAGAAGGTCGGCGGCGGCCTGGTCCTGGTCGAGACCAAGAGCGAGAACAGCGAGCGGACCCTGCAGATCCCCGCCCCGCTGGTCGAGCTTCTCAAGGCGCACCGCGCGGCGTGGCTCCCAGGGACGCGATGGAGACGCTCGGCCACTCGCAGGTCACCCTCGGCGTCTACACGCGCAAGACGACCGCAGAGGGCCGCCCGGGTCGCGCAGACGATGGAGACCGCCCTCTGGGTCGAGGAGAAGACCCCGACACCACGGAGGCGGCCACGGGGACACCGAATGGCGGTCTGAAACGTGCACAGGGGGCCACCCAGTTCGGGTCGCCCCCTCCGGCGCTCTTCGTCGTTCCCGGCGTGCGTTCAGGCGTACGCAGCGTGCGGGTCGTCTCGCACACGTCGACCCCGTTCCCGGCGTTGTCCGGGCCATCCATGCCGCGCGGCTGGATGTGGTGCTGCACGGTGACGAGGTTCCGCGGCCGGTGGGTCGCGCCGTGCACCGTGACGACCTTGGCAGGTGGTCGCCATCCGAATCACCTGGGTGTAGTCGCGGAATCACCTGTGTCGTCGCACCTTCTGCCTCATCCACTCGATCAGCCTCTGCCAGAGGCCTCGTACCGGCGTCAGAGCCTCTCGACTCGACTCATATTGTTTCGAATCCCCAAATACAACCCTCACAGACTCCCGGAAACGACTTCTTCATCCCTTTCGTATTCCAGGCCGTAAGCGGCGGGGAAGATTTCTCTATCGCCTGATATTTCTCCTCTACGTCTTCCACTAGCTCCTTCCCTAAGATGGGACCCCCTGATTCACATAGCAGACGATCGATTCTGCGTCCCAACTCCGCGTATTCATCCCGGCTTTCTCCGTGCCTCGCTGCGGGCACCGCCAACTCGAGTCGTCTTTCCACTTCGACGAGTGTGGAAATGAAGATAGAAGCAACCAGCAAGTACCCGAGCCAAGGGGGAGGGGCCCCACGTTGCCACTCGGCCAACACCCCCACGGTGGCTACGCCCAAGAGGGCAGTGCCCACTATGACTGGCATGCCTATCCATCTGCCGCACCGGTTCAGTCTGGCTTGCGCCACGGAATGCTCTTCTCGTGCCTGACAAGCCCTGTATCGCCAGCTCACCAGGAGGTCACGTGGGGATCTACCGCTGGCCATCCCGGTCGTCAATTGACATCTGACTGTTGTGTGACTTGTGGTCATCCTCTCCACCTTGCCCTACTGGCCCGATCCTCAAAGGAATGGATCTATTCAGTGAGCTGGTTCGGCTTGACCAATCTTCACATGAGATGGGGGCCTGCTGGCCGCTGTCTTGCCTGCGCAACGATTCTTCTCGCATGGCAGGCCGGCCGTCTGGGACCTTCGTATTGAGTACTCAGCTCTGGCCAAGATTCAACTGAGGTGATGCCTTCCTACCCCCTGCGGTTCACGTGGTCATTCCGAGGAGATCCTCCGCATGAGCGTTGAACTGCTGAATCTCGTGCTCATGAGCGTACGGGCGGAACCCCGGCTGAGGGTTGCGCGCGGTCGGGCCCCGATCTCGCCCTGGACCGCAGGTCATACGGCAAGTAGGGCAGCTACGGGGCGACGTCGATGTTGAATCCGCGGGATGCATTCAACCTTGCCATCACCTGATTGCGCCGTCCGAACCTGCGCATCCGTCTACGCCGCTGACCCGCACGGGAGCTCTGCGCCCCTGTCGATGAGCAGCGCCTGTGGATCCGCTGCCGCGTCGTACAGCTCCGTCTCGTACTCGTCGTGGTCGACCTCGACCATGTAGTCGAGAGCCTCCCGGCGCCGCTCCAGGCCGATGGGCTCTGCCTGCCCTTGATGCGCAACAGATTCTCACCCCGACACCGCCGAAGGGTGCGGGTGGAGCGATCCGGCACGCCGCCTGGTCAACGAGCCCGGGACCATCGATCTTCAGCAACCGGGGAGGAGGGGTGCTGACAGCAGGCAGACGCCGACCAGCGCCTGCCCGGACCGAAGGGTGAAGTGGCGTCGAGCCGCCCTCGATCCCTGCGACTCAGAGCCGTTGCGTCGCCCAGGGTGTTGGCTCGGTTGCGTTCCGCACCAAGTGCTGCCGGTCAGGGCAGGTGGTGTCCCAAAGCACCTGGAGGAGCGGGGAAAGCCGTGTTGTCCCCAGGGCGCCGGGCAGGCGACAATGACCCACGCGAGGCCCGTGCATCAGCGGCAGTTCACGTGGTCGAGCAACCCTTTTATGTGCGCCGGGAGGCTGGGCGTCGACCGTCTTTGCCTCCCGGCGTCATCCCTCATTTGCCATGCTTCCGAGGAGCCTGCCATGACCCACGCGCACCGCCGTCCGTTCCACCACACCGGACTGGTCACCGGGTCCGATCATGACGGCGGGCGCCTGACCGACTCCGAACGGGTCGCCGCGCCCGGCCTCGACGCCGGCCGGGAGGTCGTCGTCTACTTCGGCGACGATCTGCTGCGGCTGTACCAGCTGCGGCAGTGGCTGCCGGTCTTCGAGGTGCTCGACCGACGGCACCCGGTGCAGATCGTCTCCCGCGAGGCTGCCTCCTTCGCGCAGATCCAGGAGATGACCCACCTGCCCGCGGTGTTCCTGCCGACGTTCGCCGACCTGACGGAGTTCTACCGGCATGCCGACCACAAGGTGGCGGTGTACGTGAACAATTCCGCGAGGAATTTCCAGTCGCTGGTCGCACGGTCGATGCTGCACGTTCACGTGAATCACGGCGAGAGCGACAAGATCTGCATGGTCAGCAACCAGGTGAAGGCCTACGACCGGGTTTTCGTCGCCGGTGAGGCAGCGGTGAACCGGCACGCGTCGACACTGCTCGGATTCGACCACACCCGACTGGTCCCGGTCGGCCGGCCGCAGCTCGATCTGCCGGTGCCGTCGGCCCTGCCGCGCTCGACCCGACCCACGGTGCTGTACGCGCCGACCTGGGAGGGCGAGGAGCCGTCGAACAACTACACCTCGGTGGACGTGCTGGGGCCGCAGATCGTCGCCCAGGCGCTGTCCCTGCCGGGCATCCGCGTGCTCTACAAGCCGCACCCCCGGGTGGCGACCAGCACCACGCCGACGATGGGCCGGGCACACCGGGCGATCGTGTCCCTGCTCCAGGCGGCGAACGAGACGGACCCGGGGGCCGGGCACCTGGTCGACACCACCTCCGACATCCTGTCGATCTTCTCCGCCGTCGACCTGATGATCACGGACGTCTCGTCGGTCGGGCTGGACTTCCTGTACCTGCGGGGCGACTGCCCGATCGTGATCGCCGACCGATATGCCGACGCCGACCGCCTGGTCGGCAACGCACCGATCAGCCGGTGCTCCGACGTCGTCGAGTCGGCGGACGTGGACGGCCTGGCCGCGATCCTCGCCGACCGGTTGGCCAACGACCCGCACCGCGCCGCGCGGACGGCGATGCGGACCCACTACTTCGGCGACCGGCCCCCCGGGCAGAGCACCCGCGACTTCCTCGACGCGATCAGCGACGTGGTGGCCACCCGTGACCGGCTGGTCGCCGATCGCCGCGCCTCCGGGCTGCACGCCGGTCACACCGGCCGGACCGAGCAGGAGCCGCAGCGGGCATCCATCCTCCCGACCGCGGCCGGGCAGCCGAGCGGGTCCGTCCCCACCCACCTCGGTGTGCCGGTGCCCGAGGAGTTCGTCACCGGGTGTGACACGCCGGCGCGGCCTCGTGTCACCGGCGAGGCCGGCCGGGCGGTCCAGGTGACCATCCTCGCCGCGGGCATGGGCACCCGGCTCGGCATGCCGTTCCCCAAGCCTCTGACGCCGCTGGCCGACGGCCGCAGCATCATGGGCCGCCAGCTGGACAACCTGTACGAGGGATTCGGGGGCCGGGCGCAGGTGACCGTTGTGGTGGGATTCCGCCCGGATCTGGTCATGGCCGCGTTCCCCGACGTCCGGTACGTGTTCAACGAGCGCTTCGAGCGCACGAACACCGCAAAGAGCCTGCTCAAGGCCCTGAAGGCGGGCAGCTCCGGGGGTGGGGTGCTGTGGCTGAACGGCGACGTGGTGTTCGACGTGCAACTACTGGACCGGGTCGGCGCCATGATCGCCGACGACGTCAGTTTCGTGTGCGTGAATACCGCCGCGGTCGGGGAAGAGGAAGTCAAGTACCGGGTCGACGGCGACGGGTTTGTTACCGTGTTGTCGAAAGCGGTGACCGATGGCCTCGGTGAGGCGGTCGGGATCAACTACATAGCGTCGTCCGACCGGGCGATGCTGATCGAGCACCTCGAGAACTGCACCGACGAGGACTACTTCGAGCGCGGTATCGAATCCGCCATCAAAGCGGGCCTCAAGGTTAGGCCGGTGGACATCTCCGAGTTCTTCGCCGTGGAGGTGGACTTCACCGACGACCTCGAGCGTGCCAACGTGGAGGTGAGCAAGACCGTCACGTCCGCCGCCTGATCCGCCGGCGCCGCCGGCGGCCCACCCGCCGGCGGCGCGGCACGGCGGCCGACGTATGAGCACCTACGGTGTCTTCGGGTCCCGGGCAGCGATCCTGGGGCATCGCGGTTGCGGCCGGGGCGTGGTCGACGGGTACGTCGAGAACACGCTGGAGTCGTTCCTGGCCGCGGTCGGGTTCGGCCTGGACTGGGTCGAGGTCGACGTCCGCCGGACCAGCGACGACGTCCTCGTGGTCACCCACAACCCGGCCCGTGACGACGGCGCTTTCTACTGCGATCTCACCGGGGAACAGGCCGCCGCCTCAGGCGCACTGCGGCTGGAGACCCTGCTGGAGGCGCTGCCGCCCCACGTCGGGGTCGACTTCGACGTGAAGTCCGACCTGGCCGACGCCCAGCGTGACCGGCTGCGGACGACGACCGGGCTGCTGGCCCCGATCGCCACCCGGGAGGCCGCCCGGCGGCCCACGCTGATCACCTCCTTCGACGCCGGTGGCCTGACGATCGCCCGGGAACTGGCCCCCGGGGTGCCGCGTGGGCTGCTGACCTGGGTGGAGTTCCCGGCTGGTCACGCCGTGGCGGCGGCGGCGCATCTGGACGTCCAGGTGCTCGCCCTGCACGGTGGGTCGCTGAAGCCCAACAAGATCGAACCTCGGCATCTGCAGTACCCCCTGCCGCGGATCGTCGAGACGGTGCACGGCGCCGGGCTGGAGCTGATGGCCTGGTGTCCCGGGGTGAAGTTCGGGCGGGAGCTGCTCGCCGCCGGGGCCGACGCCCTGTGCGTCAACAACGTGCCGAAGCTGCTCGCCGAGCTCACCGTGAGCGCCGCCCGCGCCTCGTGACCGCCTGCGCCTGATCCGCTGCCGCCGTCACGCGCTGACCGTCCCGGGCACCACCGGGGTCACCGCGGCGGCGGCCAGGGCGTCGGTCAGCGGGCGGATGCCGTCCGGGGACGGCTGGGCCAGCGAACGGCTCCCGAAGGACCCCTCGGTTCTCGCGAACGCGACCTCGTACTGGGCGGGATCCTCGTCCTCGTCCAGGTGGCGCAGGCGGTCACATCGTCGCGGTGTCCGATGCCCTAGCCTGCGCCCGGCGAGATCGTTTCCGGTGCACGGTGCCCGGACAGCTGATGAGGTGGCCATGACCGAGTCCCCCGGCTCCCCTGAAGTGCCGGCAGCCCCACCGTCCCCGACTGCGCCCTGGCAGCCGCCGGACCACGCACCGGTGACCCCGCAGGCGTCCACGCCCGGGTCGGCGACGCCGTCCGCGCCCGGACCTCTCCTGCCGCCGCCCCCGCCCGGACCGGCGATGCCACCGCCGCCCGCCCCGGGGTACGGGTACCCGCCTCCTGCCCCGGGGTACGGCTATCCCCCCGCCCCGCCGGGGTACGGGTACCCGCCCTCCTACGGGTACGGGCAGCCCGGTGCCTGGCCCCAAGGGTGGCGGCCGCCCGCGCTGAACAACTCGGGCCTCGCGATCGCCATGCTCATCCTGGGCGGGATCTTCGTGCTGCTCCAGGTGCTCACGGCGGTCACGTCGTTCTCGGCGGTCGACGCCTACGACGCGGCCGCGGCCCGGGGCGATGACCCCGTGTTCTTCACGGCCTACGACGCCTTCGGGCTGCTCAGCCTGCTCGCCGAACTTCCCCTGTGGATCGTCGGATCGCTGTGGCTGATGCGGGCCAGGGAGAATGCCGCGCTGATCGACCCGGCCGGTCTGCGTCGCTCGGCGGTGTGGGCCTGGCTGGGGTGGTGGGTTCCGGTCGTGGCGTGGTGGTTCCCCAAGCAGCTCGTCGACGACAGCTGGCGGATCACCTCCCGTGCCCTGCCGGGCGGCGGGAGCAAGCGCAGCCGCTACCGGTCCACAGGCCTGTGGTGGGGCCTGTGGGTGACCTTCGTGGTGCTGACCAACCTGGCAGGCCGGCAGGAGTTCATGTCCGGGTTCCGGGCCGGGGCGACCGGGGCTCCCGATCCGCACCAGGGGATCGCACCGGGGCTCCAGGTGCTGATCGCCCTGGTCTGCCTCGCCGCCTACCTTGCGTGGATCCCGGTCGTGCGCGGCCTGACCCGGGCCCAGGCGGAACTGTCCGGGACCGCCACCCCACCGGCCGTGTGACGCGCGGAGGTCAGCGGGCCGGGCTCAGGACTCGGATCCCTGGCGCGGAGCCAGGACCTGCAGCTTCGACGCCCGGCCCGCGACCCAGTCGAAGATCTGGTCGACCGGCATCGGCTTGGCGAAGTGGTAGCCCTGCAGCAGGTCGACTCCCATGTCCGCCAGCACCCGGGCGACCTGGGCGTCCTCGACCCCCTCGGCCACGAGCCTCAGGTTCAGGCCACGGGCGAGCTTGATCGTCGACGCGACGATCACCTGGGCCCGGGGGTCGACCAGGATGTCGCGGACGAACGACTGGTCCATCTTCAGCTCATGGACCGGCAGGCTCTTCAGGTAGTTCAGCGAGGAGAAGCCGGTCCCGTAGTCGTCGATCGAGACCTGCAACCCGTTGCCGCGCAAGCCCATGATCACGTCGAAGGTGCGTTCCGGCTGGGACAGGAACGAGTCCTCGGTGACCTCGATGACGACCTGTGCCGGCGGCAGGCCGATCTCCTTCACCCGCGTGATGAGCGCGCTCATCACCGGCGCCGACAGCAGTTCGGCGGGTGCCACGTTGATGCTCACCCCGACGTCCAGCCCCGCCCGGTGCCAGGCGGCGGCGTCGTCGAGGGCCTCACGGAACACGGTCTCGGTGAGCAGCGGCATCAACCCCGCGCGGCGGGCCACCGGGAGGAAGTCACCGGGCGGCACCAGGCCACGTTCGGGGTGCTGCCACCGGACCAGCGCCTCCAGGGAGACCAGTTCGCCGCTGCAGGCGTCCACCTGCGGCTGGTACCAGATCACCAACTGCCCGCTGGCGATGCCGCGGGCGAGTTCCTGGGCCAGCTGCAACCGGTAGCGGGAGAACTCGTCGCGGGCCGGGTCGTACACCTCGGCCCCTTCCCGGCCGGCCTTCGCCTGGTACATCGCCACATCCGCCCGGCGCAGGAGTTCCTTGTGGTCCTGCAGCCGGGTGCCCGGACCGGTCCCGCTGAGGGAGACGCCGATCGAGCAGTCGACGGACAGCTCGATGCCGTCGACATCCACCGCCTTGCGGATGAGGGCCCGGATCGTGTGCGCGATCCGCACGGCGATCTCGGCATCCACGGTGTCGAACACCAGCGCGAACTCGTCCCCGCCGAGCCGGGAGACCAGGAGGGCCCCCGATGGCGTCCGGGACAGGCGGGTGGCGATCACGTGCAGGACGGCGTCCCCGGCGGCGTGGCCGAGGGTGTCGTTGATCTCCTTGAAACCGTCGAGATCCAGCAGCAGGAGGGCGGTCGGCGCACCCTCCGCCATCCGCTCGGTGAGGCGCTTGAGCAGGGCGCGCCGGTTCGGCAGGGCGGTCAGGTCATCGGTGAGCGACAGACGGTACGCCTCCGCCGCCCCGGTCGCCTCGTGCAGGGCCAGCAGCAGCCGCCCCCCGACGGCGAGCAGCGTGGTCACCGCGAAGAAGAGGAGCAGGATGCCGGCGCTGCGCTGCGGGCGGACCAGGAGCAGGATCACGGCTGCGGCGGCGGCCGTCACCGTGACGAAGTTGGCGCCCATCCGGTGCCGCACCGGCCGGTTCCGGGCCTGATCCGCCACCGCCCCGGACACCATCAGCCAGAACCCGAGGGCCAGCAGGGCGTCAGTGATCAGGCCCTGACTGTAGGTCCCCTGCGCCATGTAGTGCGTCATCGCCGTGTCCGCGACCCCCAGGGACGCGAACGCCGCCGCCAGTCGGCCGGTCGCCCACGAACCGGGACGGCTACCGGACAGCACCTGGCTGGCCACCAGGAGGGTCAACGCCAGGTCCAGGGTCGGGGTGAGGACCGCGACGAGCAGCGACAGCCCCTGCCTGCCGAAGTCCGCCGCCACCGGCAGCGCGAGCAGGATCCCGCTCAGGCACAGCGCACCGCCGAAGGTGATCACCGATCCCAGCGCGGCACGCGACCGGAGCAGGGTCTCCCCCTGGCTGCCGGACCACAGGTACAGGTAGGCGGCGAAGCCCAGGTACCCGGTCAGCATCCAGACCTCGCCCGGCGCCGGGTAGCGGACCGTGGCCACGGAACCTTCGAGCGCGACGCTGGCCGCGCCACTGCCGTACAGCAGCAGCCCGGCGGCCATCGCCAGCAGGCCCACCGCACGCTCGCGTTCCTGCCAGGCAACCAGCAGCAGGCGCAGCAGGAGCACCAGGAAGAACACCGGGATCGCCGCGGAGAGCAGGACGTTCTCGGTCGCGTCGGAGCCGTGCAGCAGGACGCCCACCGGGTCCCGGGCCGTCGCGACCGACACCCCGAAGTAGCTCACCGGGATGACCCAGCTGAGCAGGGCAAGCACGGAACGGAGACCGACCCGGCGGAGCCGGCGTCGGGTCACCGGCGCACTCGCCACCCAGCCCTCCTTCGGCCGTGCCCGCGCACGGTGCAGGGCACGGGACACCTCTCGACACCTGATCGGTGCCCGGCCTGCCCGGGTGGATCCGCTACGGCCGAGATGACCTGATCGGAGCAGCCTGGGACGCGGGTGCCCGGACACCGGCTCCCAGCCGTTCGCAGACCACGAGAACGATCCACGGCGGCCGGAGTCACCTCCGGGGTCCCGGCAGAATAGTCGGACCGGCAGGGCCCCGGTGGGGTTCCGGAACGGCGACCTGCACACGCCCGGGGTGCAGCCGATGACGGGATGCCGGGTCCGGGAGGGTGCGATCCGCCGACGTGGAGGGGCGCGGTGACGACTGCGGACATGACGATGGTGATCGGCGAGCGCTCGGGCCCGCTCAGCGCGGGCGACCTGGCGGCGGCCTACCCGTGGCCGGACGGGCGGCCCTGGGTCCGGGGGATGATGGTCGCCACGCTCGACGGCGGGAGCGTCGGCGCCGACGGACGCAGCGCACCCCTCTCATCACCGGTGGACCGGTTGATCATGGCGGAGGTCCGGCGCTACTGCGATGCGGTCCTGATCGGTGCCAGCACCTTCCGGGCCGAGCGCTACCGGCCGCAGCGCCCGGCGGAAGAACAGTCCCGTGACCGGGTGCGGCGAGGGCTGCGGCCCGCCCCCACGCTGGTCCTGGTCAGCCGTTCCCTGGACCTGCCCTGGGAGGAGGCCGCCTTCCACGAGTCCACCTGTCCGCCGCTGGTCGTCACCGCGCGGTCCTGCGACCCCGCAGCCCTCGAGGTCGCCCGCGCGCACGCCGACGTCGTCGTGCTGCCCGGGGAGCGGGTCCGGGCCGCCTCGCTGCTGCGCCTGCTCGACGACCGGGGCCTGCGGCGGGTGGTCTGCGAGGGTGGCCCGCATCTGCTCGGGGAACTCGCCCGGTCCGGCTGCCTCGACGAGCTGGACCTGGCCCTGTCTCCGCTGATGGCCGGCGGCGGGCAGATCCCGCTCGGTGAGGCGGCGCCTGAGCCCGGCCGGTACCGGCTGGTCCAGGTCATCACCGCGCGCGACTTCCTGTTCACCCGCTACCTGCGCGCCGACGCACCGCCCGCCTGAGGTCCGGATGAGGAAGGGGCCCCAGTGCCCCAAGCCGGGATCGCAGCGGTGGAGGAGGACACGCCGATGCTGACTCCGCGGCCCAAACCCGTCACGCCCGGACCGTGGAGGCGTGCGGTCCGGGCGTGACGGGGGCTGGCCGGTCGGAGTCCGGTCAACCAGCTCGAGGTGCCGTGAACATGAAGCGGCAGAACGTGTTTCAGAGTTCGGCGGTCTCGGCTCCGACGACATCCGCCTCGGTCTCGACGTCGGCGATTCTGGCCTCGGAGGTGACGGGTACCGAGGCCACGAGCTCGGAGGGTTCGGGATCGCTCGCCACAGGTTCACAGGTCCCGGCGGCCGGCTGCTCCGGGGCCGGTGCCCCGACCGGGCCGGTCGGTCCGGCAGCGGCCATGGCGGCGACCGCGGCGTCCGTCACGTCGATGGTCGCGGGCGTGCCCTGGCCGGCAGGCGAGTCCGCCCGCCGGACCAGGATCGGGGGCTCGCCCGGTTCCGGTTCGGCGGCCGCACACAGGACGGCCGGCCGGGATCCATTGGGGTAACGCCTGTCAGCCGACTCGGGGTCGAGGTCGCGGCCGTCGCCCGTGGGCCCGGACAGCACCGGCGGCAGGGGATGGACAGTGCCGCCGTGGGTGTTTCCGGCATAGGTCCCGCCAGCGCCCGCTGCGCCGCCCAGCGGGGCCTTGCCCTCGGACCACAGCGTGTACGTGCTTCCCCCGGCGGGGGCGGCCGGGACGAGCAGGGACAGCTCGAGCGACTGCGTCAGGTCCGACGGGTTCGCCGACCGCTGCGGCACCGGGCGGTACAGCCAGCCACGCAGATGCACCCACAGGTCGACCAGGGTGTTGCCGAGCCCGACGAAGGCGACCACGGCATAGAAGGCGAGCACGGCGTTCAGCGAGGCGAAGGCGAGGTTCACCCACCGGTCCAGGCGCAGGTCCAGCCAGATCGTGTACCCGGACAACGCGATCAGCACCCAGGGCAGCAGCAGGAACGACGTCCCCGCGGTGGTCCGGTTGCGGACCTTCGGGGTCCGTCTGAAGGCGCTCTTCTCCCCGGTGAGCAGTTGCAGGATCGACGCGAACGACCCGGACAGGTTGACCGGCAGCAGGATCAGGTTGAAGCCGTAGATCCGCAGCACGTCCAGCCGCTTGTACCCGCAGAACCTCAGGTCCGAGGCCATCGCCAGGAAGTACGGCACCGAGATCAGCAGCAGGATCGGGTTGAGCAGCTCGGCGTTGAACGGGTACGCGAGCATGATCACCAGACAGACCGAGCTCCAGAAGATCGACGCCATGTAGTTCACGCGCAGGAACAGCTCACCGAAGCCGGTCCGCTCACCGCGTTGCCGTCGCGCCCGGACCTGCTCGCGCAGCTTGGACAGGATGAGCAGGCCGCCGTTGGCCCAGCGCTGCCGCTGGATGCACAGCGAGCCGAAGTCCGGCGGGGTCGCACTGTAGGCGAGGCGTTCGGGGTAGTTCAGCAGCGACCAGCCCCGGATCCCCAGGTCGATGGTGGACTCGGTGTCCTCGATGACGGTCCGGTCGCTGATGTAGCGGCGGATCTCCCAGTCGCCGTCGTAGTCCACCTGGACGATCTCGTCCAGCGCGGCCTTGCGCAGCACCGCGTTCGCCCCCACCCAGAACGTGGCGCCGTAGTGCGTCATCCCCTGATGCAGGATGTGCTGCAGATCCGTGGTGGCCCCGGAGATCCGCTCGATCCGGGTGGCCGCACCGGGGAAGGCGGAGTAGGGCGTCTGGGCCACGCCCTGGCGGGCGTTGGCTCCCTGGCTGAGGGCCTGCACCAGCCGGGCACAGTACTCCGGCAGCAGCACAGAGTCGGCGTCGAGGGTGAGCACATAGTCCGGGTCGGAGACGACCAGTTCGGCCTCGCCCGGGTCGCAGGGCAGCAGCGCGAGCCCGAGCGGTGTCATCGCCTCCCGGTACGCCCCACCCATCAGGCCGATGTAGCTGTTGAGGTTCATCGCCTTGTTCGGCTCATGGGACAGCGACACGTACCGCTTGCGCTCGAAGCTGCTCAGCTGCACCCCGAACGTGGACACCAGCCGGCGGTGCAGCTGCCACAGCCGCTGCTCGGCGGGGACGCGCCGCTGCTCGATGGACTGCCGCAGCGCGGTGGCCACCCGCTGCAGGTCCCCGGCAAGGGCACCGAGCACGTGGTCGACGAAGAACTGGTCGGTGTGGTCGACGATCTCGTGCCGGGCCCCGGCGGCCCGCAACCACTCCACGGCGTACTCGTAGTGTCCGGCCAGAGCCGTGACCTCGGCCAGCGTCGGCGCCGATCCGGCCGCAAGGGCAGCACGGAAACCCTTCTGCGCCAGTGCGAACCGGTGCGCGGGGATGGACAGCTCCGCGGCCAGCTCGCCCGGCAGCCGACGTGCCTGCTCCAGCAGGTCCCGGGCCCGCGCGTCGCGGGGAACGTGCGGGTCGTCCACGAGCAGCACCACGCGCAGGCCGGGCTGTTCCTGCAGGGCGGCGGACAGCAGGGTCGTCCGGATCACCCGCGCATCCTCCTGGTAGGAGGGCACCAGCACGGTCACGGAGGGTGTCAGCTGGTCGAAGAACTCGTCCAGGGCCACCCGCGGGGCCCGGCGATGGGCCCGGGACCGGTAGAAGAACCCGATCCGCGCGGTGAGGTAGGCGATCGCGGACGCCGCCAGGGCGGTCACCACCAGCAGGTAGACGACGGCCTCGATGACCAGCCGCGAACTGTCCGCCCGTCCCGCCAGGAACTGCTGCTCCACGGTGTAGGCGACGTAGCCGACCCAGGCCGACACGGTGAGCACGATCGCCAGCCGACCCGAGGCGATCCGGCGGTCAGACACGGCCGTCGGGACCTTGGACAACGGCGCGGTCCGCCGATCGGCCCCCCACTGGCGCCCGGGCCGGGGCGACCCGCTCGAACTGGCGGCCCTGCCGCGCATGGACTCAGCTCCTGTCGTGACCGTTCGTAACCGATTACCCGCCGGATCCGTCACCGGTGGGCCCGGACTCACCGACTGCGACCGCGCCGCAGCGGAACACCGGGGGACCACCGCTGCGTCGCCCGGTGTTCCTTTCCGAACACCCTGCGCACCCTGTCCGGATGAGTCAGGATGTGCACCGGCATCGGCGTCAGTCTGATACGGACGGCCCCCCCAGATCCGTTGTGCGGCAAGGGATCCACCGTTCAGCGGAGCCCACCTCCACCGAAGGCAGGAGCAGATCGCGTCATGGTGCACGAGCAGGCGACGGCCCAGCGGAACGCGCCCCCGGCAGCGGTCGCACCCGACGGGCCGGCGGAGCGGCTGTCGTTGTTACGGCTGGGCGTGCTGATCCTGGTGATCGCCGCACTGGCCGGCGGCGGCTATCTCGGAATCCGCAAGGTGACCGCTCCGGGGGAACCAGCCGCCCAGTCCTGGGGAGTGCCGTACGTGGACGTCACCCTCACCCCGACCTACCAGTTCCAGGACCCGCGATCCAACCCGTCGCGGAACATCGCGCTGGCCTTCGTGGTCGGCGACCGCACCGACGGCTGTGCACCGAGCTGGGGAGCGGCCTACACCCTCGACCAGGCCGCGACCCAGCTCGAGCTGGACCGCCGGATCGCCCAGCTGCGTGCCGTCGGCGGGGACGTCATGATCAGCTTCGGGGGCCTGGCCAACTCCGAACTCGCGGTCTCCTGCGCAGACGTCGACCGGCTCACCCAGGCGTACCGGTCGGTGATCTCCCGCTACGAGGTCAACGTCATCGACCTCGACATCGAGAGCACCGCTCTCACCGACCAGACCTCGGTGCTGCGCCGGGCGAAGGCGCTGGCGGCCCTGCAGCAGCAGCGACGGGCGGGCGGCCACGACCTGGCGATCTGGCTGACCCTCCCGGTCGCGCCCACCGGACTGACCGACGCGGGGCAGCAGGTCGTGCTCACCATGCTGCGGGAGGGAGTGTCCCTGCGCGGGGTCAACGTGATGACCATGGACTACGGGACGTTCGGCTCGCGGCCGGACATGCTCGCGGTGGCCCGGCAGGCGCTGCAGGCCACCGCCGGGCAGTTGGCCGGCCTCTACGCCCGGGCCGGGATACGCCTGGACCAGGTGCAGCGCTGGGCCCGGCTCGGGGTCACGCCGATGATCGGGCAGAACGACATCGACAACGAGGTGTTCACCCTGGACGACGCCCGGGGCCTGGCCGACTTCGCCCGCCGCCAGGGACTCGGCCGGGTGTCGCTGTGGTCGATCAACCGGGACGCCCCCTGCGGCGCCACCTTCCCCTCGGTGGCGGTGCACTCGAACACCTGCAGCGGGGTGCCCCAGGCACCGCTCGCCTTCACCCAGGTGTACGCGACGCTGCCCGGACGGGCCCCGGACGCTCCCGCCAGTGACGCCATCGTCATGCCGACCCAGCAGCCGGACGCCGACGATCCCCGGACCAGCCCGTACCCGGTCTGGCGGCCCAGCGCACAGTACCCGGAGAAGTACCGGGTGGTCTGGCACGGCCTGGTGTACCAGGCGAAATGGTTCACCCAGGGCAACGACCCCTCGGCCCTGCTCGGCACCGGGACACCGAACCCCTGGGCCCTGCTCGGTCCCGTCGAGTCCCATGACGCCGCGCCGAAGCCGGTCCCCACGGTGACCGGTGTGCGCACCCTGTGGGCCACGAACTCCTTGTACAACAAGGGGGACCGGGTCCTGTTCGGCGGGCTGCCGTACCAGGCGCGGTGGCTGACCAAGGGCGACAGCCCGTCGACGGAGTTCCCGGTCGGCAACGACTCGCCGTGGCAGCCGCTGTTCACCATCCCGGGAGAACCGGTGACGCCGTAGCGTTTCCGGTCTCAGGCCACGGGCCGCGCCGGATCGCCGGTACGGCCCGTGGCCCGGGAATCCGGTCAGGGGCCGAGCAGAGCAGCCGGTACGACAGCGATCCCGTCCGGCCGGCGGTAGGCGTGCCGGCCGGTGGTGACGACAACCGGAGGCTCCAGCTGCCGGGACTGTCGAGTCGCGCGGACCTTCGATGCCGCCGGGCGGCCGCCGCCGTGATCAGTCGCCGCTGAGGGCGGACATCAGGTCGAGCATGAAGTGGACGTCCTCCCCGCTGAGCCGTTCCCAGCCGTGCGGGGCGCCGACCCCCGCGAGCAGCCGGGCATGGGCGGGGTCATGGGCCAGCCGGTCCAGCGCGGCGAGGATCTCCCCGGCATACCCGGCCGCCGCGGGACCGACCATGAGGGCGTGGCTCACCACGTAGATGTGGCTGGAGACCAGCGGCCGCAACGCTCTGCGCACCGAGGTGGTCAGCTCGTCGAAGGCCTGCCGGAGGAAGAACCCGGCGTCGGCCTCACCGTTGACGATCGCCTTCGCGACGAGGGTGTAGTTCCGTTTCACCTCGACGTGCAGGGCCGCGGGATCGAGGTCGGCCGGTTCGAGCAGGATCCGGCAGATGCACTCCACGTCGGGGGCGTCGGTGGCGGCCACCCGCAGCCCCGGGGAGCGCCCGCCGACCGTCAGCCCGGGATTGAGGTCCTCGACCCGGCTCCAGAGGCTGTCCGCGGCCACCACGACGCTGGCCTCGTCACTCACCCCGGCGGGGCGGGCCAGTGCGAGGAACCCGGCGTGGCGGACCAGCCGGGTGGCGTCGGAGGCGTTGGCCACCACCACGTCCACGCAGCCCTGCTCATACGCCCGGTGCAGTTCGTCGAACCCGTCGTAGAACCGGGCCACGATGGACAGCCCGGTCAGCCGGCTCAGCCGGGTGGCCAGCAGGTACCAGTCGGACAGGTGCCGGACGTGGATGTCCGGGCTGACGGCCAGCTGCAGCCTCACCGCCGGGCCCCCGTCCTCGGCGCCTTCGCCGTCTGCTCCGCCCGCAGCAGGTCGACGTAGGTCGCCTCGGCCTCTTCGACCTTCCGCCGGGCCGGGGCCCTGCGCACCGAGGTGTAGCCGACGATCCGGCCCTGCCGGACCATCGGGATCACGGTGGCGAACACCCAGTAGAAGGCGCCGTCCTTGCGGAGGTTCTTCACGTACCCGCTCCAGCGCTGACCCTGCTGGATGGTCGACCAGAGGCCGGCGAAGGCGGCGCGCGGCATGTCCGGGTGCCGGACGATGTGGTGGGACTGGCCCAGCAGTTCCTGCGGGCTGTAGCCCGACATGTGCACGAAGGCCGGATTGCAGCGAATGATCCGGCCCAGCGTGTCGGTCTGGGAGACGATCAGTTCACCCTCGGGAAAGGCCACCTCCCGGTCGGTGGTGATCACCCAGCGCGAGGTGCCGTCATGAAAGGTGAGGAAGGTCTCCCACCCCTGCCCGACGATGTCCTCGGGCCTCATGTTGTCCATCAACGGCCTCCCCAACCATGGTCACCAATTGGTCACCCAGTGCTAGCAACGCCGTCATTCTCATTGCTCTGCGTGATGGGCTGCGCACCCAGTGGTACAGCGCACCTCAGGATCATGGCGGTGCTGACGCACTGTCAAGGCGTGCCGGACCACCAGGCGCGGGCAGGAGAAAGCCAGCTGTGACGGCGACCAGGCCGCTGCGCCGGCGGGAGCGACCGGAGCGTACCGGTACGGGAGGTTTCGTGCCGCTCGATTCGCCGAATCAGGTCCGGCGGCGGTCAGTCGTCGCTGCGGGTGCGGGTGCCGAGATAGGCCAGCAGGTCCGGGTCGGCCGACCGCAGCCGTCCCATCTCCTCACCGGCATCACAGGTCAGCAGGGCGATGTCGACCCCGGCTGCCGTCCGGGAGCGGACCAGCCAGACTCCGCCGCCGGCCTCCCAGCGCCGCAGTGCGGTCAGCGGGTCATCCGCACCGGTACCCACGCCTCCACGCAACCCCGTCCGGGCGCGGACCGCAAACGCGCGGCCCGCCCACCCGGGTCGGCCGTCATCCGTGGGCCGGGAAGGCCGGCAGTCAACCTCACCAGTGCGGCGGGTACCCGCCGATCGGGAGGGAGCCCATGCCGGTGCCGCCCGTCCCGGTGCCGGTGCCGGTGCCGGGACCCGGGCCGCCACCCGTTCCGGTGCCCGCGCCCGTGCCGTACCCGCCGGAACCCGTGCCGGTACCGCCGGTGCCGGTACCACCCGCCCCTGTGCCGGCACCTCCCATGCCGGTCCCGGATCCGTTGCCCTGCCCTGGGTTCTGGCCCCGGCCGTCGCTGTTGCCGCCGGTCCCGATCTCCCGGGGGCCGGCCGCGGACACGGTCAGCGTGACCGGGCTGCCCTTCGGGATCCCGGAACCGGTGATGTCCTGGGCGACCACGGTTCCCGTGGTGGCGCCGTCAGCCCGGGACCGCAGAACCACCTGCAGGTGCAGGCGGTTCTGCAGCACCACGAGGGCGTCGGCCACCGGCTCGCCGGTGACGTCCGGGACGGTGACCCGCCCGCTGGACACGTGGATCCGGACGCGGGTGCCGGGCGCCGCCGAAGCTCCCGCGGCGGGGTCAGTTCCCAGCACGTGGTTGACCTCCAGGTCGGGGCTGTCCGCCGGGACCACGTCACCGATCACCAACCCCCGGGCCCGCAGCTCCCGCTCGGCGTCCCCCAGCGCGACCCGGGTCTCGTCCGGGACGGTCACGGCGGCCGCCGTGGTCACCGCCCCGGAAGGGATCCGCGTCGAGGACATCCCCGCGTTCCCGCCCGAGGCACCGGTCGAGCCGGACCGCAGCAACCTGCCGAGCACCGACGAGCCGCCGGCCAGCCCGAAACCACCGTAGGCACCCCCGGCCAGCAGCAGCACCGAGGCCAGCGTGACCCACCGGCGCACCGGCATCCCCGTCCGCCGGGACCCGCCCTGGCCGCCGTGCTCCCGACCGTCCTGCGGACCACCGCCACCGGGACCGGTGACCAGGTCCCCGAGGGTCTGCGGACCGTAGCGGCGGTCGGGGTCCGGCAGGCCGGACGCCCAGGGGTCCAGCGGCAGGTCGGCGGTCCGCGGGCGCCCCGGACCGCCGGGCGGGGTGAGCAACGAGACCGTCGCCGCCGCGGCCCGGGTCCGCCACCCCGGTGATGCCGTCCCGACCGGCCTGCCCCCCACCCCGCCCGCGACCGCGGCCTGCTGCCGGCCGGGTGCGGCCCCTGCCACGCGGACCCGGTCCAGGGCGTCGGCGAACTGGGCGGCGGAGGCGAAGCGACGCTGTGGGTCCTTCTCCAGGGCCCGCAGGACGGCCGCGGCCGGCTCCGGGGCAAGGTCGGGCGGCAGCGGCGGCACCTGCTGTTCGACGTGGGCGGCCATCACCGCGATCTGGTCGGCACCGGCGAACGGACGCCGGCCGGCCAGGCACTCGTAGGCGACGACGCCGAGGGCGTACACGTCGGAGCGCACGCTCGCGGCCGAACCGCGGGACAGTTCCGGGGCGAGGTAGTCGGGGGTGCCGACCAGCTTGCCGGTGGCGGTCAGCGGCTCGTACCCGTCGCGCCGGGCGATCCCGAAGTCGGTCACCTTGACCTGCTGCTGCGGGGTGACCATGAGGTTCGCCGGCTTGATGTCCCGGTGCACGATGCCGTTGCGGTGCGCGACCTCCAGGGCCCGGGCCGCCTGCACCAGGTAGTCCAGGGCCCGGTCGGTGTCCACGGAGCCCCCGAGCAGCAGCTCGGCCAGGGAGTGTCCCGGCACCAGCTCCATCACCAGGAACAGCACGGTGTCGGCGGCGCCGCCCGCGGGGGTGCCGTCCGGCAGTTCCGGGACCACCTCCCCGAAGTCGTACACCGCCGCGATCCCGGGATGGCTCAGCCGCCCCGCGGTCCGCGCCTCCTCCCGGAACCGCGCCCGGAAGGCATCGTCCACGGCCAGCCCGGCACTGAGGATCTTCACCGCCACCGTCCGGTCCAGCAGCAGGTCACTGCCCTCCCAGACGTCGGCCATCCCGCCGCGCGCCAACTGGTGACGCAACCGGTACCGGCCGCCGAGCACCATGTCCGCACTGATCTGCGTCACCGCTGCACCACCGCCAGACGACCAACCCGCACCGGGCGGGCCGGGGACCGACCACTGACCGAACCGGACCGCGCGGGCGGCCCGACACCTTCTACGGACCCGGCGGCGGGGAGTTACGGCAGGTCGCGGGAACGGGATCCGCCGGCTCGGGTGGACCCGGACGAAGGGCGTAACCGGGCAGCGGGCAGCTGCGTACTCGGTCCTGTCGCTCACGCAGGCTCGCCTGACCAGGCGTCGCCGCCCGGCGATGTCAGCGTCGCCGACCGTCGTCGCCGCCGACCGTCGTCGCGGTGTGCGGGCAAGCCGCACGATCCGATGGAGGACCCAGATGGAAGACCCGTCCACCAGGCCCCCGGCCTACGGGCCGGCCCACCGGGCCAGGTCCCGCCGCCAGGAGGGGTGGGACGAGCCGCGCGGCTCACGCCTGCGCCGGGGCACCGCCCTCGCCGTCCCGACCGCCGTCCTGGTGGTCGTCGGCACCGTCCTGACGGGAGGGGCCACCGCCGCCGTCCGCGGGGGGCAGCCCGGCTTCTTCGGCGGCGTCCGCCACCGCTCCGCGCAGACCGGGATGCCGAACACCGGCGCCCAGAACTCCGCGGCCCAGGGCAACGGCAGTCAGAACGACGGGATGCAGGGCAACGCCATGCAGGGCAACGGGATGCAGGGCAACAGCATGCAGGGCGCCAGGCCGCCGGGGATGATCCCCCTGATGGCGGTGGACCACCCGATGCCGGCTCCCCGGCTGAGGGGCAGGGCGGCCCGCAACCTCCAGGCTCAGCAGCAGGCCCCGGCGGCGGCCGCAGCGGCGCAGGCGGCGGCCGCGGTCAACATGGACTGCACGCTCATCGTCCCGGCGAACCCGACCACGGCGCAGGGTCTGTCGACGCCGTACCAACTGGTCGCCACCAACCCGGCGGCCGGACCGTGCCACGAGGCGAACGCGCTGCAGTCCGCCTTCGTGCAGGGGGCGATCGTCACCGCCGACGGGCAGATCACCCTCTACGACCCGCTGGTCATCGACCAGGGCACTCAGCCGCTCACCGCACCCGCCCCGGCACAGGTGCCGGCCGGTGCCACCGTGGCCGTCTGGTTCGGGTTCAACGGCAACAACCTCACGCTGGCCGGTGCGGCCGGCACGAACGCCCTGGCCCAGGGCAACTGCGTGAACGGGCTGCCGGCGTCGATCTTCGGCCAGTTCGGCTACTGCAACGCCCCGGCCTTCTTCCAGGTCGCCAACGCCGCCATCGCCGCGAACACACTGCAGGTCCCCGCGGTCGGCACGGCGAGGGACGGCCTGCCGTGCCCGACGGTCCGGGACTTCTCGGTGGTCGACCAGGACCAGTCCGACAACGTGGACTCCCACTACCTCACCGACGCCCAGGGCCGGACCGGGCTGGCCAACGCCGCGACCAGGGCCGCGCTGCAGCAGCTGGGCCAGAACAACGTCGTGGACCTGTTCAACGGCAGCGACAACCGGTTGCTGGACTTCTTCATCAACCCCGCCCTCGGCTGCACGGCGTGGAGCCGGCCGAACGGTGCGATGGACGGCATGGCCTCGTTCTCCCTGCCGCTGAACGAGTTGCAGGCCGCGGCCAACCAGCAGGCACCGGTCGCCCTGGTACCGCTGAACGACCCGATGGTGCTGAACAACAACAACGCCTCGCCGAGGAAGGACAACCTGTTCCGGAGGGGGGTGACCCAGCCCCTGATCGGTCAGGGGGCCGACAACGGCAACGGGACCACCTACTGCCGCAACCTGTTCACCAGCCCGATGGGGATCCAGCGGGTGTTCCGGGACCAGAACATCTTCGTCAACGGGGCCTCCCCCGACCCGGCGGCCGCGGTGAACCTGTTCGCATTCCTCGCCATGCGCGGCCAGGCATCGTTCACCAACCTCGGCTGCGGCGACCTGCTCAGGATGGCCAACCCGATCACGCTGACCATGAACAACGGTGTGGTGACCTCCGGGACCTTCGCCGGACCGGCGGCGGCCGCCAACGGGCAGGCCCAGACCGGGCAGACCCAGAACGGGCAGACCCAGACCGGGCAGACCCAGAACGACGGCCAACCGCAGAACGGGCAAACGGCACCGACGACCACCATGCCCCCCGGGACGGCGGCGGGC
>DASTGO010000286.1:0-16710 GCA_035719045.1 Kineosporiaceae bacterium | reverse complement strand
CTCGGTCAGCCACCCGGCGGCGAACTCGCCGCCGAACCGGGCTCCGAAGCCGACGGTGAGGGCGACGGCGAAGACGATGGCCGCCCCGCTGTAGAAGGCGACTCCCAGAGCCGCCTCACGGGCGGTCGGGCGGCGGTTCTGGCGGCTGGTGAAGATGAGGTCGAACAGCAGCAGCAGAGCCACTGCGGTGAGAGTTCCCACCCACCACGTCCGGGTGACCTCCATGGGCGACGTACCTCCGGTTCCTGCCGATGCGGACGACCGGAGGTCTCCTCCACCCACTGCAGGCTGCGGGCCGACGGAACCGGGGGGTATACCGGGTGCACCTGCCGTGATGACGGCGCCGTCGCGAGGGAGTACTCCCCTCCACCACGACCAGTCTGGTCCACGGGCTGCCCGGAGCCAAAGCCGGGTCCCCGCCGATGCGGGGTTGATGCGGGGAAACCGGACACCGGGGACGGGTGAGCCCCGTCCGCCACACTGCGGCCGGGGCTCCTGACATCCGCTGCCTGATCGGTCTCGTCAGGCCAGCAGGATGCCGCCCTCGTGGTCGCGCTGGTCGCTGTCCGGGTCGTCGAACCAGCGTCCGCCCTCGCCTAGGTAACGGAATCGGTGCGCGCTGCCCGCGGGCACCGTGATGACGACGCTGCGTGTGCCGTTGGTGCGCTTGATGAGCGTGTGTACGCCCGGCGTCCAAGCGTTGAAGTCACCGACGACGGACACCATGCCGTCGTGCAGGTCGTTCGGCAGGGCGAAGGTCACACGGACCTTGTCTCCCTTGCGCTGCCGGCGGATCATGTCGAGCCTCCCCTGGGTGAAACCTGCGCCCGGGGCGTCCACCCGGCCCCGGCCGCACCAGCAGTCTGCGTGACCGGACTGTCCGGAAGTGGGTGCCACGCCGACACGATCGGTGATCATTTGCTGACGCTTTGCAGTGGCGCTCTGGCCGGCAGACCCCGATCGCCGCCATCGCCGCCGGGAACACCCTGACGGCGGCTCAAGTCCGGCCGCGGCCGAGCCGACATCAACAGGACACAGCCGGTGACCGGATGCCGCAGAGCCTGGTCACCGGCTGCCACCATGTCCGGACCGTCAGGCCGTGGTGCCGCCGGGGCGGACCAGCCCCACCTCATAGGCCCGGACCACCGCCTGCACCCGGTCCCGCAGCCCGAGCTTGCCGAGGATCCGTGCCACGTGGGTCTTCACCGTGGTCTCCGACAGCACCAGCCGTCCGGCGATCTCGGCATTGGACAGGCCGTGTGCGACCAGGACCAGCACCTCCCGCTCCCGCGGGGTCAGGGACTCCACGGCCGGATCCGGGGCCGCCACCGGTGCCGTCCCGTTCAGCAGGGCCTCGACCAGGCGCCGGGTCGCCGAGGGGGCGATCACCGAGTCCCCGGCGGCCACCGAACGGATCGCCGAGAGCAGGTCCTCCTTGCGGGCGTCCTTGAGCAGGAAGCCGCTGGCCCCGGCCCGCAGCCCGGACATCACGTACTCGTCCAGGTCGAACGTGGTCAGGATGAGCACCCGGGCCTGCGGGCGGGTGGCGACGATCCGCCGGGTGGCCTCGATCCCGTCGATCCCGGGCATCCGGACGTCCATCAGGACCACGTCCGGGTGGTGCTCGGCGGCGGCGGCCACCGCGGCGGCCCCGTCACCGGCCTCGGCCACCACCTCCAGGTCCGGCTGGGCGTCCAGGACCATCCGGTACCCGGCCCGCAGCAGTTCCTGGTCGTCCGCGATGAGCAGGCGGATGGTCACCGCGCAGCCTCCGGGGTCGGCAGCACGGCGTACACCCGCCAGCCGCCCGTCGGGGTGGGTCCGGCGGTGAACTGCCCGGCGAACAGGGCCACCCGCTCGCGCATCCCGGTCAGGCCGTGCCCGGGTTGCCGGCCGTCGCCGGGTGGTTCCGGGCCGCCGGTCCGGGCGGGCGCGCACGCCGGGTCCGGCCGGCTCGGCAGGCGGTCGAGGGTGGTCCGGCCGTGATCCACCACCTCGATCTCCACCTCGTCGGGGCGGGTGCGCAGCAGCACGTCCGTCGGGGTGTCCGGCCCGCTGTGCCTGAGCGTGTTCGTCAGTGACTCCTGGATGATCCGGTAGACGGCCAGTCCGAGGGAGGGATCCGCCGGCAGCAGGCCACCCTCGCGGACGAAGCGGACCGGCAGGCCCGACTCCCGCATCGCGGTCACCAGCGCGTCCAGATCCCCGGCATCCGGCTGGGGGGCGGTCTGCGGGGTGCCGGACGGCGGGCCGGTCTCGCGCAGCACGCCCAGCATCCGGCGCAGTTCCGCCAGCGCGCTGCGCCCCGCCTCGCTGATCACCCCGAGCGCGCGCTCGGCCTGGTCCGGTGCGGTCCGCACGGCGACCCCGGCGCCCTCCGCCTGGGCCACCATCACGGCGACCGTGTGCGCCACGACGTCGTGCATCTCGCGGGCGATCCGGGCCCGCTCCTCGGCCACGGCGGCCCGGGCCAGGGCATCCCGCTCGCGTTCCAGCCGGACGGCTCGCTGCTCCAGTTCGGCCAGGTACCGGCGGCGGGTCCGCAGGTTGCGGCCCACCAGCCAGATGGCCACCACGACCGCCAGGGGCGGGATCAGGCCGAGGTAGGTGTGGTCGGCCCGGTTCGCCGATCCCGGACGGGCCAGCGGTGTCGCCCAGGCCATCACCGCACCCAGCAGGCTCACCACCAGGGCGACGGCCGACCAGCGCCGGGACGCGTAGACCGACACGGAGTACAACGCGATCAGGACGGCCAGGTCGTAGGGACCGATCCGGGGAACCGTCAGCCACTGCGTCAGGGCGGCCGCGGCGATCACGGCGAAGACCTGGACCGGATACCGGCGGCGCAGGGCCAGCGGCAGGGTGAGGGCGGCGAACACCAGGCCGGTCCACACACCCGCGCGGATCCCGGCCAGGGCGGCGACCATCAGCAGGAACAGGCCGACGGCACCGTCGAGCAGCAGTGGCCGCCAGGCCGGGGTGACCCGGTACACCGGCGGCGCGGAGGTCATGCCGGCCAGGCTAGCCGGGCCGGCACGACCTGCCCCGGCGCCGCGGTCGCAGGCGGGGGTGGCCGGAACCTGGTCCGGCCACCCCCGCCTCGCGGCCTGCGGGTCAGGCATCCCGGCGGACCAGGACCACCGCCCCCGCCACCAGGGCGATCAGCGCGTACCCGAACAACACGCCCAGCCCCGTCCATGGCCCCAGCAGGCCCGGCTCGGGGTGCTGTTGCCAGATCACCATCCCGGCGTTGAGCGGCAGGTACTTGGCGATGTCGGCCCGCCAGTCGGCAGGCAGGAAGTTGGCCAGGATGGTCAGGACGAGCATCAGCCCGAAGACGGTGCTGATCGCCCCTGCCGTGTGCCGGAAGAGGGCCGCCAACCCCAGGCCGAGCAGCGAGACGGCGACCAGGAAGAGGGCTGCACCGACGACGTTCTGCAGGACTCCGGGCGCAGACAGCGTGGTCTCGATGTGCTTGCGGGACAGCATCGCCTGTCCGAGCAGGAAAGCCGCGGTGACACTGACCAGGGAGACGACGAACGAGACGACGGCGAAGACGCCGATCTTGGTCAGGTACATCACCAGCCGTTGCGGGGTGGCGGACAACGTCGCGCGGATCGTGCCGGTGGTGTATTCGGCGCTCATCGCCAGGACGCCGAGGGACCCGATCACCAGTTGGGCGAGGAAGACCCCGCTGATGCTGGTCGTGGCCGGTTGGAAATTCAGTCGCTCCAGCCGGCCGGCATGATCCCAACGGGCGGTCCGGGCCCAGGAGGTCAGCATCCCGAAGCCGATGCACACGACCGCGGTGGCCAGCAGGGACGCCACCGTCGAGCGGACGCTGACCAGCTTGGTCCACTCCGCGGCGAGGTTGCGCCGGGACTGGGCGAGCAGCCCGGGCCGGCCTGCCGGCGGCAGCGCGGCGGCGGGAGCGGGTGCCGGGCCGGTGGTGGCGGTCATCGCAGGGCTCCGATCGGTTCCCCGGCCGACGGGCTGCCGGATCCGGTGCCGGCGTGGGCGTGGTAGTCGACGCTGTCGGCGGTCAGCTCCATGAACGCCTGCTCCAGGGAGGCCTGCTGCGGGGTGAGCTCGTGCAGGACCACCTGCAGTTCCGCGGCCACCTTGCCCACCTGCGGGGACTCCAGGCCCTCCACCAGCAGGGTGCCGTCGGGTTCCTCGGTCACCCGGGCCCCGGCGGCGACCAGTCCCGACCGCAGCCGGGACTGGTCGCCCGAACGGACCAGCACCTGGCCGCCGGAGGCCCGGCGGACGAACTCCTCGACGGTGGTGTCGGCGATCAGCCGCCCCCGGCCGATGACGACCAGACGGTCGGCGGTCAGCGCCATCTCGGCCATCAGGTGGCTGGACACCAGCACGGCCCGGCCCTGCGCGGCGTACGAGCGCAGCAGGGTCCGTACCCAGATGATCCCCTCCGGGTCCAGCCCGTTGACCGGCTCGTCGAAGATCATCGTGGGCGGGTCACCGAGCAGGGCAGCGGCGATGCCCAGCCGCTGGCCCATGCCGAGGGAGAACTTGCCGGCCCGGCGGCGGGCCACCGAGTCCAGGCCCACCTGTTCCAGCACCTCGGCCACCCGCCGCCGCGGGATCCCGTTGCTGCGGGCCAGGAACAGCAGGTGGCTGTACGCGGACCGGCCGGGGTGCACGGCCCTGGCCTCCAGCAGCGCTCCGATCTCCCGCAGCGGTGCCCGGCTGTCGGCGTAGCGGTGTCCGTTCACCCGGACGCTGCCGTGGGTGGGCCGGTCCAGCCCCACCACCGCCCGCATCGTCGTGGACTTCCCGGCACCGTTCGGCCCGAGGAACCCGGTCACCTTGCCGGGGACCACGTCGAACGACAGGTCGTCCACGGCCAGGGTGTCCCCGTACCGCTTCGACAGTTGCCTGATCTCGATCACATGCCCTCCTCGCATGTCGGACGGCCTGACGTTAGGCCCGCGGCCTGCGACATCTCGCCCGCCCGCCGGACGATCTGCGGATCCTCCGCGGGGATGACCCGGGCCCGGCCTCGTGCTCGGCGAGGGCCGGCGGGACGTTCGCCCCCGGGCGCCGCAGAGCACGGGACGACGATGGCCGGGATGCCGGAGGTGGTGCAGGTGCACGTGGACGAGACGCTCATCGACGGGCGGGAGCTGATCATCGACCAGGCGCTGCGGGCACTGGAGTGCTCGCAGGCGGTCCACTACGCGGCCGCAGGGCAGCCGGTCACCCGGCAGCGCCTGACGGACCTGTTCGACCTCGTCGTCACCGCGCTGCGCGAGCGCGACCTCACTCCCGTGGCGGAGGCTGCGCAGGACATCGCCCGGCAGCGGTTCCACGCCGGCTTCGACATCGGCGAGGTGCAGACAGCGTTCAACGCGCTGGAGGAAGCGATGTGGCGGCAGGTGGTCGCCGCGTTGCCGCCCGACCGGTTGGCCGAGGGCATCGGGCTGCTCGGCACCGTCCTGGGAGCCGGGAAGGACGCCCTGGCCCGCACCTACGTCGAACTCGCCGCCCAGCGGCGCGTCCCGTCCCTGGACCTGTCGGCGCTGTTCCAGGGCCAGACCTCCTGACCGCGCCGCCATCGGTCGGCACGGTGGTGATCGCCCTGCGGCCGGCGTCGGATCCCGCTGTGCCGCAGGGTGCCTGTACGCACGGTGGTGGCCCTCCACCGCAAGTGGATCTGGCGGTCGCCGACAGACACAAGAGCACCTGACGCGGGCGGGACTTTGGTGTCCTGGCATGCCCGATAGGGCGCCTTACGGTGACCAGGCGGGCACAGGTGTGCCACTGGAGGTTTCTCGGCGGAGGTTCGCATGGACAAGTCCTGGGCGTGTGTCGACGGGAACGAGGCAGCAGCACGGATCGCCCATGCGGTGAGCGAGGTGGTCGCCATCTACCCGATCACCCCCGCCTCCCCGATGGGCGAGCACGCCGACGCGTGGAGCGCCGCCGGCCGGACGAATATCTGGGGCGCCGTCCCGGACGTCGTCGAGATGCAGTCCGAGGCCGGTGCCGCCGGCGCACTGCACGGAGCCGTTCAGAAGGGTGCACTGGGGGTCACGTTCACCGCGTCCCAGGGCCTGCTGCTCATGCTTCCCAACATGTACAAGATCGCCGGTGAGCTGACCCCGACGGTCCTTCACGTCGCGGCCCGGACCATCGCGACCCACGCGCTGTCGATCTTCGGTGACCACAGTGACGTGATGAGCGCGCGGATGACCGGCTGGGCGATGCTGTGCGCCTCCTCCGTGCAGGAGGCCCAGGACATGGCCCTGGTGGCCCACGCGGCGACGCTGCGGGCCCGGGTGCCGTTCGTGCACTTCTTCGACGGGTTCCGGACCTCCCACGAGGTCAACAAGATCGAGCTTCTGAGCACCGAGGACATCCGGTCCCTGATCGACGAGGATGCCGTTCTCGCCCACCGGATGCGCGGGCTGTCCCCGGACCACCCGGTGCTGCGCGGGTCCGCCCAGAACCCGGACGTCTTCTTCCAGGCCAGGGAGGCCTGCAACCCGTTCCACGACGCCGTCCCCGGCATCGTCCAGCAGGTGATGGACGAGTTCGCCGCGCGGACCGGCCGGGCCTACCACCTGGTCGACTACCACGGCGCCGCCGACGCCGAGCGCGTCGTGATCATCATGGGCTCCGGGGTCGGGGCGGTCCAGGAGACCGTGGACGAGCTGAACCGGCGCGGCGAGAAGGTCGGCGTGGTCAACGTCCGGCTGTACCGGCCGTTCCCCGCCGAGGAACTGCTGGCCGCGTTGCCGCCGACGGTGACCTCGATCGCCGTCCTCGACCGGTGTAAGGAGCCGGGGGCGCCCGCCGAGCCGCTCATGCTCGACGTGATGACCTGCCTGACCGAGGCCGGCCGGCCGATCCCGGTCGTCGGCGGGCGCTACGGGTTGTCCAGCAAGGAGTTCACGCCGTCGATGGTGAAGGCGGTGTTCGACGAGCTGACCCGTCCGCAGCCGCGCCGGCGGTTCACGGTCGGCATCGTCGACGACGTCACGCACCTGTCGCTGACCCCCGATGCGGACTTCCAGGTGCCGCCGTCCGGGGTGAGCGCCCTGTTCTTCGGGCTCGGCTCCGACGGCACGGTCGGCGCGAACAAGAACTCGGTGAAGATCATCGGCGAGGGCACCCCGGACTACGCCCAGGGGTACTTCGTCTACGACTCCCGCAAGGCGGGCTCCGTCACCACCTCGCACCTGCGGTTCGGGCATCAGCCGATCCGCTCCACCTACCTCATCGACCAGGCCGACTTCGTGGCCGTCCACCAGTTCGGTCTGCTGGAGAAGATGAAGGTGCTGGAGCTGGCCAAGCCCGGCGCCACCTTCCTGCTGAACTCCCCGTACCCGGCGGACGAGGTCTGGGCCCAGCTCCCGGTGGAGGTCCAGGAGCAGATCCTTGACAAGGGCCTGCGCTGCTTCGTCATCGACGCCAACAAGGTCGCCAGGGAGGTCGGCCTCGGCAACCGGATCAACACGGTCATGCAGCCGTGCTTCTTCCACCTGTCGGGGGTGCTGCCCACCGAGGAGGCCATCGTCCGGATCAAGGACGCGGTGAAGAAGGCGTACAGCAAGCGCGGCATGACCATCGTCGAGCGCAACTACGACGCGATCGACCGCGCCCTGGCCGAGCTGACCGAGGTCGAGGTCCCGGACAAGGCCGACAGCACCCTGCACCGGATGCCCCCGCTGCCCAGCCAGGCCCCGGACTTCGTCAAGAACGTCACCGCGAAGATGCTCGCCGGTGAGGGGGACCTGCTGCCGGTCAGTGCTCTGCCGGTGGACGGCACCTGGCCGACCGGTACCGCCAAGTGGGAGAAGCGGGCCATCGCGCAGGAGCTGCCGGTCTGGGACCCCAGCATCTGCACCGACTGCGGCAAGTGCGTCATCACCTGCCCGCACACGGCCCTGCGGATCAAGATCTTCCCCGAGGCGGAGCTGGCCGGTGCGCCGGAGGGCTTCCTGTCGAAGAAGTACAACGCCCGTGACCTGCCCGACCACCTGCTCACCGTCCAGGTGGCCCCGGACGACTGCACGGGCTGCGGGATCTGCGTGGACGTCTGCCCGGTCCGCAGCAAGACCGACCCGGACCACAAGTCGCTCAACATGGAGCCGGCGCTGGACCACCGGGACGCCGAGCGACCGCGGTACGACTTCTTCCTCGACATCCCGGAGATCGACCGCGGCCTGGTCCGGCACGACACCGTCAAGGGCGTGTCCCAGCTGCAGCCGCTGTTCGAGTTCTCCGGCGCCTGCTCCGGCTGCGGTGAGACCCCGTACATCAAGACCCTCACCCAGCTGTTCGGTGACCGCCTGGTGATCGCCAATGCCACCGGCTGTTCCTCGATCTTCGGTGGCAACCTGCCGACCACCCCGTACACCCAGAACGCGGCGGGCCGCGGCCCGGCCTGGGCGAACTCCCTGTTCGAGGACAACGCGGAGTTCGGACTGGGGCTGCAGCTGGCCTGGGACCACCACCACGCGGAGGCCCGCCGGTACGTCGAGCAGCTGCGCGACGTCGTCGGCGCCGAACTGGCGGACGGCCTGCTCGCGGCGGACATGTCCACCGAGGCCGGGATCGCCGAGCAGCGGGAACGGGTGGAACGGCTCAAGGCGATCCTGGACGGGCTGAACGGCAGCGGGTCGCCGGCCACGCAACAGCTGCGGTCCCTCGCCGACGACCTGGTCGCCAAGAGCATCTGGATCATCGGTGGCGACGGCTGGGCCTACGACATCGGCTACGGCGGCCTGGACCACGTGCTGGCCTCCGGGCACAACGTCAACATCCTGGTGCTGGACAGCGAGGTGTACTCCAACACCGGCGGCCAGGCGTCCAAGGCCACCCCGCGCGGTGCGGCGGCGAAGTTCGCGGCCAGCGGCAAGGGCCTGGCCAAGAAGGACCTCGGGGTGATCGCCCAGGCCTACGGGAACGTGTACGTGGCGCAGGTCGCGCTCGGGGCCAATGAGCAGCAGGCGGTCCGGGCACTGCTGGAGGCGCAGGCACACGAGGGCCCCTCGATCGTCATCGCCTACGCCACCTGCATCGAGCACGGCGTGGAGATGTCGACCACGATGTCCCACCAGAAGGAGGCCGTCGCCAGCGGCTACTGGCCGCTGTACCGGTTCCGCCCGGCGGCCGACAGCGAGGCGCACCCGCTCAAGCTGGACTCCAAGAAGCCGACCGTCCCGGTCCGCGACTTCCTGCTCAACGAGACCCGGTTCTCCCAGCTGGCCCGGTCCAACCCGCAGCGCAGCGAGCAGTTGCTGGCACTGGCCCAGGCCGACGTGGACGAGCGGTTCCGGTACTACTCGCAGCTGGCCGGGCTGGAGCGGACCGTGGCCCAGGACGGGCATGAGGAGGCTCCGGCCGAGAGCGACTGATCGCCCGGGATCGTTTCCGGAGGCGGAGGACCCCGGTCGGGCGGTGGTGGGGCAGGTGTTCGGAGCCCCACCACCGCCTCGACCGAGGTCCTTTCCGTATGAAACATCCCAGACCGGGGTGGCAGCATGGGACCCTGTCGTGGCCGGCTCAAGGCGGCGCCGTCGGCAGCCGAGATCACCTGTAGGGCAGCTGGTGAGTCCTGGCAGCCGGAGCGGACGTCCATTCCGCCGATGACGAGGAAGGGCCAATGACGTCACGGACCCAGGCCGGTGCGCGCGGTGGCCCGATGCGGCCGCGCCGCCCCGACCAGGCCCGTGCCGGGACCGGCCCGAAGGGACCCTCGCCGGCCGAGGTCGCGGCGGGTGCCTGCCCGGTGCCGGGCGCCCTCGACCCCCTCAGCGATGCCGTCCTGCACGATCCGCAGCGGCTGGCCGTGCTGCGTGACTACCAGATCCTGGGCAGCGAGCCCGAGCCCGCCTTCGACGAGTTCGTCCGGATCGCGGCCACCGTGGCCGCCACCCCGATGGCCCTGATCAGCCTGGTCGACGAGACCCAGCGCTGGGTGAAGGCCCAGGTCGGGCTCGCCGTCGGTGCCACTCCGGTGGAGACCTCCTTCTGCGGCCAACTGGTCGCGTCCGGGGATCCCCTGGTCGTGCCGGACGCGAGTGTGGACCCCAGGTTCGCCGCCAGCCCCGCCGTGGTCGACGGTCCCGGGATCCGGTTCTACGCCGGGATGCCGCTGGTCTCGCCGACCGGGCATGTGATCGGGGCCCTGGCGGTGCTGGACACGCAGCCGCGGCAGATCGACCCCGAGGTGATGGAGGTGCTGGGTCAGCTCGCCCGGCGGGTGGTGGACGCCCTTGAGCTGCGCATACGCACCCGGGACCTGGAACTGGAACGGCAGCTGCTCACCTCCACCGGTGAGGTGCTCAGCATGATCACCTCCGGGGCCGGACTGCATGAGGTACTGACCACGGTGGCCCTGGCCGTCGAGCAGCAGGACCCGGACGTGCTGTGCTCGATCCTGCTCGTCGACGGACCGGTGCTGCGCGACGTTGCCGGCCCCAGCCTGCCCCGCTGGTACCGCGAGGCGATCGACGGCCTGGCCTACGGCCCGGACGTCGGCAGCTGCGGCACCGCGGCGTACACCGGGGAACGGGTTGTCAGCACGGACATCGCGGTGGACCCCCGGTGGGACGGCCCCCGCGAGGTCGCGTTGCCGGCCGGGCTGCGCGCCTGCTGGTCCAGCCCGATCCTCGACATCGACGGGACCGTCCTGGGCACGTTCGCCCAGTACTTCCGGACCCCACGCGCCCCGGAACCCCGGCACTGGCAG
The DNA here is from genome assembly GCA_035719045.1 of Kineosporiaceae bacterium. GTDB lineage: Bacteria > Actinomycetota > Actinomycetes > Actinomycetales > Kineosporiaceae > DASTGO01. Next base: position 5,987 of record DASTGO010000286.1, on the reverse strand, counting down.
CTCATCCAGCGTTGGACCGCCCTGGCCGGCCTGGCCGTGACCCGGACCCGCGCGCAGGACCAGATCCGCCGGATGGCGATGACCGACCCGCTGACCGGGCTGCCCAACCGCAGCGGCCTGCTGGCGGCCTTCGCCGTGGCCACGGCCGAGCAGGCCTCGACCGGAACCACCGCCCTGCTGCTGATGGACCTCGACCGGTTCAAGGTGCTCAACGACAGCCTCGGGCACGCCGTCGGGGACGAGTATCTGGCGGCGGTGGCGAAGCGGCTGGAGAGCGCCTCCGGGCCGCGGGTGATCGTGTCCCGGTTCGGCGGGGACGAGTTCGTCGTGCTGGCCACCGGGCTGGCCTCGACCGCGGCGGCGCAGAACCTCGGCGAGCGGTTGGTCGATCTGGTCCGCCAGCCGGTCACCGTGCACGGGCGGGCGATCGTGCTGTCCGCCAGCGTGGGGATCGCGATGGCCGGGTGCGGGGACGGTGGCGCCGACGCCCTGCTGCGCAATGCCGACGCTGCCCTCTACAAGGCCAAGGACCAGGGCCGGGACCGGGTCGTGGTGTTCGACTCGACCATGCACCGGCAGGCTCTGGTCCGCCTGGAGCTGGAGGCCGACCTGCGCGACGCCCTGGCCCGGGGGCAGTTGCGGCTGGCCTATCAGCCGAAGGTCGACCTGGCCCGCGGGCTGGTGGACGGGGTCGAGGCCCTGGCACGGTGGACCGACCCCAAGCGCGGGGAGGTCAGCCCGGCCGACTTCGTGCCGGTGGCCGAGGACAGTGGCCTGATCGTGCCGCTGGGGCGCTGGGTGCTCAGCACGGCGCTGCGGGAACACGCCGCCCGGCGCGCCGCGGACCCCTCCTGGGAACCGGTCACGATGTGGGTCAACGTGTCGGTGTCCGAGCTGACCGCCGACCTGGTCGTGGGAGTGGCGGCCGCCCTGGAGTCCTCCGGGGTGCCGCCCGCCCGGCTCGGGCTGGAGGTCACGGAGAGCTCTCTGATGGCGGACCTGCCCACCAGCCGGGCCGTCCTGGTCCGATTGCGCGAACTCGGGGTGCAGTTGGCGATCGACGACTTCGGGACCGGCTACTCCAGTCTGTCCCAGCTGAAGGAACTGCCGGTCGACGTGCTGAAGATCGACAAGTCCTTCATCGACGGCCTGGGCAGCCGGGTGGACGACGGCGTGATCGAGGCCGTGATCGCGCTCGCCCGGGCGCATGGGCTGCGGGTGGTCGCCGAGGGGGTCGAGACCGAGTTGCAGCACCGGCGGCTGTGCGCGATGGGCTGCCACGAGGCCCAGGGCTACCTGTTCGGCCGGCCCGGACCGCTGGATGCGGTCCGCGTGCAGGCGACCGCCCGTCCGGGCTTCCCGGCGTAGCCCGTCGGACCTTCCCGCTCCGCGTCTGCGCCCGCTTCCGCGCCACCACCGTCGGCAGCGGCGGGCGGGATGTGCGTGGGTCTTCGCGGGATGGGCGGGGTGCGGGGATGGGCGGGGTGCGTGTGGGCCTTCGCGGGACGGGCGGGGTGCGTGTGGGTCTCCATGCGGCGGGCGGGGGAACGTTCGAGGTGGAGGATCACTCCCGTTCGCGTCGGGCACGGTGGCACATCGCTCCCGTTTTCCGGGCACGGTGTGCCACCGTGCCCGGGTGGGCTGCCGGGTGGGCTGCCGGGTGGCCGGGTGTGGGGTGCCGCGCAGTGGTCAGCTGCGCGGATTGAGCCTGAGGCCGAAGTGCGCGAACACGTCCGGAGCCTGCGACCAGAACACGCCGGGCGCGCCGTCGCCGGGGTCGCCGTCGGACAGCACCCCGCGGGCCTGCAGCCCCCTGCCGGTGACGGCGAAGATGGTGGCACCGCTGTCCCCGCCGGCGGCTCCCCACCCGTGCCGCGCGCCGTGGCCGAGAGCGTCGCCCCAGGCGCCACGCACCCGGTATCCCAGCCCCGGGCAGCCGGACCGCGCGCTGCACCACAGGTCGGCGTCGGTCACCCTGATGTTGCACGGGGTCGGGTGGCCCAGGAAGTACGAGCGCTGTCCGGCGTGGCAGACCAGATCCCCGACGTAGGAGTACCCGGCGCTGCGCAGCGGGGCCCAGGTGCTGGTCAGGCTGACCGAGGCCCGGTTGTCACCGCCCTCGATGGTCACCGCGTCCAGCGACGGGTACCGGCCGGTGACCGTGCCGACGTAGGCGCCGCGCAGGCCGTTGCCGTACCGGCCGGGCACCCCGCCCCGGGTGTACACCTTGGCCCCGGTCCGGAAGCAGTGTGCCGCGGTGATCAGGACGGGACGGCCCGTGGACCGGCGCACGGCAGGCAGCCCCGCGGTGCAGCCGGCCCCCGAGCCGCTGCCGGTGAGGGCGTCCCCGCCGATGAACGGCGAGGTGTCGTGCCACTTCTGGTCCGCCCACGACTTCGGCACCATCGGGGCGCCGTGGACCGGTCGCAGCGCGGCACCCGTGACCTGGGCCAGGGTGCGCCCGCCGAGTGCGGCGGACGGTCGGGCGGCGAACCGGTCGGCGGCGGCCACGTCGTCCACCCGGGCGGCGATCCCGGAACCGTCCGCGGCCGGACCCGCCGCATACACGGTGAACGGCAGCCGTCCCGCGTCGGACAGGTCGAGCAGCCGCAGCGCGCCGGTCTCCAGGGTGACCCGGTCATGGTCCGCCGGGCGGACCCGCACCAGACCGAGACCGGCGGCCGGGTCCTGCCGGTGGGCGGCGGCGAGCAGGTCCGCGGACCGCTGCGGGCTGGTGAGGTAGACGTCCACCTGCCCGCTCCCGGCGTCGATCCGGACCCCGGCGTAGCCGAGCCGGGCCGCCGCCGCCGGATCCGCTCGCATGGACAGGTCGAGGGCCGCAGCGGCGGCGCGCAACGGGTCCAGCCGGGCGGCCTGCTGCTGCGGGGTCAGCCCGGCGAGCTGGTCGTCGGTCAGGGTGCGCTCGGACGCCGGGGCGGACGGGGCGGGCATGTTGCGGGGCGGCTCCGCGGTCGCGGGGCCGAGGCCGATGACCTCGCGGGGGATCGCGGTGACCAGGGCGGTCAGCGTGATGACGGCGGCCGCACCGGTGAGCAGCAGCGCGCCGGTCCGGGCCGGCCGGAGCTGCCGGGACCGCCGGGTGGGGGCGGAAGGGGTCACCAGGGGGACGGCGGAGCGGGACTGCGCCGGCAGCGGGGTGTCACCGGGCCGGGGGCGGGTACGCCTGCACGGGGATGTCGTGGTGGGCGTCAGCAGGGGCACGCGGGCCCATCGGCATCCGCGGCCGCATCCTTGAGCCCGAGCTGTCGCACGGACGAACTCCGAGCTGTCGCACGGACGAACTCCGAGCTGTCGCACCGGCTGACGGAACCGTCGGACCGCCCGACGCGCGCCACAGCGGGATCCCGGCGGTTACGGTGGGGCCGCCCGGACCTGCGGGGCGGGCACCGGTGCCGACCGGCAAGGAGGGGCGATGTCCGGACCGCTGACCGGCCTGCGCGTGGTGGAACTCGGCGGGATCGGTCCGGCACCACATGCCGGGATGGTGCTCGCCGGGCTCGGCGCGGACGTGGTGCGGGTGCAGCGACCGGGTCCGGGCCGGCTCGGATCGTGGGGGCCCGCCGACCATCTCCTGCGCGGGATGCGCCTGCTCACCCTGGACCTGAAGTCCGGGACGGGCCGGGAGGAACTGCTGGCGCTTGCGGCGCGGGCGGACGTGCTCCTGGAGGGGTTCCGGCCCGGGGTCGCCGAACGGCTCGGCCTCGGCCCGGACGACTGCCGGTCGGTCAACCCGCGGCTGGTGTACGCCCGGGTCACCGGATACGGGCAGGAGGGTCCGCTGGCAGGTACAGCGGGCCACGACCTCAACTACGCCGCCCTCAGCGGAGCCCTGCACGCGATCGGGGCGGATCCCGCGCCGCCGCCTCCGCCGCTCAACCTGGTCGCGGACTACGGCGGTGGGTCGATGCTGCTCGTGACGGGGGTGCTGGCCGCGCTGTGGGAACGGCAGCGGTCCGGACAGGGCCAGGTGCTGGACGTCGCGATGCTGGACGGGGTGAGCCTGCTGCTGCAGCAGTTCTGGTCCCTGCGGGCCCTGGGCCTGTGGTCGGACCGGCGGTCGGCCAACCTGCTCGACGGCGGGGCCCCGTTCTACGCCACCTACCGGTGCGCCGACGGCGGCTACCTGGCGGTCGGTGCCCTGGAGCCGGAGTTCTTCGCGGCGCTGATCGACGGGCTGTCCCGGGCTGGGGTGGCACCTGCGGACCCGATGCCCGCGCAGTACGACCCGTCCGGCTGGCCGGTGCTGCGGGAATGGCTGACCGCGGCCTTCGGTGCCCGGTCCCGCGACCACTGGGCGGAGCACTTCGCCGGGACCGATGCCTGCGTCACCCCGGTGCTGTCCTGGCCGGAGGTCGCCGGGCACCCGCAGATCGCGGCCCGCGGCACGCTGGTCGAGATCGACGGGGTGATCCAGGCAGCCCCGGCCCCCCGGTTCTCCCGGACCGCTCCGGTCACCCCGGCGGCACCGCAGGTCGTCGAGGGTGGGGTGGCCGAGATCCTGGCGGGCTGGCCGCGCTGAGGCTCAGTGAGCGGGGGCGGTGAGCATCGGCCACAGCGCGGGGTCCTCCCCGCCGAGCCGCCAGACGAACACCCCGGCCAGACGGGCCTGTGCGGCCAGCCGGATCTTGTCCTGCGCGCTGGCGGCGTCCTCGTACCAGACGGTGTGCTCCCTGCCGTCCTTCGTGTAGCGGAACCACGGGCTCGCCGACGGCCCGTCCCGCGTCACCGTGGCCCTGGTCTGGCCGACCAGGGCCCGCAGTTCGTCGGTGGGCAGGGCCTCGCCGCGCCCGTCGGACCAGTCGTAGCCGTAGGCGGCCAGCCCGAGCACGACCTTCTCCCGCGGGACCTGGCCGGTCACGTAGCCGACGACCTCCCTGACCCAGGGCAGGGGGGCCACCGCCCCGGCCGGGGAGCCGGCCCAGGCATGGTCATAGGCCATCACCCGGATCTCGTCGACGACCTTGCCGAGTGCGGTGATGTCGAAGGCCGCCAGCGCCGGGTCGTCCCGGACCGAGGCCGCGGTCATGGCCGGGACCGCGATCGTGAGCACCTTGCCGGAGCCGTGCAGCGCGGTGGCCAGTTCGGTGACGAACGCCGTCATGGCGGCGCGGTCGCCGGCCAGGAGGTTCTCGTAGTCGAGGTCGATCCCGTCGACCTCGTCGGCCTTGGCCTCGTCGACCAGGGCGGTGACGTGCCGGCTGCGTAGTCGCGGATCGCTGATCACGGTATGCACCAGGGCCCCGTCCCAGGTCTCGCCGACGAGGTTGCGCGTGGTGGCCACCACCCGGGCTCCGCGACCGTGGGCCTCGGCGACGAGGTCCTCGGCGGGGTCGATCCGGTCCACTCCAGCGTCCGCTCGCAGCCGGTACATCACCGGACTGACCTCGTTGATCGCCCCGGCCTTGGCGGCGGCGATCAGCGAGGGCAGGCTGCTGTCGCTCCCCGCGTCCGCGTAGGCCGCGACCACGGCGAACGAGGTCGGCGCGGGGGTCCGGTCGGGCACCGCGCAGCCGGTCAGGGCTGCGGCCGACAGTCCCGACGCGAGCAGTCCTGCGGTCAGCCGCCTGCGGGCCGGACGCTCCGCGACCCGGCGAGGTGCCGCGGTCCGGCGGGCACCGGTCACGAGCCTGCCTCGGCGGGGACGGCCTCGTCGTCGGCAACTGCCCCGGCCCGGAGCTTCCCGCGGATGCGGGTGGCCCGGATCCGGGCCCGGAACCGGCGGCGCCGGGCCGGGACCCGGCGCGGGATCAGGCGCAGCGGGCGCGCGTTGCCCAGGTCCTCGATCCAGCCCAGGAGCGCTGCCACGACGAGCACCGCCAGCCAGGTCCCCGCCAGCAGCCCGGGGATCCGCCACAGCGGCAGCACCCAGCCGCTGCGCTGCCCCGACGCCAGTGCCGAGGCGACCACCCAGCCGGCCAGCCCGGACCACAGGCAGACGGTGACCGCGCGGTCGGCGAGCACGGTGA
>DASTGO010000285.1:0-4518 GCA_035719045.1 Kineosporiaceae bacterium | reverse complement strand
ATCGGACCGCCGCTTTCGACGGACGCACCTGGTCCGAACCTGTTCTCGTGCCGAACCTCGGGTTGAGGGCTGTGAGTTGCGCCTCGAGCAGCCTCTGTACGGCGATCGACGAAACCGGAATGCTGTCAACCTTCGACGGGGTGAGCTGGGGTCCCGCGGTGTCCACGGGTATGGGTCTTCGCGCATCGGTGTCCTGCCCCTCCCCGTCCTTCTGCGCTGCCGTGGGCAGTGACCGGGCGGTCACCCTGGTCGGAGGTTCGTGGAGCGCTCCCCAAGTGATCGACCCTGCGGTCGCCGGCAATCTGAACGCCGTTTCCTGCCCGTCGCCGACGTTCTGCGCCGCCCTGGACACCTCCGGGTTCGTCTTCACCTTCGACGGACAGAGATGGAGTCGCGGCCCGTCTTTCCCTCTCTTGTCCGTCGCTTCGATCTCGTGTCCCACGAGCCGGTTCTGTGTTGCGGTAGGGGGTACTGGCAAAGCCACGCTGTTCGACGGGGTGACCTGGAGTGTGCAATCGGTGGTCAAGGTCGGGTACCTCCGCTCCGTCTCCTGCCCGTCGTCGAGCTTCTGCCTGGCGCTCGACTCGGCGGCAAATGCCTTCCGCTACAACGGATCCACCTGGGCGCAGCTCCCGGGCTTCCCGCAGGGGTCGTACTCCGCCGGGGTCGTCTCCTGCTCGGACGCGTCGTTCTGCGTCGTCACCGACGACCGCGGATCTGTCCTGACATACGACGGTTCGGGGTGGACATCGACCGTCGTGGCCGCGCCCTCCGTCAACTTGACGTCGGTGTCCTGCCCCTCGCGGTCGTTCTGCGGTGCGGTCGACAGCCGGGGCAACGCCTTCACCTTCAACGGGTCCAGTTGGAGCCAGGGCACGGTGATCGACGCGGGGAACAACCCCAAGTGGGTCTCCTGCGTGCCCTCGGGCTTCTGCACGGCGATCGACATCCTCGGCAATGCCCTGCATTACGACGGAGCCTGGTCGGCCCCGCAGCAGGTCGACTCGCACTACGCGCCAGGGGGTTTGAGCTGCGCGATGTCGACCTACTGCGTGCTCGTGGATGCCCTCGGGCAGGCGATCACCTGGTCCTGACGTTCCCGGCATGGCAGGGACGGCGCACCCGCGGTCGTGGTGGGTGGCCGACGGCTGCGCGCTCCCGAAATCGAGGCCGGGGTCGGCTGGCCCGTGAAGTTGGCCTGGTTGGAAGTTGGCCTGGGTGAAGGTCTCCGGGCCGGGGCCTGTGACTTGTCGGACCGGGGACGGACCATCTGGACGAGGAGGGACCCGTGGCCGCCCAGGACACATCGGTCCTTCCCCAGTTCCGGGGAGAACGGCCTGAAGCAGGAGGCTCGTGATGGGCTGACGAGCTTGCGGGGGCCGCGGGCCTGGACTCTTGGGGAGGAGATCGGGAACGGCTGGTCGGTCGGCAGGACTTCGTGGTGGGCCTCGTCGGGACGTGCGGGGAGTCCTGGCAAGGCGTCAGCGCCGGGGGACGAAGACGGTCAGTTGGGGGAGTACCCGGTCGGCGGAGTCCACGATGGTGGTGGCGGCGGGAAGGTCGGCGTGGATGTCGTCGGGATGGATCTGGTCTTCAGAGCCGGCGTAGTCGCCTTGCCCTCGACGTCGCTTGAGTCGCCGGAACGGGCGCAGGACGTCGCCGAGTGGTGGGATCAACTGGGCGCCGGCGGCTTCGATGGTGACTTCGTGTCCGCCTGCGCGGGTCGGTCGTAGTCCCTGCTGGATCAGCAGCGCGGTGAGCGCCTTGCGGGCGGCCGCGTACAGCGCGTCGTAGGCAATCTCGGGGTCGTCGTCGGCCACGGCTACGGCGGTGCGTAGGTGTGCCCGCGCCTTGCTCATCAGATGCCGGGCCTCCGCCTCGTCGGCGAGAACCCGTTCGAGGTGCCCCCGGTCGAGCAGGTCCTCGATGACGTCACGGCCCTTCTCCCAGCTCATCGTCGGTTCACGGCTCCTCGCTCTTGGGGCTCAGGGGTGGGGTGTCCGGTGGGTGCAGGCGGACCAGTGGCCGGTTGCGGACCTCCCGGACGAACGGGTCGGCCAACTCCGAGATGGATGCCCAACGCTTGGGTGACACCACGGTGGGGTTGACCTCGCGGCGCAGTCGTCGGGCCGCTCGGTCGGCGGCGTCGTATACCTCGTCACGGTCAACGACGCCGACGGCGAGGACGTCGACGTCGCCGGGTACCGGTCCGGGCTGTCCGGCGTACCGTGCGGCCCAGGACCCGAAGATGAACAACTCCTCCAATCCCGCCAGCTCCGCGAACTCGTCGGTCACCACGTACCGGGGGCCGAACGCCACCGCGACCAGATCCCGCAACGGTGCCACCGCCGGGTTGAGGTCATTGCCGGTCACCAGTTGGGCGCGTCCCTGCCGGGCCAGCGACAAGATGCCGGCCTCCTTCAACCGATTCACCTCGCGGGCTACCGTCGCCAACGGTGCCGCGAGCTCCCTGGAGAGGTCCGCGATGGTGATGGGCTCGCGGGCGAGCAGCACCCGTGCCAGGACCTCGCCCTGCAACTGACTGCGGAAGACAGCAAGCAACGGCGGAGCCGACGTTCTCATATGACGAGAGCATACTCAAGCAAAATGGGAGCGTCCAGCGTGGTGGGTCGCCGATGCGTCGTGCGGGAGAGCAGTGATCGGGCACGTCAGGAGGAACCACTTGGGACCGGAGAAGCCCCGAAATCCGGAAGGGTGGCTCAGCCTCGCCCGACGAAGGCGAGGCGAATACCGCGCTGCCGGACCCTGCTTCCGGGCACACCAAACGACACCGGCCCTGGCCCGCGTTTCCGCAGGTCAGGGCCGGTGTCGTCGCTGTCTCAACGAGCGCGCTCGGAGGGACTCGAACCCCCAACCTTCTGATCCGTAGGAGCTATGTCGGCTGTCCGGGGCCGATCACCTGGTTCCCGACTAGGGCACTGGCGCACTCGGCACTGCGAGACGGACGGCCCTGAACGGTCGTGAATGAGACCAGAACTGAGACCATGCTGGAGCCCACAGAGACCCCGCTGGCGGGTCAGATACGGACCACCGAGGGCGTCCCGAGCACCTGTCCTAGGGACTCGTCGGACCTCCTCCCCAGACCGACTGCACGGCAGCCGCAAGGTCGTCCATTGATCCTATGACTGCGTCGGCGGCGCTCAGTCGCGCATCCTTGCCTGGCTTGTTGGCGAAGCCGATAGACGGAACGCCTGCGGCCCGTGCGGCCGCAAGGTCGCTCGGCGAGTCTCCGATCATGACCGCATCTGCCGGTTCACAAGAAACCCGCTTCAAGGCGGTGAGTAATAGATGAGGGTGTGGCTTCATTAATGTGGCGTCGTCTTGGTCTCGGCCGATGACGTCAAAAACCAGGTCGCCGAGGCTGTGAATTCCTAGGTAGCGCCGGATTGCGCCAGCGGTGTTATTGCTTACGATCACGACCGGCTTCGACGCCTCCCGGCAGGCTCGAAGGAATCGGGTGCTTCCGGGCGTGGGCTCGGCGCTCTCAACCGCTTGAAGTTCTAAATCCGCCAGGTGCAATTGCGCTTCTTGCCCGGCGTCCCTTGAGACCTGAGCGGCCTGAGAAAGCACCACCATGGGGTCATCGGTGTCGATGCCCGGCTGTGGCAGGGAAACTCCTGACTCCAATAGGGACCGCCTTGTCTCTTCCGCAACCATGGGCGCTGGAAAGCCTGCGAAGACACTGCATACCGGCCCGTCGAAGTCGAGGAGGACTGTCCTGGTCCGGCTGAACTTTCGCCACAGTTGGTGATTGCCGGTCATAGAGAGAGCTCCCTCGCTACGGATTCCCACATTGAGTTGAACCAGTTCTGGTACTGCTCCACATACAGGGCCCCGGTACTGTTGGCGCCTTCGTTCGCCTGGTGGAAGAGGCTTGCGTCCTTGCCCGTCAGGTCCCAGACGGTCTGCATGTCGTCTCCGAGCTTGAGTTTGTGCTCGGTTATCGGGTAGAGCCCGAAGAAGATCTCGGCCTTGTTGATGATGTAGACCTTGAAGAGTGGAACGGATGGCATGCTTCGAACCATCACCGAAGTCTCTGGCACCAGCTGTAGCGCCGAGAGTTCTTCAATGGAATGGGCAAGCTGTCCGACGCTGCGGTCAGCGATTCTAGCCATCCTTCGACGGAACTCCGGAGAGTCTTGAAGGGTTTCGGTCAGGCATGGGATGGACCAGGGGCGTTCTGTGTCGGGAATAAGGATTCGAACCGAGATTGACCGAGGGGCCAATGTGCCGCCACGAATCTTGTCGAGAGGTTCCTGAAGGGCGCCCGAGAGTGTTTCTCCGGAGAATCCAGAGAAATCGATGAACACATCCGGTGCGGAGAACGCTCGCTCAAGGTGGGGTCTCAGTTCCACTGGGCGCTCTGCGCGGGAGCGTACATATGTTCCACGCCCTTGCTGGCTCACGATCAGTCCCTCATCTCTGAGGGGCTTCAAGGCCTGCTGAATGGTTTGGCGTGACACCCCGTACCGGGTCGCTAGTTCAGGTCCCGACGGG
>DASTGO010000284.1:0-8141 GCA_035719045.1 Kineosporiaceae bacterium | reverse complement strand
GCACCCGGGTCCGGCCGAGGGCCGGCGCCGGTGCGGGAGGCGTCGCGGTGATCTGGTGCTCGGGATCGCTCTGCTCGCGGTCGGGCTGTCGGCGCTGGGGTCCCGGCTCGGGTTCGGTGTGCGGCTCGGGGCGGTCGTCCCGCTGGTCGTGGTCGTGGGCGGTGCGCTGCTGGCGTACACCCAGTTGGACGAGGTGGAACGCTCCCGCTGGGCGGCCCGGACCGGGGTCGGCACCACCCGGGCGGCCGCGGTCCGGGTGGCCGGCGGCCTGGCACTGGTGGTCGCCGGGACGCTGATGTTCCTGCTGCAGAGCAGTGACGTGGTGACCGCCGGGCGGGCCCTGCTGGCCGTGCTGGCCGTGCTGGCCGGGACGGCGCTGGTGCTGGCGCCGTGGGGGGTCCGGCTCTGGCGGGACCTGGACGCCGAGCGGGAGGCCCGGATCCGGGAGGCCGAGCGCGCCGATCTGGCGGCCCACCTGCACGACTCCGTGCTGCAGACGCTGGCCCTGATCCAGCGGCGCAGTGACGACCCGACGACGGTGACCCGGCTGGCCCGGTCCCAGGAGCGGGAGTTGCGGGACTGGCTGTACGGCCCGCGGCAGGCCGACGGCGGGACCCTGGCCACCGAGGTCAAGGCGGCCGCGGCGGACGTCGAGGACCGGCACGGGGTGGCGGTCGAGGTGGTCCTGGTGGGTGACCGGCCGCTGGACGACCGGGTGTCAGCCCTGGTCGCGGCCCTGCGGGAGGCCATGGTGAACGCCGTCCGGCATGCCGGGGCTCCGGTGCAGGTCTACGTGGAGTCCGGGCCGGACGGGGTGGAGGCCTTTGTCCGGGACCGCGGGCCGGGCTTCGACCTGGCTGCCGTTCCGGCGGACCGGCTCGGGGTCCGGGAGTCGATCATCGCCCGGATGGAGCGGCACGGCGGGACGGCGACGTTGCGTTCGCGGTCGGGGGAGGGCACCGAGGTCCGGCTGGCGCTGCCGGTCGCGGTGGCAGACTCGGCGCCGGTGCAGGAGGGGAGTGCGCGATGAGCGAGCCGGCGCAGGGGTCGTGCCCGGTGCGGATCGTCCTGGTCGACGACCACGGGATGTTCCGCAGCGGGGTCCGGGCCGAGCTGGCCGCCGACCCGGGGATCGAGGTGGTGGGCGAGGCCGGTGACGTCGACACGGGCGTGGAGGTGGTCTGCGCGACCCGCCCGGACGTGGTCCTGCTCGACGTGCACCTGCCCGGCGGGATCGACCGGCAGGGCGGCCGGGAGGTGCTGCACCGGTGCGCCGGACTGCTCGGCGGGCAGGTTCCGGTGCGGTTCCTGGCGCTGAGCGTGTCCGATGCGGCCGAGGACGTGATCGCGGTGATCCGGGCCGGGGCCCGCGGCTATGTGACGAAGACGATCTCGGGACCGGACCTGGCCGCGGCGGTGCACCGGGTCGCCGACGGGGACGCGGTGTTCTCCCCCCGGCTGGCGGGGTTCGTGCTCGACGCCTTCGGCGCCGGGGCGGGCGAGGTGGCCTCGGTGGACGACGAGCTGGACCGGCTGTCCGCCCGGGAACGTGAGGTGATGCGGTTGATCGCCCGCGGCTACGCCTACAAGGAAGTGGCCCGGGAGCTGTACATCTCGGTGAAGACCGTGGAGACGCATGTGTCCTCGGTGCTGCACAAGCTGCAGCTGTCCAGCCGGCATGAGTTGACCCGTTGGGCCGCCGACCGTCGCCTGCTGTGATCCGTCGGCGGGTCCGGACCCGGCCGTGATCGGGCGGCAGACAGGCCCGCCGCAGGAGCAGCCGCCGTGGAACTGCCGGGGCCCGGCCCGCAGCGGTCAGGCGGACGCGCGGACCACCAGGGTGGTGGGCAGGACCACGGGCTCCTCGACGGGACCGCCGCCGATCTGCCGGATGAGCATCTGCGTGACGATCCTGATCACGTCGGCGACCGGCTGGTGGATCGTCGTCAGCGGCGGCTCGGTGTGCTGGGCCAGCTCGACGTCGTCGAAGCCGATCACGCCCACGTCGTCGGGGACCACCCGGCCCGCGGAGCGCAGCACCCGCATCGCCCCGGCCGCCATCAGGTCGCTGGCCGCGAACACCCCGTCGATCTCGGGTTCCCGCTCGAGGATCTGCTGCATCGCGGTCTCGCCGGAGGCCCGGTGGAAGTCCCCGACGGCCATCGCCTCGACCTGCAGGCCCGCCTCCTGTACCGCGGCGCGGAACCCGGCGAGCCGGTCGGTGGCGGCGGTCATGTCGGCGGGCCCGGCGATGGTGGCCAGCCGACGGCGGCCGGCCTCGATCAGCCGCTGCGCGGCCAGCCGGCCGCCCCCCATGTTGTCCACGTCCACGTAGCTGCCGCCGGCGGGCAGCGGGTTGACCGGACGGCCGCTGAGCACGGTCGGGATCTTCGCCCGCAGCAGCTGCTGGGGCAGCGGGTCGTCGGCGTGCACCGACACCAGGATCACCCCGTCCACATGCCCGGCCCGGACGTAGTTGGCCAGCTGGGCGTGGTCGGCGTCGTTGTCCGCCATCATCACGACCAACTGGAACCCGGTCCCCACCAGGGACTGGCTGGCCGCGACGATCGTGCTGGACAGATAGGCGTCGGCCACCCCGAACTCGACCTGTTCCCGGACCACCAGGGCGATGGAGTCGCTGCGCCGGGTGACCAGGCTGCGGGCGGCCCGGTTCGGGACGTAGCCGAGCGTGCTGATCGCATCCTCGACGGCGGCCCGGATCTGCGGTGCCACCGTGGTGGACCCGTTGATCACCCGGGAGACGGTCGCCGGTGACACCCCGGCCACGGCCGCGACGGTCGCGAGGGTGGGCAGCGTGCGGCGCGGGCTGCGTGACGAGGTGGAGGTCATCCAGGCTCCTTAGCTGGCGGCGACGGCCCGGCCGCTGACCCGGGCGGCGGGACCATCACGCTGCAAGCCTACGAGACCCCGCCCGGGAGGCCGTGCCGACGAATGACGTCCCGGTACCACAGCGCACTGTGCTTGGGGGTCCGCTGCTGGGTCACATAGTCGACGTGGACCACCCCGAACCGCTGGGCGTACCCCCAGGCCCACTCGAAGTTGTCCAGGAAGGACCACAGGAAGTAGCCACGGACGTCCACCCCGCGGCTGATCGCGGTGTGCAGGGCGGTGAGGTGGTCACGCAGGTAGGCGATCCGGTCGAGGTCGGCCACCCCGTCGGGGCCCAGGTGGTCGGGGTAGGCGGCACCGTTCTCGGTGACCATGAGCGGGATCCGGGCGTCATGCGCGATCCGCTCCAGCAGAGGGATCATCGCGGAGGCCTCCACCGGCCAGTCCTGCCCGGTGCGCGGCCCCGGCAGGTCGACCCCGCGCACCCCTGGGCAGGCCGGGAAGGCGTCCATGCTCTCGGTCTGGTCGGGCGCGGCCTCGACGACCATCGGCGAGTAGTAGTTGACGCCGATCGCGTCCAGCGGCGCAGCGATGATGTCGAGGTCCCCGGGCTGCACGTGCTCCCAGTCGCTGATCCCGGCCGCCCGGACCGCCTCGACGACGTCCTGCGGGTAACGGCCCTGGAACAGCGGGTCGAGGAAGATCCGGTTGGCGATGCCGTCGATCGCCGTGGCTGCGGCCCGGTCGGCCTCGCCGTCGGTGGCCGGGCGGACCGCCATCGGGTTGAGCACGATGGAGATCTCCGCACCGGCAGGCAGTGCCGCCCGCAGCAGCGGCACCGCCAACCCGTGGCCGAGCAGTAGGTGGTGGACGGCGCGGATCGCCTGCCTCGGGTCACGGATCCCGGGGGCGTGCTCGCCCTTGGCGTAGCCCAGGTAGGCCGAGCACCACGGCTCGTTCAGCGTGGTCCACCGGTGCACCCGGTCCCCGAGCCGGCCCGCGACGATCTCGGCGTAGTCGGCGAACCGGTAGGCGGTGTCCCGCTGTGCCCAGCCGCCGGCATCCTGCAGTTCCTGCGGCAGGTCCCAGTGGTAGAGCGTCACCAGCGGGCTGATCCCCTGGGCGAGCAGCTCGTCGACCAGCCGGTCGTAGAAGGCCAGGCCGGCGGGGTTGGCCGGGCCCCGGCCGCCTGGCTGCACCCGTGGCCAGGCGATCGAGAACCGGTACGCCGGGATGCCCAGCTCGCGCAGCAGCGCGACGTCCTCGGGGGAGCGGTGGTAGTGGTCGCAGGCCACGTCGCCGGTGTCGTCACCGGCCACGCAGCCGGGGGTGTGGGAGAAGGTGTCCCAGATCGACCGGCCACGGCCGTCGGCGTCCACGGCGCCCTCGATCTGGTACGAGGCGGTCGCGGTCCCCCAGACGAAGTCCGGCGGGAAGGTCAGCGTGGCCGGGGACCCGGTTGCGGGGAAGGGGATCCGTGCGGCCGGATTGCCCGACGTCCCGATCGGGTCCCCGGTCTGGTCCGCCACTGTCTGGTCGGGCACGGTCATCCCTTCACTGCTCCTTGCATGATTCCGCCGATGATCTGCCTGCCCAGCAGGATGAAGACGATGAGGATCGGGAAGGTCCCGATCACGGCGCCGGTCAGGGTGAGCGAGTAGTCGACCTGGACCCCGGCGGCGAGGTTGGAGATCGCCACCTGGACGGTCGGGTTGTCCGAGTTGAGCACGACCAGCGGCCAGAACAGGTCGTTCCAGGCCGCGATGAAGGTGAGCAGCCCGAGCACGGCCGCGGCCGGCCGGGCGATCGGCAGCACGATGTTCCAGTACAGCCGCAGGGTCGAGGCGCCGTCGACGCGGCCGGCCTCCAGCAGTTCGGTGGGCAGCGCCTGGGCGAGGTACTGCCGCATGAAGAACACCCCGAAGGCGCTGACCAGGCTGGGCAGGGCCACCGCGCGCAGGTCCGAGCCCCAGCCGAACCAGCGGGTCACCATGATGTACAGCGGGATGATCCCGAGCTGGGTGGGCACGAGCATGGTCGCCACGACGAAGCTCAGCAGCGCCTCCCGGCCGCGGAACCGCAACTTGGCGAAGGCGAAACCGGCCAGGGTCGAGGTCAGCAGCACGGCGATGGTGATGATCGAGCAGACGATCGCCGAGTTCACCAGTGCCAGGCCGAAGTTGGCCTGCGAGAAGGCGGTCTGGATGTGCGCCCAGAGATTGCCGCCCGGGACCACGGCCGGCGGGTACTTCGCGATGGTGGCCTGGTCGTGGGAGGCCACCACCAGCGACCAGTACAGCGGGAAGGCCGACACCAGGACGAACAGCGTGAGCGTGACGTAGGTGCCGAGCCCGGCGCCGCCCGGGGCGTGCCCGCGGCGGATGCGGCGGGGTGCTGCCTGCCGCACCCGGGCGTCCTGCGTGAGCGCGGCCATCAGTTCTCCCCTCGGATCCGCCGGGAGAGCCAGAGGTTCACGCCGACGACGAGCACGATGAAGACGAACAGTCCCCAGGCGACGGCGGAGGCGTAGCCGTAGCGGCCGTTGAACCAGAACTGCTGGTACAGGTAGAGCACCACGGTCTGGAACTCGCGGGCGGCCCCGCCCTGGGCGTTGCGGCTGACGTCGAACAGCAGCGGCTCGCCGAACAGCTGCAGGGAGCCGATCGTCGAGACGATGACGGTGAAGATGATCGTCGGGCGCAGGCTCGGGATCGTGATGCTCCAGAACTGGCGGAACCGGCCCGCACCGTCCACCGCGGCGGACTCGTACAGCTCGAACGGGACGGCCTGCATGGCCGCCAGGTAGATCAGCGCGTTGTAGCCGGTCCACCGCCAGACCACCATCACCGAGACGGCGGTCCACGAGGCCAGGGACCCGCTGTGCCAGTCGACGGGTGAGATCCCGACCAGCCCGAGCAGCCAGTTCACCAGGCCGAAGTCCCGGGCGAACAACTCGTTGAAGATCAGGGCGACCGAGGCGACGCTGGTCACGTACGGGACCAGCACCCCGGTCCGGAAGAACAGCCGCCCACGCAGCCGGTAGTTGAGCAGGTGGGCGATCCACAGCGCGAGGATCAGTTGCGGGACCGCCGACAGGATGCCGATCCCGATCGTGTTGCGCAGCGCGTTCCAGAAGAACTCGTCGCCGAGCAGGTTCTGGTAGTTGGTCAGGCCGACGAAGGTGTTCTCCGAGCCGGCTCGCCGGGTGTTCCAGCCGGTGAGGGACACGTAGAGCGTGTAGAGGATCGGGAAGGCCCCGAACACCGCGAACATCACGAAGAACGGCGCCACCAGCAGGTACGGCATGCCGCGCACGTCGAAGCGGTGCCAGCGGGTGCGCAGGGTGCCCCGGGTTTGCGGCTGCGGGGCCGAGGTGACCGGCTGCGCGGCCGGGCTGGTCGTGGTCACTGCTGCCCCCTCACAGGTGGCGACGGTCGGAGCGCTGGAGTCGCAGCGCTGCGGGTGGAGCGGGGGCGGTGCCGGGCGGACCGGGGCCCGGCACCACCCCCCACCCTCCGCCGCGCCGGTTCAGTCCGGCACGGCGGAGGGCCGAACATCACTGGCCGGTTGCGGCGGCAATGTCCTTGAGGACCTTCTGCCATGCAACGTCGGGCGCGGTGCCCTTCTCGACCGTGGTGAGGGCGTTGCCGGTCGCGGTGTTCGCGACTCCCCACTGCGGTCCGTAGACCTGCGCCGGCGCGTTCTTCAGCGAGGCCGGGAAGATCTGGCCCACGGGAGCATTGTTGAAGAACGGGTCGGTGTAGTTGGCGACCTCAGGCTGGGTCCAGGTCGCGATCGCGCTGGGGAAGTTGCCGTACTTCTGGAAGATCTGGACGTCCTGCGCCGGGGCGGTCAGCCACTTGGACAGCTCGACGGCCTCCTTGGTGTGCTTGCCGGCCTTGGGGACCGACAGGAACGAGCCGCCCCAGTTGCCCGAGCCACCCGGCACCGTCGCGACGTCCCACTTGCCCTTGGTCTCCGGGGCGTTGGTGCGGATGTAGGCGAGCATCCAGGCGGGGCAGGTCACGGTGGCGAACTGGCCACGCTGGAACCCGGTGTTCCACTCCGGGGTGAACCCGGACAGGGCGGCGCTCTCCTTGGCTGCGATGGCCTGCGAGGCCAGGTCCCAGGCGGACTTGACGACCGGGTTGGTGCCGGCGACGACCTTGCCGGAAGCGTCGTAGTAGGTCGTGGCCTCGTTGCCGAGGACGCCGTTGAACAGGTTGCCGGCCGAGTCGAACCACTTCACGCCCGCGGGAGCCTTGGCCAGGAACTGCTTGCCGAGGTCGACGTACGCCTGCCAGGTCGGCATGAGCTTGGAGACCGCGGCCCGGTCGGTCGGCAGGCCGGCCGCCGCGAACAGGTCGGTCCGGTAGCACAGGCCGAGGCCGCCGGTGTCGGTCGGCAGGCCGATCAGGCTCTTGCCGTCCGGGGTCTCGGCCTGCTGGGTCTTCGCCTTCGTCCAGGTGGAGGTGTCCGCGCCGGAGTCGAGGAAGTTGACGAACTTGTCGGCCTGGCCGATGTAGCCGGAGATCTGGCCGATCTCGATGACCTCGATGTCGCCGAGGCCGGCGCCGGCGGTGAGGTGGGCCTGCAGGTTGTTGTGGTGGGCCCCGTAGTCGGCGCGGTTCTCCTTGATCGTGATGCCCGGGTGGGCCTTCTCGTACGCCCGGTACATCTCGGGCGGGAAGCTGTCGCCGAAGACGTTGACGTTGAGCGTGATCGCCTGGGAGCCGCTGCTGCTGCCGGACGGGCTGGACGAGCCCGAGCCGCAGGCGGAGACCAGGAGTCCGATGCTGGCGACGGCGGCGACAGCGGCCGCGACGGTGCGGGTGCTTCGCATGGGGTGGGCCTCCTCATGAGGCTGGGGTCGGAGCGGATGCCGCAGAGAGCGAGAAAGCGCTCTCTCGTATGGGACGTGAGACTGGGGCTCCCGCGCCGCCGGTGTCAAGGGAGGGTTACCGAACTGTGTCCGTGAGAGCGCTCTTTAGTTACTTTAAGCGGGGCAAAGGGAGCGCTTCGAAGGGACTCACGGCCTGGATGAAGCCGTCTCGGATCTCGTCATCTCCATCTGAAAGCGCTTTCACACGGCTGGCTTCAGTGCTCGCCCGAGGTTGGCGGGGCGATGGTCGCGGGTTGGGGCGTGGGGCTGATGATCGCGCGTGACGGCTGGGCGGCCGGACGTCCGATCATGCCTCCCATGGCCGGCTTCGGGGTGATCGTGGGGGGCTTGGTGATCGGCGGCGGTCAGGGGCTTGGTGAGAAGGGGGCAATCGGGAAGAAAGGGATGT
>DASTGO010000283.1:0-7973 GCA_035719045.1 Kineosporiaceae bacterium | reverse complement strand
GACTGATGGTCACCGGGCGGGGGCCGCCTGACCCGTAACGCGTGGCCCCCGCCACGCCGACCCCAGTCACCCCTTCGCCGGGTGCTCGTCGACGAACGCGTACCGGTCGGCCGGCCAGACGTCGACGCCGATGACCTCGACCACCCCGCCGTCCCTGACTAGTTGGCGGGTCACCTCGACGACGTGCCCGCCGGGACGCAGACCGTGCTGCTCCGCCTCTTCGATCGTTGCCGGGCGGGCGATCAGTACGGTCCTGGCCTGTCCTGGCGTCCCGTCCGGGTGGAGCGGGATCACCTGGCGCTCGACCCGGCGGACGAAGGACCCCCTGCCGTGGAAGGACTCGACGAGGCCTTCCACCTGCAGGACTTGGACGGCGCCCCGGACCGTCGGCCGGGTGACCCCGAACCGCTCCATGAGTTCGGTCTCGGACGGGATCCTCTCGCCGGGCCGGTGCCGTCCGGCGGCGATGTCGGCGCGGATCTCGGCGGCGATCCTCTGGTACTTCGGGGCCCCGTATTCAGCCATCCGGCCAGGATACTCGTGTAGAGGACTGCAGCACCGCCCACCCCGAGTCTGGCTTGACTCGAACAGGTGTGCGAACCTGGCGGTATGGCTGCGCCGTCGACCCGCCGCCCCGGCCTCGATTCCCCCTGGACGTCGAGACTCCAATCGGTCTGCGGCCGGAGAAGCAGTTGGCCGGCCAGTCGGTCACCTACGCGCCGCGGGCGATCCCCGTCACTGCGTGGGTGCCGTTCCGGGGTGGACAAGAGCATCAGGTCGACGCCATGGCGACCGCGTGGACGTCGGACGCCGTGCGGATCGAGTGGCCGGACGGGCGCTCCGGGCACTGGGTGCGCTGGGTGTGGGCGGCCGCGGTTCGCCGCCGTTGAGCCGGGAGTGGGCGGAGCGCTCCTCACAGGCACACCGTCCACTCCCCCAACTCGACCCCAGGACGTAATCGGTCACGGTCCGCTTCCATCCGCGGCGTGACAGATCCGTTGGCAGCCTCGCTCGGCGTAGAGGACCTGCTCATCCCCCAGGGCGCCACATGGAGTGTCGCGTGGGTGTACGAGGAGTCCACGGACGGCGGGGCGACCCGCCAGGCCGTGAACCTGTCGACCGGGTGGGTTGCCCGCTGCGAGATCCGTAAGGAACCCCGGGACCCGACCGTCCTCGCGCGCTTCCACTCCAGCGACCAGGCCGCGGACGGGCGGATCCTGCTCGCCGCCGACGGCACGGTGACCCTGTCACTGCCCGCTGACGCCTCAACGGGGTGGACGTGGGAGTACGGGAAGTACGACGTCGAACTGAAGCACCCCGCCTCCGGCCGGGTTGTCCGCCTCATGTCCGGGGTGGCGCGGCTGTCGCCGGAGGTGACGACTGGTGAGTAGCCCCGTCGAGATCGTCCGGCCGGCCACCGGGCCGACAGAGGTCGTCCGCCCCGGCTATGACACTCCCCGGCTCGTGAACCCCACCGGGCCAGTCGGCCCCCCCGGGGACCGAGGCCCGCAGGGCTCCCCCGGCGTGCCCGTCGAGCTGCAGGTGACCGCGACACACCTGCAGTGGCGGTACGTCGGTGACGTCGCGTGGACGGACCTGGTGCCGCTGTCGGTGATCACCGGCCCGCAGGGCGTCCAGGGCGTGCAGGGTCCGGAGGGTCGCCCCGTCCAGGTGCAGGCCGGTGTCACGGCGATCCAGTGGCGGTACGAGGGTGATCCGGCGTGGACGGACCTGGTCACGCTGGCCGCGCTCACCGGCCCGCAAGGGCCAGCCGGTGCGACCGGCCCTGCTGGGCCGTCCGCCTATCAAGTCGCGGTCGCGGAAGGTTTCCAGGGCACGGAGACCGCGTGGCTGGCGTCTCTCGTCGGTGCGCAGGGCCCGCAGGGTCCCGCAGGGCCGCAGGGTGCGACCGGCCCGGCCGGAGCGCAGGGCCCGGACGGTCCGGCTGGTCCGGCTGGTCCGTCGGCGTACTCCGCTGCTGTCGCGGGTGGCTTCGTGGGCACCGAAGCGCAGTGGCTCGCGTCTCTCGTCGGTGCGCAGGGCCCGCAGGGGCCGCAGGGTGCGCAAGGGCCCGTTGGGCCAGCAGGGCCCGACGGGGCGCAGGGTCCCGCCGGGCCCGCCGGAGCACAGGGCCAGCAGGGCATCCAAGGCGCTGCAGGTCCGACCGGGGCGACCGGGCCAGCCGTGGTCACGTTCACCCGCGCGGGATCCCTCGCAGTCCGGTCCGGGGCACACCGCCTCTACAACGACATCGGCCGGACAGTCACGATCACCGCTGTCCGTGCCTCCGTCGGGACGGCGCCCGCCGGGGGCCCGGTCGTCGTTGACGTCCACCTGGACGACGTCACCATCTTCACCACCCAGGCGGGCAGGCCGTCCATCGCGGCCGGGCAGAACACGGCCACCGCGGTCCCCGACGTGACCGTGTGGCCGGCAGGCCACTACCTCACCGTCGACATCGACGCTGTCGGGTCGACGTCCCCCGGATCCGACCTGACCGTGACGGTGGTGGCCTCGTGAATGCCCTGTTCGATGCCGGCCGGGAAGGCTTCCTCTCCGGGGAGATCAGCTACACCGTGGGGGTGGTGAAGGCCTGCCCCGTCGAGGGGTACGTCTTCGACGCCGCGCACCGGACCGTCGCAGACGTGACCGCCGCTGGGGGTGTGCTGCTCGGCACCCCGGTAGCCCTGGCGGACAAGACGGCCACGGCGGGAGTCGCGGACGCCACCGACGTCACGATCATCGGCACCGCGAACGGCGGGACCCTCGCGGGCGGGCACACCCCCGCCGGATGGCTGCTGTACCAGGCGAGTGGGCCCGGCGGCGGCGCCGACGTCGCGGCGGCCGCGCAGCGGGTCATCGCCTGGTTGGACGGCCGCGTCACCGTCACCTGCGCATCGCTTGCGGCCGGCGGCGACACGACCGTCCGGGTCGATCCTCTCCTCGACGGGCTCGTCACCGGCAGCACGATCGTCTTCGGCGCCGTCACCGCCACCCTTACCGCGCCAGCGGCAGCTGGGGACCGCGCCATCACCGTGGCCGCGCTCACCGGAGGCATCCCGGCAGGAACATCCGGGGCGAGCTCCCAGCAGGGCAACCTTCCGATCACCACGAACGGCGGGAACCTCACGTTGCAGTTCGCCGATACCGCCAGCCGGATCTTCCGGGTGTGAGGACGAGATGACCAGCGCCTACGACGCCGCAGTCCTCGCCGACAATCCGTTTGCCTATTGGAAGCTGAACGACGCGGCGGGATCAGTCTGCGCGGACTCATCCGGTGGCGGACACGACCTCAGCTACGTGGGTTCAACGAGCATCGCTTCGGGCCTACTCGGCACGGACCTGGCGGCAGGTGACAGCTCGGCCATCTTCAGCGGGACCGGACAGTACGCGACGGCCGCCGCCGCCTCGTGGCAGGACTCCGCCACCGCGTACTCCGTCGAAGTGTGGTTCGCGGTCAGTTCTCTCGCGGCCAACCGGGTCATCGTCGGCCAGGATTCGACTAGTGCGGGCACCAACCGCAGATTCCAGCTCACGGCCCGCAACACCGGCGCGTTCGAGATCGACTTCATGGCTGGGTCGACCATCGGTCAGATCCTCACACCCGCCGGATACATCGTTGCAGGTCAGACGTACCATGCGGTCGCCACCTATGACGGCGCGAACATCGTGCTCTACATCAACGGGGATCAGGTCGCTTCGATCGCCTACACCGGCAACCTGAATACGACCACCGTCACGACGCCTCTGCAGATCGGGGCCGTGAACAGTGGGAGCCCGTTCGCCGGCCAGATCGAGAAGGTGGCCCTCTATGGGTCTACGCTCACCGCGGCGAGGGTTCGGGCGCATTACGCCGTCGGATCCCCCCAGGCTTACGTCGCCAACGACTTCGCGTCGGCAGGGGCTCTCCCACCCCAACTGACGGCGACGACGTTCGACACGACCGCCTGGACGACACAGGCCTCGGAGCCGGGCACCTACGACCACACCGGGTGGGCCACCTTCACCGCCCCCAGCAAGGGAAAACTGGCTCTCACGACCGCAGGGTCGACGGTGACCCCGACCCTCGCCGTCTACACGGGCACGTCGATCGGGGCCCTCACCCTCGTAGCCTCCGGGACATCGTCTCTCACGGTCGATGTAGCAGCCGGCGTCACGTACCGACTGCAGGTCGGTGTCGCATCCGGGCAGGCCGGCGGAGTCGTCCGGTTGCAGAGCGCCTACCGATCACCACTGGATGTCGAAGTCCTAGCCGACGCCCCGATGGCGTATTGGAAGCTGGACGACAAGACCAACGGGACCGCGGCGGACACGTCCGGGAATGGGCGTCCCGGCTACTACAGCACGGCACTCACGCAAGGGGCTCCTGGTGTCGTCCCGCTGGACCTGGCGACAGCCGAGGCGTCGATCACTCTCAACGGGTCCAACCAGTACGTGACCGTCCCAGTCGGCGCGTGGATGAACGTCACCAACCTCACCGTCGAGGCGTGGGTCAAGCCGACATCTCTCTCCCACATCCTGATCATCGCCTCCGACGACTCCGAACTTGGCGGGTCGAACCGTCGCTTCCAGCTGCGGATTCTCACCACCGGCGGGGTGGACGGCGGAATCTACTACAGCGGCAACAACCAGCTGTACGCGAGCTCCGCTGCGGGCGTGGTCGTGGTTGGCGGCACCTACCACGTGGTGATGGCGTATGACGGCGCGAACCTGACGATCTGGGTGAACGGCGTTCAGGTCGCGCAGGCGGCGGGCGTGGTGACGATGAACACCACCACGGTCAGCCAGGACATGTTCATCGGCCAGGTCCCGATCTCCGCCTACGACTTCATCGGGTCGATCGAGAAGACCGCGCTCTACGACCACGCGCTCACCCTGTCCCGGGTCGGCGCCCACTACCAGGCTGGCACCTCTTACCCGATCGAGGACGTCTTCGCTGACGCCGGAACATGGGACACCAGGAAGCCACTCGCGACAACCACCCAGGACACGACAGGGTGGACAACCGAGACGTCCGAACCGGGCGGTATCGACCACTCCGGGTGGATGGTGTTCACCCCGACCGCGCCCGGCCAGGTCACTTTCACCACCTCGGGTTCCTCGTTCACCCCGACCATGGCCGTGCACACCGGTTCGGCCCTGGGCGAGCTGACACAGGTCGGGACCTCCGTCACAGGCACGCTCACGGTGACCGTCCGCCCCAACATCACGTACCGGCTGCAGGTCGGGTCCGCCAGTGGCGTGGCTGGCGGGAACCTGCTCGTGCAGGCCTCCCTGAAGACCGCGTACGACGCCGCCGTCCTCGCCGACACTCCCATGGCCTACTGGCCGATGAACGAGGGCGGCGGGACAACCCTCAGCGACGCCTCGGGGAACGCCCGCCACGGCACCTACACCGGCAACCCGAACCTGGCCGCGTCGGGCATCATCCCCGCGAACGGGGGTCGCCCGTGCGCCACGTTCGACGGTTCGACGCAGTGGGCATCCGTCGCAAACGCGGCCTGGCAGAACGTCAACGCAGAGACCGTCGAAGCGTGGGTGCTGATGACGGCGCAGAAGACCGCAACGTTGATCTGTCAGGACGGAACCACCCCTGACCGGAAGTTCGTCCTGTCGATCTGCGCGGACGGGACTCTCGAACTCACGGCCTCGAACACGACGCCGACGGTGTGGAAGTACTACCCGGTCCAGTCGCCGCCCGCGCTTTCGCTGGTGCGATGCCATGTCGCCCTCGTGTTCGACGGGGCCACCCTCCGCGGGTTCGTGAACGGCCGGCTCCTCGGCCCGCCCGTGGCGGTCTCTGGGACACTTCACACCTGCACCGGCCCGGTGTGGATCGGACAGTACGGGCTGTCCAACATCCAACGAGTCCAGGGCCGCATGGAGGGCGCCGCCCTCTACGGGACAGCACTGTCGGACGCGCGGATCGCAGAGCACTTCACCGCCGGGATCAACCCGTTCGGGGACGGGTTCGCGTCAGCGATGCCTGCCGCCGACGACCTCATCGCCGCCAGCCAGTTCGCCCTCACCGGAGTCGACACGACCGGGTGGGGCACGGAGGCGTCTGAGCCGGGCGGCATGGACCACACGGGCTGGGCCACCTACACCCCGACTCTGTCCGGCCATCTCACCATCACCACGGCCGGGTCCTCATTCACCCCGCAGATCGCCGTCTACACAGGCGCCACGATCGGCGCGCTAACCCAAGTCGGTGCAGCTGCTTCCACCCTCACCGTCCCGGTCACCGCGGGCACCACCTACCGGATCCAGGTCGGATCCGCGGCCGGCTCCGCCGGGGGCTCACTCAACCTGACCGCATCCCTCACCGTCTCCGGGGCGGTCCGAGGCGACACCCCGACATCTGTGACCGAGACACACCCTGGCCCTGGCCTGTGGGTGTTCAAGGGACACGGAACCAAGACGGCCGACTCGATCACGGCCCCGTAGGGAGGACCACCACCATGGGTATCTCGTTCCTCGAGGACGCCATCACCACGGGCGCCAAAGTGCAGGGCGTCATAAAGCAGGCGATCCACGCCTCCTCCGACTGGACGCACGTCCCGGTCGCGGCCAGCACGAGCGTCGCCACAGCTCCGGTCGCGGCTGGCGCACAGTCCTGCACGGTGGCGTCCGCGACAGGCATCGTTGTCGGCGGCTGCCTGACGTTCTGGCGTGCTGCTGCGATCAACGGGGCCGCCACCCCGGAGTGCCGCATCGTGACCGCCGTCAACGGGACCACGATCTCCTGGGCCGACCCGCTCACCTGCCCGCAGGGCACCTACCAGGTAGGTGACGCGATCGGCGTCGGCATGACCGTCACCGCGACCACCACCCGCGGTGCCGTCATGGTCGTCGACCTGGCGGACGCCGCGATCACCGCGGGAAGAATGCAGGTCGGCGTCTACAACGGCCTCAGCGGGTCGACACCGCAGAACAAGTACACGGGGGGTGGCCCCCACGTGACCTGGAAGCAGGTCTTGGGCGCTGCAACCGACGTCGTCCGGGCGACCGTTTCCGCAGGAAAGGAACACCTGTTCGTTGCGATCGAGGGTCCACGGGCCTCCGAGACCAACGCCGACTCGACATCCCTGGGATCCACGAAACAGTGCTTCGTTCTCTGCGACGTTAACCCGTACTACCCGGGTCAGGACCTGGCCCCAGCGTTCTGCCTCATCCGCAACTCAGGAACCTCGTACGCGTGCAACAACCAGAACATCGTTGTCTCCAAGGACTACACGGGGCAGGCAAACTGGCCGACCGGGTGGCTCGAATCCGTCGACCGGATCAGCGACAACGCTGGTAGTGCGACTACCTTCAACGCCCGCGGACTCGATGGGTCTTTGGTTCTCAAGCCATGGGTCGTGATGGAGGACGCCGCTGGCTGGCGGGGGACCCTCACCCGCTTCTTCTGGGGCGGCCGGGCGTCCGTCCTCGCCGCTGCCGATCCGATCCCAACCGTGGCCGTCGGGATGACCGAGACGTACGGTGGCGTCAACTACAAGTGCATCGCACCCCAGAGAGGCGTCGGTACGCAGGTGAACCGGACCAGCATCATCGGGGACTTCAACAACTACTCCGCAACCCCGTTCGCTGGCCCCCTGCTGTTCGTGCCCGTCCCCTGAGGTAGCCGGTCATGGCGATGACGGCGTGGGCCGCCGGAACCCTCACGGGCGAACCGGCGGTCGGCCGCGCCTGGGCGGACTTCGGACCGCCATCCCTGCGCTGCAGCCCTGGCAGCGCACCCGGGTTCGCGCACGTCGGTGTCGCCACGTCCCTGCCCGGGATGGTGGTCACCCGGCCGGGCAGCGTCATGGACGGCTCCCGGGTGGGGATGGTGGCGTCCGAGGTGCCGTTCGAGGGCTGGGGGGTGCCCATCTGACGGTGGGCGTCTCACCATGCGCACAGCCACTCATTCCGTCCCGGTGCAGGCCGCCAGGGACATCGCTGGACGCTCCCCCGGTGTCCGATCCAGT
>DASTGO010000282.1:0-21699 GCA_035719045.1 Kineosporiaceae bacterium | reverse complement strand
TCCGTGCCCGCCGGATCCGCCGGGGGCTGCCGTCCGCCGGCAGGGTCCGGTCCGGCAGGGTCCGGTCCGGCAGGGTCCGGTCCGGCGGCCGCCACCGACCGTTCCGCCGGCCGTGGCTCCGGATCGCTGGCCGCCTGGCGGGAGCGGCGCACCCTCGCGGTGGGGCTGCTGGTGCTCGGGATGGCCTTCTGCGAGGGCTCGGCCAACGACTGGCTGGCGGTCGGTGTGGTCGACGGATACGGCGTGGACCATGCGGTCGGCGCGGCCGGGTACGGGGTCTTCGTCACCGCGATGACCGTGTCCCGGATGGCCGGGCCCGCGGCACTGGCCCGGTGGGGCAGGGTCTGGGTGCTGCGCGGCAGCGCCCTGCTCGTGCTGGCGGGGGTCGGGCTGGTGGTCAGCGGTCCCGCGCTGATCGGCCCGTGCGGGCTGGTCGCCGGTCTGGCGCTGGCCGCGGTGGGGGCGTTCGCCTGGGGATGCGGATCGGCGCTGGGCTTCCCGGTGGGGATGAGCGCGGCCGCCGACGAGCCGGATCGGGCCGCCGCCCGGGTCGGGGTGGTCGCGACGATCGGTTACACCGCGTTCATCGCCGGGCCGCCCCTGCTCGGGGGGCTCGCCGACCGGGTGGGCATCCTGCGATCGCTGCTCGCCGTGTCGGTCGCCGTGGCAGTGGCCATGGTCACAGTGGGTGCCGCCCGGGCCCCGCTGGGCGAGTCCGGTTGAGCGTGTCGGCGACTCGCCGGTTAGCGTGCTCCCTCGTGACCGACGTGACTGATGCGTCCGCGGCCATCCCCGCCGGTGGGTACGCGGAACCGTTCCGCGCCGCCGCGGAGGGCGACGGCGTGCGACTGGCCGACTTGACGACCCTGCGGGTGGGTGGCCGCGCGGCCCGGTACGTCGTCGCCGGTACGACCGACGCCGTGATCGACGCCGTGAGTGCGGCCGACGCGGCCGGCCGTCCCGTGCTGCTCGTCGGCGGTGGCTCCAACCTGCTCGTGGGCGATGACGGGTTCGACGGCGACGTGATCCGGCTGGCCACCCGGGGCCTGGACGTCGAGGTGTCCGACGCCTGTTCGGGGGTGACCGTCCGGGTCGCGGCGGGGGAGCCGTGGGACGCCGTCGTCACCGAGGCCGTCGGCCGGGGCTGGTCCGGGATCGAGGCCCTCTCCGGGGTGCCGGGTTCCACGGGGGCCACACCGGTCCAGAACGTCGGCGCCTACGGTCAGGAGGTCGCCGAGACCATCGCCCGGGTCCGCACCTGGGACCGTGAGCAGGGCCGGGTGGCCACGCTGGCCGCCGCTGACTGCGAGTTCGGGTACCGCAACTCGCGGCTGAAGCAGGAGCGGTTCCGCGGGGGCCCCCGGTTCGTGGTCCTCGAGGTGACCTTCCAGCTCGCCCTGGCCGACCTGTCGGCACCGGTCCGCTACACGGAACTCGCCCGCAACCTCGGGGTGGAGCCCGGCGGGCGCGCGCCGTTGGCCGAGGTCCGGGATGCCGTGCTCGGCCTGCGCCGCGGCAAGGGGATGGTGCTCGACGACGCCGACCACGACACCTGGAGCGCCGGCTCGTTCTTCACCAACCCGATCCTGGACGGCGCTGCCGCCGCCGTCCTGCCCGAGGACTCCCCGCGCTGGCCCACCGCCGACGGCCGGGTGAAGGCGAGCGCCGCCTGGCTCATCGAGCACGCCGGCTTCGGCAGGGGCTACGGGCTGCCCGGACCGGCGTCGCTGTCCACCAAGCACACCCTGGCGCTGACCAACCGGGGCGACGCCCGGGCCGAGGACCTGCTGGCCCTGGCCCGGACCGTCCGGGACGGGGTGCGGGAGGCCTACGGGGTGACCCTGGTCCCCGAACCCGTGCTGGTGGGCTGCGCCCTCTGAGCCGCCGACGCCGGCGGCGGGGTGGCCAGCCAGGCGTCGATCCCGGCCAGCAGCCCGGCCTTGACCTCGTCCGGGGCGCGGGACACCGTGACCGAGGACCGGGCCAGTTCCGCCAGCGCGGCGTCGTCGAAGCCGTGACATTCCCGGGCGGCCTCGTACTGCGCCGCCAGCCGCGGACCGAACAGCAGTGGGTCGTCGGCGCCCAGCGCGATCCGGGCCCCGGCTCCGGCCAGCGCACGCAGCGGTACGTCGGCGACCGAGTCGAACACGCCGAGTGCGGCATTGCTCGCCGGGCAGACCTCCAGGCCGATCCCGGCGTCGACCAGCCGGGCCAGCAGCGCCGGATCCTCCCAGGACCGTACCCCGTGGCCGAGCCGGTCCGGGGACAGCGCGGCCAGCGTGACGGCGATGTGGTCGGGGCCGAGCAGTTCCCCGGAGTGCGGCAGGCTGGCCAGCCCGGCCCGGGCGGCGATCCGGAAGGCGGGGGCGAAGTCCTCGGTGCTGCCGCGGCGCTCGTCGTTGCTCAGCCCGAAACCGACCACCGTGGCCGGGCCGTCCCCGGCGTGGCGGGCCGCCAGCCGGGCCAGTGTCCTGGCGTCGAGCGGATGCCGGATCCGGCTCGCGGCCACGATGACGGCCACCTGGCAGCCGGTGCTGCGGCCGGCCTCCCGGGCGGCGTCCAGGACGATCTCCAGGGCCGGGGTCAACCCGCCGACGAAGGGCGCGTAGGACGTGGGGTCCACCTGCAGTTCCAGCCAGCGGGAACCTTCGGCGGCGTCGTCCTGCGCAGCCTCCAGCACGATCCGGCGCATGTCCTCGGCGTCGCGGACGCAGGCCCGGGCCGCGTCGTACAGGCGCTGGAAGCGGAACCAGCCCCGCTCGTCCGGGGTGAGTCGGAGCAGATGCTGCTCGCGCAGGGACTCCGGCAGCCGGATTCCGTGCTTGGCCGCGAGCTCCTTCAACGTTCCCGGCCGCATCGAGCCGGTGAAGTGCAGGTGCAGATGGGTCTTCGGCAACAGCTCCACCGGCCGGCCGGACCGTGGTGCGGCGGGACCACCGGCCGGCTGCCGCCCGGTGGCGGACGGTTCCGGGCCTGACATGTGCCGAGTCTGCCAGCCGCCGCGCCCGGAATCCCGCCCGCTCGCCCGATCAGCGGGGCCGCGACTGGTAGAGGTCCCGCAGCAGGGCGACCACCCCGCTCAGCACCCCGGCCGCCAGGATGAGCGTGCCGATGACCACCAGGGCCCGGACCAGTCCGGGCAGGATGGCGGCGGCCAGCCGGAACAGGGCCAGTGCGGCGACGACGGCGACGGCGATACCGAGGGGCGCCAGGGCCTCGAAGGGCAGGCCTGACGAGGCGATCGAGGCGGCCACGGCGGGCGTGCCGGTCAGTGGTGCGGCGAGCGGGATGAACATGGTGGACCCCTTCCTCCTGGGTCACCCGCCGGTGGCGAGTGGTGCGGTGCTGTGGAGGGCCCTCGTCGAACCGGAGACCGACCTGCGGACCGGGGTGTCCGGGTGAGGGCGCATCCCGCGCGGGGCGGGTGCGGATGGGGCAGCAGGCGGGCGACGGCGTTCCGCCCGCCCCATGGGGTCGGCGAGCGAAGAGCGGGGATCTCGGCCCCGGCGCGGTGGCCGGGCCCTGTGCAGGCCCGGTGCCGGTGCGAGTCGAGGGTGCGGTGCGGGTGTGGACGGACAGGAGCCGGTCGCGGTGCGGATCGCTTGCGGATCGCGCTGTGGATCGTGGTACGGATCGGAGTGTCAGTGTGCTTCAGGCTGGTGAAGCTGGCATCAGCGTACGACGCTGAATTGCGCCCGACAACGGCTTTTGCCCGGTCTCGGCGCAGGTCACTCCGCCGCCTGTCGCGCACCTCCGCGGCAACTGCGCCGGGCAGCGGGATCGGGGCCGATCGCTGCCGGACCGAGGACCGCCGTCACGCGCCGGACCTGCTCATCCGCTCAGGTGAGAGGGTGGTGCGGTGGTCGGGAGAAGGGCCCACCGAGGTGCCGCTGTGCTTGCCGGAGGGGCGGGTGCCCGATACGTTCGCCGGGTGCCCGGCCGACCTCCGGGTGCCCGCCAGTCCTACACTGAAACACGCCTGAACGTCAGCTGGCGCCCTCCTGTTGAGGTGTCCGGCCGGCTGATGCACCCACCGGGCACCCCCACGCCGAGGCCAGGAGGTATCCCCCATGACTGCCGCGGACCTCCAGCCCTCTTCCCTCGCCCAGCTGCTGCGGCAGTTGCGTGAGGCGCACGGCCTGACCCAGCGCCGGCTCGGCGAGGAGCTCAACGAGTCCAGGCCGCTCAGCCCGGCGCTCATCTCGTCCTGGGAGAGCGGGCGGGCGGTCCCTCCCGATCGCTGGCTGGAGGCCTACGCCCGCACGCTGGCCGGGCCCGCGGACGCTGCGGGCGGCGCCGATCCCGTGGCGTCCCTGCTGTCCCGGCTGACGGCTCTGCGCGAGGATGCCGCCGGTCCGGACGACGGTGCTGCGGTGGGGCCGGTGGGACGGCTGGGCGGCCGGTTCTGGCACTTCCCCGACGGCAGGCCGATCCGGATCGTCTCCACCTCGATGTACCCCAAGGTGATGGAGGCGGTGCCGTACAGCAATGCCTTCCACCCGAACTACATCCAGTCCCTGGGCGATGCCGACATGGACGCCACCGCGGAACTGTACGGCCACCTGCGGGCCGAGAACCCGGACAGCGACGTCCGCTACCTCACCCGGCGCGGGGTCGAGGCGGACGACCTCACCGCGCATCTGATCCTGCTGGGCGGGGGTGACACCCTGGCGAACCCGGCGGAGCCACCGCGTGAGCCCTCCGCGCTGGCCTGGATGATGCGCCGGCTGGACCTGCCCGTCTTCACCCGGCTGCCCGAGGGCGGCGACCCGGAGTACGACCGGGAGTTCGTCGTCACCCTCGACGACGACGGCAACCCGGTGGTGAACGGCATCTGCTCCGAGGTCCACCGGCCGACCTTCCTCGGCGTCGGGGGGCATCGGGTCGAGTTCGACGGCGAGGGCGAGCCCGTCGCGGACGGCGGCTACCCGCAGCTGGAGTACGACATCGGCCTGCTGGTGCGCCGACCGAACCCGATGAACCTGTCCGCGACGCTGACGCTGTGCACCGGGGTGTTCAGCCGGGGAACGTACGGCGTGGTGCGCAGCCTGACCGATCCCCAGCTGCGGTCCCGCAACGAGGACTACCTCGCCGGGCACGTGGACCCCGACGACTTCTGGCTGCTGATGCGGATCCCGGTGTTCCATACCCGCCTCGGCGGCCGGACCGTGACCCCGGACCTCCATCGCCCGTTCCACGTCCTGCGGGGCTGGCGCGACCCCGGCGACCTCCCCGGATACGCGGTGGGCCCGGACGATCCCGGACCGCAGCCCGGACCGGGTCCGGACCGCTGACGGATCTCCCGAGCCGTCCGCGGCACGCACCCGGCGGCCGCCCGTCGACCCTGCACCGCCGCACCACCCCTGCACCGCCGCACCACCCAGGACCTCCCGCGACCGGCCGGAGGCCGTGGCCAGGCGGGACCCGAGACCCGGGGCCCGGACCCGCATCGACATCACCGCGCTCGGGGGCGCCGCGGTCCGTACCTGGGAATGGCCACCTATGACCCTGACTGCCTCCGGAGGGCCGATGGGGACGCTGCCCGCCCTGCTGCCCGTCCTCGGACGCCGCCACCTGGACTCCCACCGGGACCGGCTACCCGCCTCCGGCGCCCTGCCCCTCCCCGGCGGCCCGTCCACCGGCAGCGCCACCCGCCTGGACGCTGCCACCCGCCTGGACGCCGTCCTGGTACCGGCCTACCGGTCACTGCGGCATCTGCAGGCGGCTGCCGACGTGGCCGCGGAGACCGGGGCGGCACTGGTCCTGCTGTGCAGCGGTGGGGTGGAGGCCGGCGCGGTCGCCCGGTGGCTCGGGTCCTGCGGTCCGGGGGGATCTCCCGCAGCGGCCACGGCACTGGCGATCGATGTCCGGGCGGCCGGCCCCGCCCCGGCCGGCTATCCCGGGCTTGCCACCTCCCGGTTCGGGCCGGGCCGGCGCTGGGGGCCTGACACGCATCTGAAGCGCAATCTCGGGATCCTGCTGGCCCGGCTGCTCGGCTGGCGGCGCCTCCTGTTCCACAACGACGACGTCAGCGGACTGGGCGGACCCGACCTGGCCAGGACCTGCGCCCTGCTGGACGACCCCGATGCCCCGCGGCGGGCGGCTGGCTGGGCCTTCCGCGACTTCCCGGACAACTCCGTGGTCTGCCACGCCTACCGGCACGCCGGGGGAGCGCAGGACACGTTCATCAGCGACGCGGCACTGGCCGTCGACGCGACCGGGCCGCTGCCGTTCTTCCCCGGGGTCTACAACGAGGACTGGCTGTTCCTGCAGCCGATGCTGCACCGGGGTGAGGTCGCCCTGGCCGGGGACTGGCTGCCCCAGGAGGCCTACCGCCCGTTCGCCGACCCCCGGCGGGCCGGCTCGGAGGAGTTCGGTGACGTGCTGGGCGAGGGACTGCTGCGCCTGGAACACCTCGCGGCCCCGCTGTCCGCGGCCCTGGAGCCGGACTACTGGCGAGAGGAACTGGCCTGCCGGAAGCGGCTGATCCGGCGGATCGACGAACTGCTGCCCGACGACCCAGAGCGGGAGCTGATCCGGCTCTGCCTCAAGGAGGCGGTCTGCCGGCACCGTGACGACTGGCCGCAGCAGCTGGCCGGCTACGTCCGGGACTGGCAGGAGGATCTGGACCGCTGGCAGCAGGCGCAGGAGGCGCTGCCCTCGGGTCTGGAGCCGCCCGCTGCGCTGGAACGTCTGGGGCTGGCCGGTGAGAGCCGTGGCCCGGCGTGGGTGGCCGGCACGGCCGGGCGCTGACGGTCCGGCCTCAGCACCCGGCCCCCGGCCGCCCTCACCCCGCCCCACCCGCAGTCCCGGCCCCGCCCGGGGCCGGCAGCAGGCCGAGCTCCATCGCCACCGTGACCGCCCGGGTCCGGTCGTCGACCCCGAGCTTGGCGAACGCCCGCAGCAGATGGGTCTTCACCGTGGCCTCGGAGATGTACAGCTCCCGGCCGATGTCGGCGTTGGACAGCCCGCGGGCGACGGCGGCCAGCACCTGGACCTCGCGCGGGGTGAGCGGTTCCGGGGCCGGTGCCCGCAGCCGGGACACCAGCCGGGCGGCCACCGCGGGGGCCAGGACGGTCTCCCCGCGGGCGGCCGCGCGCACCGCCTCCACCAGTTGGGTCCGCGGGGTGTCCTTGAGCAGGTAGCCGGTCGCACCGGCCTCCACCGCCCGGATGATGTCCGCGTCGGTGTCGTACGTGGTGAGCACGAGCACCCGGGTCGACGGGCAGTGGGCGACGATCCGGGCGGTGGCCCCGGCACCGTCGAGCCGGGGCATCCTCAGGTCCATCAGGACCAGGTCGGGGGTCAGCGCGACCGCCCGGGCCACCGCCTCCTCACCGTCCCCGGCCTCACCCACCACGTCGAGGTCGTCCTCCACGTCGAGCATCCCGACCAGCCCGGACCGGACCACGGGATGGTCGTCCACCACGAGCACCCGGATCGTCATCCCGCCGCCTCCTCGGTCCGGGGCAGCCGCACCGTGACCCTGGTGCCGCCGCCGGGGGAACTGTCCACGTCGAGCCGGCCGCCCACCTCGGACACCCGTCCCCGGATCCCGGCCAGGCCGAACCCGGAACCGGCCGCCTGCGGGCCGAAGCCGACCCCGTCGTCGCCGACCTCCGCCCGGACCCCCTGCTCGTCGGCCAGCAGGGTGACGCTGACCCGCCGGGCGTGGGCATGCCGGCGGACGTTCGTCAGTGCCTCCTGCGCGGTGCGCAGCACGACCACCTCCTGCGGCCGGGTGAGCCCCCCGGTGCCCTCGCCGAGCCGGAGGTCCACCGGGATCCCGGTCTGGGTGCTGAACCGCTCGACCAGCCGCCGCAGGGCGTCCGCCAGGGTGCGGCCGTCCAGGCCGACCGGAGCCAGTGCCGCGACCAGGGCCCGGGCCTCGGCGAGGTTCTCCCGGGCGACGTCCTCGATCTGGCCCAGCTGGCGCCCGGTCCGGCCCGGGTCGGACGGCAGCGCCGCAGCCGCCGCCTGCGCCAGCATGACGATGCTGGTGAAGCCCTGGGCCAGGGTGTCGTGGATCTCCCGGGACATCCGCTCCCGCTCGGCCAGCACCCCCGCGGCATGGTCTGCGGCGGCCAGTTCGCTGCGGGTCGCCTCCAGCGCGGTGATCAGCTCCGCCCGCTCCCGGGACTGCTGGACGACCCGCGAGATCCACAGTCCCAGCAGCAGGCTGAACAGCAGGCTGACCAGCAGTTGCGGGCCGACCTCGCGCAGCACCGCCACGGTCGCCCCGTACCGGGCCAGGAACCCGGCGAGCGCGGCGAGGGTGATCGCGGTGGTGAACACCGCCCCCGACCGCCTTCCCGCGACCAGCATCCAGGTCTGCGGGTAGGCGATGAACAGCAGCATCGACAGGTTCGCGTCGATCCCGCAGGCGAATCCGGTGACGACGGTGACCAGGCACAGGTACGCGTACCTGGCCCGGCGCACCCGCGGCTGTTCGGCGGCCGGGTCGCTCGCCCAGTTCCGCTGCACCAGCAGCAGGTAGCCCAGGGCCAGGGTGACCACCACGCCGGCTCCGGTCGCCCGCTGCCGGTCGGTCAGATCGGTCCCGATCAGCAGCCGGATCCCGGCCAGCCCGACCAGGGCCCAGAACGCCAGGTGCCAGCCCACGATCCAGCGGGACCAGGCCTCCCGCTCGGGGACCGGTGCGGGGACGGTGGGGGTGGGCACGGGGTCATCATGGCCGTCCGTGACGGCGGCCGGAGCGGGACCCTCCGGCACCGTCCCGGCGGTCCCGGACCGGTGCCCGCCCCTGGTCGGGGAACCGGGTCCGGGTCGCACGGTCAGCCCGCGTCCCGGCGCTGCCAGCGGAAGGTGCGCAGGCAGACCAGCAGCCCCACCACCGTCCACAGGGCCAGTACCAGCGCGGTCTGGGGGAGCTGCCAGGACCCGCCCACCTCGGCGGACCGGGCGGCGTCCGGGAGGAAGACCGAGCGCATCCCCTGCGCCAGCCACTTCAGCGGGAAGACCGCGCCGACGGTCTGCATCCAGCCGGGGATCTCGCTGTAGACGAAGTACACCCCGGAGATGAACTGCAGGACGATGACGACCGGGCTGACCACGGCGCCCGCGGCCTTCGCCGAGCGCGGGACCGACGAGTAGGCGATCCCCAGCACCGTCCCGGCGGTCGTGCCGAGCAGGAAGATCCAGGCGAACCGCAGCCAGACGGAGGCGTCCGACGGCAGGCTCAGCCCGAACACCGCCGTGCCGACCGCCAGCAGCACCGCGGCCTGCACCACGCTGGACACCACGACCAGGCCGATCTTGCCGAGGAAGTACGCCGCCGGGGGCATCGGCGTCCCGCGCAGCCGCTTCA
Source organism: Kineosporiaceae bacterium (assembly GCA_035719045.1). Taxonomy (GTDB): domain Bacteria; phylum Actinomycetota; class Actinomycetes; order Actinomycetales; family Kineosporiaceae; genus DASTGO01. The sequence continues at coordinate 12,371 of DASTGO010000282.1, read as the reverse complement.
GCGTGCCGTCCTCGCGTTCCATCGCGATCGAGATCGCCAGGGACTGGAAGCTGGACAGCACCACGCCCGAGGCGAGCATCCCGGCCGTGAAGTACTGCTTGAAGGAGACTCCGCCGGCTACGGTCCCGGTGAACACCGACCCGAAGATGAACAGCATGATCACCGGGAAGGCGAAGGTGAACACCATGCTGTCGCGTTCCCGGAAGAACATCCGCAGCTCGATCGCGGTCCGGGCCAGGCCCAGCCGCCAGGCCGAGGGCCGGAACTGCCCGGCCAGGGGGGCGGTGACGCTGCTCATCGGGGGCTCCCGGTGCTCGTGGTGAGGGGTTCGCGCAGGTCGTGCGGGCCGTCCGGGACGGGCGGGCCGTCGGCGTCGGCCGTCCCGGCGGCCTCGATCATCCGCAGGTACACGTCCTCAAGGCTCGGCCTGGCCACCTGCAGCCCGGGGACCTCGCCGCCGAACCGGCCGGCCAGCTCCCCGACCAGCCGGGTCGGCTCGTCGGTGTCCTGCTCGTGCCGGCCCGTGGCGTCCTCCCAGCGGACCACCGCCCGGTGCGCGGACCGGCCGCCGAGCCGGTGCGGGGCGTCCACCGCGAGCAGTCGTCCGGCCGCGATCACGCCGACCCGGTCCGCCAGTCGTTCGGCCTCGTCCAGGTAGTGCGTGGTGAGCAGGATGGTCGTCCCGTCGCCGCGCAGGGAGACGACCAGCTCCCAGAACGAGCGGCGCGCCTGCGGGTCGAACCCGGTGGTCGGCTCGTCCAGGAACAGCAGCCGCGGGCGTCCGACGATGCCCAGCGCCACGTCGAGCCGGCGGCGCTGCCCCCCGGACAGGGTCCGGGTGCGGGCCTTCCGCTTCTCCGCCAGGCCGACCGCCTCGATGACCTCGTCGGGGTCCCGGGGGTCGGGGTAGTACCGGGCGAAGTGGGCCACCGTCTCGGCGACGGTGAGCTCGGCGTTCTCGGTGCTGCTCTGCAGGACGATCCCGAGCCCGGCCCGCCAGCCCGGACCGCCGGTCTGCGGGTCGGTGCCCAGGACGGCGACCTCCCCGGCGTCACGCCTGCGGTAACCCTCGAGGATCTCGGTGGTCGTCGTCTTGCCGGCTCCGTTGGGACCCAGCAGCGCGAACACCTCGCCGGCGGAGACCTCGAGGTCGATCCCGTCGACGGCTGGCCGCCCGGCGTAGCTCTTGCGCAGCCCCCGGACCCGGATGGCCGGCTGTGCGTTCATGGTCATGGCACCAGGCTGTCCCCGGCGGGCCCGTGCCCGCGCCGACCGGGTGGCTGCCGGGCCGTCCACCGATCAGTTGACCCGCCCGTCCTCCGGCTGTCGCGCCCGCTGCCCCCCCGCCGTCGCCCCGGGCCGTCGAAGTCCTGGCCGCAGGGCGAGTCCCGGGGGTGCCCGGCGTGTTCGGGAGCGTGTCCGCCGGGCCCGCGCGGCCCGGCCGCCTACGATCGAGCGGTGGCGGTGCACCGGCGGCCGGGGGAGACGACCGCGGTGGTCTGCGCCGGATTCGACCCCCACCTGGACGCCGCGGTGCTGCGGCAGGCGACCGCCCTGCGCGAGGCGGGGCTGCGGATCGCCGTGTCCCGGCATCCTCCGCATCTGACCCTCGGTGCCGTCACCGTCGCGACCCCGGACCTGGAGCAGGTCCGGGCCCTGGTGGCCGGACTGGCGCAGCGGCAGCGGCCGTTCGGTGTCCGGCTGGACCACTTCGGGGCCTTCCCCGGCGGCGTGCTCTGGCTCGGCCCGCAGCCGTCGGCCGCGCTGTCCGCCCTGCAGTTCGCGGTCGACGGCGGGCTGCAGGAGGCCGGTCACGCCCGGGCGTTCGGTGCCCAGTCCGATCCGGCCCAGTGGGTGGCGCACTGCACGCTGGCCCGGCGGCTGGCCCCGAATGCGCTCGGCCGCGCGGTGGCCCTGGTGGCCGAGGGGTTCCGCCCGGCCGCCGGCCGGGTCGAGCGCCTGCTGATCATCCGGCTCGGGTCCGGGGCCGCGGCCGAGGTTCTCCCCCTGCACCGCTGAATCTCCCCCTGCACCGCTGAACCTCCCACTGCACCGCTGAACCCGCTGCTTGAGCCCCGGCCGGGCGCCCGGCCCCGAAACCGCCGCTGCCCGGCACCGGACCCCTCGGGGAATCCGGTGCCGGGCAGCGGGACGTGGACGGGCGTGCCGTCCGGGCCGGCCTGGTCAGACCGGGCCGGCTGAGGTCACTGCGCCTCGCCGAGCAGCGCCTGGATCCGGCCGACCCCCTCGGCCAGGTCGTCGTCCCCGAGGGCGTAGGACAGCCGCAGATAGCCGCTGGGCCCGAACGCCTCGCCCGGGACCACGGCCACCTCGGCCAGTTCCAGGATCAGCTCCGCCAGTTCCGCCGAGGTCTGCGGGGTCCGGCCGCGGATCGTCCTGCCGAGCACCCCCCGCACGGACGGGTAGGCGTAGAAGGCGCCCTCGGGGGTCGGGCAGACCACGCCGGGGATGGCGTTGAGCATCCCGACCATGGTCCGGCGCCGACGGTCGAACGCCGAGCGCATCTCGGCCACCGCGGACAGGTCACCGGACACCGCCGCGAGCGCCGCCCGCTGCGAGACGTTCGCCACATTACTGGACAGATGCGACTGCAGGTTGGTCGCCGCCTTGACGACGTCCTTCGGGCCGATCATCCAGCCGACCCGCCAGCCGGTCATCGCGTACGTCTTGGCGACGCCGTTGAGCACCACGCAGGTGTCGGCCAGTTCCGGCACCGCGACGGGCATGGAGACGGCCTTCACCCCGTCGTAGACCAGGTGCTCGTAGATCTCGTCGCTGATCACCCAGATCCCGTGGTCGACCGCCCAGCGGCCGATCGCCTCGACCTCCTCGGCGCCGTACACCGAGCCGGTCGGGTTCGACGGGGAGCAGAACAGCAGTGCCTTCGTGCGCGGGGTGCGGGCCGCCTCCAACTGCTCCACGGTGACCCGGTAGCCCTGGTCCTCCCCGGCGAATACCTCGACCGGAACCCCGCCCGCCAGCCGGATCGCCTCCGGGTAGGTGGTCCAGTACGGCGCCGGCAGCAGCACCTCGTCCCCGGGGTCGACCAGGGTGGCGAAGGCCTGGTAGACGGCCTGCTTGCCGCCGTTGGTGATGAGCACCTGCTCCGGCGGGACCACCAGGCCGGAGTCGCGCCCGGTCTTCGCTGCGACCGCGGCCCGCAGGTCCGGCAGCCCGGCCGCGGGGGTGTAGCGGTGGTTGGCCGGTGCCGTGCACGCGGCCACGGCGGCCTCGACGATGTAGCCCGGGGTGGGGAAGTCCGGTTCACCGGCGCCGAAGCCGATCACCGGGCGGCCGGCGGCCTTGAGCGCCTTGGCCTTGGCATCGACGGCGAGGGTGGCGGACTCGGCGATGCTGCCGATCCGGCGGGACACCCGGCGGGGCGTGGGCTGGCTGGTGGCTGTGGTGGTGGTCGCGGTCTCGCTCACGAAGCGACATCCTTTCACCGTCAACGGTGACACGGAACACGGTTTGTCGGGCGCGCCGCGCACCCCTGATCGCGCCCGGATTGAGGTGGTATGCCCATGATTGCCGGGGCTGTCTGCCGGGTCATGCGAGGGGCTCCCGACGGCCGGTGCGGCGCCGCCGACGGGGCCGAGCCGTGTTCCGCGACCCCTCCGGCACGGCGTGGCGCGCGGGGCGGTTCGACCTTCGCCGGTCTGGTGCGTACACTCACGTCCGGTGGTTTCCAACTGCCATGCTGTCGCCTGCCGTGAGCCTGCTCATGGTGGCGGGGGGATGGTGGCGGTGACCTCCTAGGGCAGTGGCGCAACTGGCAGCGCTCCGGTCTCCAAAACCGGCGGTTGGGGGTTCGAGTCCCTCCTGCCCTGCGGTAGAGCTCCGTGACGCCCCGCTTCCGGCGGGCGCGCCGGGCTCCGCGCCGTCATCCGGCGTCGAGGGTGGCGGGCGGCGGCACGGCGCCGCAGACACCGATCTGAGCCCGCGCCACCGGCGGGGTCCGTCCAGCGGATCCGGCCGGAGCACCAGCACACACGACAGCGACAACCACCAGGTGAGGCCGTGACCACTTCGTCTGCGACGAGCAGCAGGACCCGTCGGCAGTCCGGCGGCGGGTTCCTGTCGCGTGTGCGCCTCTTCGTCCGGCAGGTCGTCTCCGAGCTGAAGAAGGTCGTCCGGCCGACCCGCAGCGAGCTGATCACGTACACCACGGTGGTGCTGGTGTTCGTGCTCGCGGTGATGAGCTTCGTGTTCGGGCTCGACTTCGCGTTCGGCAAGCTCGTGCTGTGGGTCTTCGGCGGCTGACCGCCGCCGCCCACGGTCCGGGACCACAGCGATTCGCAAGGCAGAGGAAGTAGGACGACAGCGTGTCCGACCAGACCCCACCCTTCGGCGAGGACCTCGACGGGTTCGTCGACGGCCCTGAAGCCCTCGACGGCGAGTCCTTCGGCGAGCCGTCGGCGGACCCGGCCGAGGGTGCGCTCGGCGAGACCCTGGACCCCGCCCCGGCACCGGTCGCCCCGGCACCGGTCGCCCCGGCACCGGTCGCCGACCTGTCCGACGGCAGCTCCGGCGGCGGCGACCCGGCGGAGGAGTTCAAGGCCCAGCTGCGCCGGGTCCCGGGTGACTGGTACGTCATCCACTCCTACGCCGGCTACGAGAACCGGGTGAAGGCCAACCTCGAGAACCGGATCTCCAGCCTCAACATGGAGGACTTCATCTTCCAGGTCGAGGTGCCCATGGAGGAGGTCACCGAGATCAAGAACGGCCAGCGCAAGCTGGTCCGCCGGGTCCGTATCCCGGGCTACGTTCTGGTCCGGATGGAGTTGACCGACGAGTCCTGGGGCGCCGTCCGGCACACGCCGGGCGTGACCGGGTTCGTCGGGCACACCCACCAGCCCGTCCCGCTCAGCCTCGAGGAGGTCTTCTCGATGCTGGCGCCGAGCCTGCAGCCGGCCGAGGCCAAGCCGAAGAAGGCCGAGGTGGCCGTGGTCGACTTCGAGGTCGGCCAGTCGGTGACGGTCATGGAGGGGCCCTTCGAGACCCTTCCCGCCACCATCTCCGAGATCAACCCGGACGCCCAGAAGCTCAAGGTGCTGGTGTCGATCTTCGGGCGGGAGACGCCGGTCGAGCTGTCGTTCAACCAGGTCGCCAAGATCTGACCCCACCGACTCGCGTGCCGCTTGCGGCGGTGCGCGCGGCCCCCTCGGGGGTCATCGCGCCGTGCCCACGGCGCAGGCACCGACGCTGAGACCGTGGCCACGGCCCAGCGCAACGAGCACGAGAAGGACCCGGAAGATGCCTCCCAAGAAGAAGAAGATCACAGCTCTCATCAAGCTGCAGATCAACGCCGGACAGGCCACTCCTGCCCCGCCGATCGGTCCCGCACTGGGCCAGCACGGCGTGAACATCATGGAGTTCTGCAAGGCGTACAACAAGGAGACCGAGGCCCAGCGTGGCTCGGTCATCCCGGTGGAGATCACGGTCTACGAGGACCGTTCCTTCACCTTCGTCACCAAGACCCCGCCCGCCGCGGAGCTGATCAAGAAGGCCGCGGGCGTGCCCAAGGGTTCGGGTGAGCCGCACAAGACCAAGGTCGGCAAGTTGACCGCAGCTCAGGTCCGGGAGATCGCCCAGACCAAGCTGGAGGACCTCAACGCCAACGACCTCGACCAGGCCGCGAAGATCATCGCCGGCACCGCCCGCTCGATGGGCATCACGGTCGAGGGCTGATGCCCCGGCTCCACCAGATCGACAGCACCGCAGTGGCAGGGCCCGCGCAGGCCCACGGACCACGACTCCGACGACATCGGGAGCAGAGATGAAGCGCAGCAAGGCGTACCGCGCCGCCGTGGAGAAGGTCGACTCGACCAAGCTCTACGCGCCGCTGGAGGCCGTCCGGCTGGCCAAGGAGACCTCCACCACCAAGTACGACGCGACCGTCGAGGTCGCGCTGCGGCTAGGCGTGGACCCCCGCAAGGCCGACCAGATGGTCCGCGGCACCGTGAACCTGCCGCATGGCACCGGCAAGACCGCTCGGGTCCTGGTCTTCGCCACTGGTGAGCGTGCCGCGCAGGCTGAGGCCGCCGGGGCCGACTACGTCGGGTCCGACGACCTGATCGAGAAGATCCAGAAGGGCTGGTACGACTTCGACTCCGTCGTGGCCACCCCCGACCTGATGGGCAAGGTCGGGCGGCTCGGCAAGATCCTCGGTCCCCGTGGCCTGATGCCGAACCCGAAGACGGGGACGGTGACCATGGACGTCGCCAAGGCGGTCGAGGAGATCAAGGGCGGCAAGATCGAGTTCCGGGTGGACAAGCACTCGAACCTGCACTTCATCATCGGCAAGGCGTCCTTCTCGGACACCGCGCTGGTACAGAACTACGCCGCCGCCCTCGACGAGGTGATCCGGATCAAGCCGGCCGCCGCCAAGGGCCGCTACCTCAAGAAGGCCACCATCGCGACCACGATGGGCCCCGGCATCCCGGTCGACGTCAACAAGACGCGCAACCTGGACGTCGACGAGAACGCCGAGGCCTGAGCGTCGGCGACGCTTCACAACTCACGCAAGGGGCTCTCCCGCCATCCGGTGGGGGAGCCCCTTCGGCGTATCCGGGCCCGGTGCGCGGCCTCTGCGGCTGTCCCGCGACACCAGCCCCGCGACACCAGCCCGCGACCCGTGGCCCCTGGTCCGCGACCCTCAGCCGGTGCGGCGTGGGCCGCGGCGGGCGGGACCGGAATCGGGCCGGACCGCAGGCACCGAGGCGACGATTTGGAGCGGCCGAGGGGCGTGACGTAGTCTCGACCCTGCCGAAGACCGCCGGTCACCACCCACCTGGGTGGTCGAAGGTCCCAGTGACTGGGCGACCTGCGTAGGTGAGAACGGAATCGAGTCCTCCTGGCACGGGCCATGGCCGGTGCCGGCGGGAGTCGTCGTGAAGGTGTGCCCCTGCGGCACGATCACGCCCCGTGCGCCTGCGCCGGGGCGTTTCGTCCGTCCAGGGCCCGTACGACCGGCTCACCGCAGGAAGGAGGGCCATGGCGAGGCCCGATAAGGCAGCGACGGTCGCTGAGATCGCGGACCGGTTCCGCGCGTCGAACGCCGCCGTCCTGACCGAGTACCGCGGGCTGACCGTGGCGCAGCTGACGACGCTCCGCAAGAGCCTCGCGGCGAACGCCACCTACGCCGTGGTGAAGAACACGCTGACCGCGATCGCGGCCAAGGAGGCGGGCGTCACCGCCTTCGAGGGGCAGCTCGCGGGTCCCACGGCCATCGCGTTCGTCACCGGGGATCCGGTGGAGGCCGCCAAGGGCCTGCGTGACTTTGCCAAGACGTTCCCCGCACTCGTCATCAGGGGGGGCGTGCTCGACGGGCGTGCCCTGTCCGCCGACGAGGTCAAGAAGCTCGCGGATCTGGAGTCCCGCGAGGTCCTGCTGGCCAAGCTGGCCGGCGCGATGAAGGCGTCGCTGAACCAGGCGGCCTACCTGTTCGTCGCCCCGCTGTCCAAGGCCGCGCGCACGGTCGACGCGCTGCGTGCCAAGCGGGAGGAGGGTGCTCCGGCGGCCGAGTCCGCCGAGGCGTCCGCACCGGCCGAGGCCGAGGCGGCATCCACCACCGAGGGCTGAACCCGCCCGCACCACACCCGCGCGGGCGTGCAGGCCTCGCGTGAACGACACCGAAAGGAAACCGCCACCATGGCGAAGCTCAGCACCGACGAGCTGCTCGACGCGTTCAAGGACATGACCCTGATCGAGCTCTCCGAGTTCGTGAAGAAGTTCGAGGAGACCTTCGAGGTCACCGCGGCCGCCCCGGTCGCCGTCGCCGCCGTCGCCGGCCCCGCGGCCGAGGCTCCGGTCGAGGAGGAGAAGGACGAGTTCGACGTCGTCCTCGAGGCCGCCGGTGACAAGAAGATCCAGGTCATCAAGGTCGTCCGCGAGGTCGTCTCCGGCCTGGGCCTGAAGGAGGCCAAGGACCTGGTCGACGGCGCGCCGAAGCCGGTCCTGGAGAAGGTCAACAAGGAGGCCGCGGAGAAGGCCAAGGCGGCCCTCGAGGGCGCCGGCGCCACCGTCACCCTCAAGTGATCTCCGGGTTCGTGCCGTTGCGGTCCGCCGGATCGGCACGAACCCCTCGGCGACCTCCAGGTGGAAGCGCAGCGTCACTGCCTGGCCACCACCTCGGGGGACTGCTGACGGACGGTCGGGCCCTGCCCGGCCGTCCGCCGTTTTTGCCGGGCGAAGTTCCTGGGAGGGTGACGTGATGTCACCGCTGGGACGATCGTCCCTGGTCAGCGGCCTGTCCGGGTTCGGCCGTCAGCCCCGCGGGGGGCGTCGCAGGCGTCAGGCCTGACACGTTCCCTTGACGTCCCCCGCAGGGGCGGTCATCCTCAAGATGGCTCGATTGAGCCGGAACGCCACGCGAGACCCCGAGTGCGATCGCCCATCGGCTTGATCCTCAGGGTCCCGGCGGAGTGGTGATTGGACAGGTGTGTCCTCCGCGGGTAGCCTGAGCCTTTGCGCTGCCCTGTGCCTTTCCCCGTGCCTTGACGCGGGGCGCTCGGCATGCGCACGTAACGCTCGCAGGCCCGTGGAAGGACCCCTCTTGGCTGCCTCGCGCACCGCGTCCCTGAATGGTTCCCCCACCCGTACGGCGTCCAGCCGTATCTCGTTCGCCAAGATTCGCGAGCCACTTGAGGTACCGAACCTCCTCGCGCTGCAGACCGAGAGCTTTGACTGGCTGCTCGGCAACAGCAAGTGGCAAGCGCGCGTCGCATCCGCTCTTGAGGACGGGCGGCAGGACGTTCCCACCACCTCCGGTCTGGAGGAGATCTTCGAAGAGATCTCCCCGATCGAGGACTTCTCCGGATCCATGTCCCTGTCGTTCCGGGACCACCGGTTCGAGCCGCCCAAGTACTCGATCGACGAGTGCAAGGAGCGGGACATGACCTTCTCGGCCCCGCTGTTCGTGACGGCCGAGTTCATGAACACCACGACGGGTGAGATCAAGAGTCAGACGGTCTTCATGGGTGATTTCCCGCTCATGACCGACCGGGGCACGTTCGTCATCAACGGCACCGAGCGGGTCGTCGTCTCCCAGCTCGTGCGTTCCCCGGGTGTCTACTTCGAGCGGACGGCGGACAAGACCTCGGACAAGGACGTCTTCACGTCCAAGATCATCCCGTCCCGGGGTGCCTGGCTGGAGTTCGAGATCGACAAGCGCGACATGGTCGGTGTCCGCATCGACCGCAAGCGCAAGCAGTCGGTCACGGTCCTGCTGAAGGCCCTGGGCTGGAGCGAGGCCCAGATCCTGGAGGAGTTCGGCGACGTCGAGTCGATCCGGGCCACCCTGGAGAAGGACCACACCGCCGGGCAGGACGAGGCCCTGCTCGACATCTACCGCAAGCTGCGCCCGGGTGAGCCCCCGACGCGGGAGGCCGCGCAGACCCTGCTGGACAACCTGTACTTCAACCCCAAGCGCTACGACCTGGCCAAGGTCGGCCGCTACAAGATCAACAAGAAGCTGGGGCTGGAGCAGCCGCTGTCGGCGGGCACGCTGACCATCGAGGACGTCGTCGCGACGATCCGCTTCCTGGTCACCCTGCACGCCGGCGGCAACGGGATGCCGGGCAAGCGGGCCGGGGAGGACGTCGAGGTCCGGGTCGAGGTCGACGACATCGACCACTTCGGCAACCGGCGCCTGCGCACGGTCGGCGAGCTGATCCAGAACCAGGTCCGCACCGGCCTGTCCCGGATGGAGCGCGTGGTCCGGGAGCGGATGACCACCCAGGACGTCGAGGCGATCACGCCGCAGACCCTGATCAACATCCGTCCCGTGGTGGCCTCCATCAAGGAGTTCTTCGGGACCTCTCAGCTGTCGCAGTTCATGGACCAGACCAACCCGCTGGCCGGCCTGACCCACAAGCGGCGGCTGTCGGCGCTGGGCCCCGGTGGTCTGTCCCGGGAGCGGGCGGGCTTCGAGGTGCGTGACGTGCACCCGTCGCACTACGGCCGGATGTGCCCGATCGAGACGCCGGAAGGCCCGAACATCGGCCTGATCGGCTCGCTGTCCACGTACGCCCGGATCAACCCGTTCGGCTTCGTCGAGACGCCGTACCGGCCGGTGGTCGACGGGATCGTCACCGACGACATCCACTACCTCACCGCCGACGAGGAAGACCAGTACATCATCGCCCAGGCGAACCTGGAGCTGAACCCGGACGGCTCCTTCGCCGAGGAGTACGTCCTGGTCCGGCGCAAGGGCGAGGAGATGGAGCTGATCCCGGCGGGGGAGGTCCACTACGTGGACGTCTCGGCCCGGCAGATGGTCTCCGTCGCGACCGCGATGATCCCCTTCCTGGAGCACGACGACGCCAACCGCGCGCTGATGGGCTCCAACATGCAGCGGCAGGCGGTCCCGCTGGTCCAGGCCCAGGCTCCGCTGGTCGGCACCGGCATGGAGCTGCGTGCCGCGGTCGACGCCGGGGACGTCGTGGTGGGCGAGAAGCCCGGTGTGGTCACGGAGGTGTCCGCCGACGCGGTCACCACGATGAACGACGACGGCACGCACACCACGTACCGGATCGCCAAGTTCCGCCGGTCCAACCAGGGCACCTCGTACAACCAGCGGGTGCTCATCGACGAGGGCGACCGCGTCGAGGTCGGCTCGGTGATCGCCGACGGCCCGTCCACCGACGCCGGTGAGATGGCGCTGGGCAAGAACCTGCTGGTGGCCTTCATGTCCTGGGAGGGCCACAACTACGAGGACGCGATCATCCTGTCCCAGCGCCTGGTGCAGGACGACGTGCTCTCCTCGATCCACATCGAGGAGCACGAGGTCGACGCCCGGGACACCAAGCTGGGCCCGGAGGAGATCACCCGGGACATCCCGAACGTGGCCGAGGACGTGCTCGCCGACCTCGACGAGCGCGGCATCATCCGGATCGGCGCCGAGGTCGTCCCCGGCGACATCCTGGTCGGCAAGGTGACCCCCAAGGGTGAGACCGAGCTGACCCCGGAGGAGCGGCTGCTGCGGGCGATCTTCGGTGAGAAGGCCCGCGAGGTCCGCGACACCTCGCTGAAGGTCCCGCACGGGGAGTCCGGCACCGTCATCGGCGTCAAGGTCTTCGACCGCGAGGAGGGCGACGAGCTTCCGCCCGGCGTCAACCAGCTGGTCCGGGTCTACGTCGCCCAGAAGCGGAAGATCACCGACGGCGACAAGCTCGCCGGCCGGCACGGCAACAAGGGCGTCATCTCGAAGATTCTCCCGGTGGAGGACATGCCGTTCCTGTCCGACGGCACCCCGGTGGACGTCGTGCTCAACCCGCTCGGCGTGCCGAGCCGGATGAACGTCGGTCAGGTGCTGGAGACCCACCTCGGATGGGTGGCCTCGCGGGGCTGGGAGGTCGAGGGCGAGCCCGAGTGGGCCCGTCGGCTGCCTGCCGGCGGACGCGCGGCGGAGCCCGGCACCCGGGTCGCCTCGCCGGTGTTCGACGGCATGACCGAGGGCGAGATCATCGGCCTGCTCGACTCCACCCGCAAGACCCGCGACGGGGTCCGGCTGATCGACGGCTCGGGCAAGGCGCAGCTGTTCGACGGGCGTACCGGGGAGCCGTTCCCGGAGCCGATCTCCGTCGGCTACATGTACATCCTGAAGCTGCACCACCTGGTCGACGACAAGATCCACGCCCGCTCGACCGGTCCGTACTCGATGATCACGCAGCAGCCGCTCGGTGGTAAGGCGCAGTTCGGCGGTCAGCGCTTCGGTGAGATGGAGGTGTGGGCCCTGGAGGCCTACGGCGCCTCCTACGCGCTGCAGGAGCTGCTGACCATCAAGTCCGACGACGTCCTGGGCCGGGTCAAGGTCTACGAGGCCATCGTCAAGGGCGAGAACATCCCCGAGCCCGGCATCCCCGAGTCGTTCAAGGTGCTCATCAAGGAAATGCAGTCGCTGTGCCTCAACGTCGAGGTGCTCTCCAGCGACGGCATGTCCATCGAGATGCGCGAGACCGACGAGGACGTGTTCCGCGCCGCGGAGGAGCTGGGCATCGACCTGTCCCGGCGTCCGAACGAGGGCGCCATGAGCGTGGACGAGGTCTGAGCCGCGAAGGATCTGCGACGCCCCCTGCCATGACGGGTGCGCCCGCCGGCACCGCCCGGCGCCCATCCGACATGGCAGGGGAGCCGTCGGGCCGAAGCCCCGCCCGAGTTCTTTTCACGTAGTTCGCAGGCAGTACCACCAGGAGAAAGCAGGCAGCGTCTTGCTGGACGTCAACTTCTTCGACGAGCTGCGCATCGGCCTCGCCACCGCCGACGACATCCGTCAGTGGTCCCACGGCGAGGTGAAGAAGCCGGAGACCATCAACTACCGCACCCTCAAGCCGGAGAAGGACGGGCTC
>DASTGO010000281.1:0-29880 GCA_035719045.1 Kineosporiaceae bacterium | reverse complement strand
GACGTCGCTGCGGTCACCGGGGTGACATCTCCGGGGCGTGCCACCCACCCGAACACGAGATCCCTACCGGCGCAGGCGGTTGCCGGCATGCCGGCTACCGCCGACGCCGCACACCCCACAGGCGCACGGCCCGCACAGGCGCGCGGCGGTCACGGGCACGACGCCCGCACCAACACACTGTCCTCGCACGCCCCTGGCACCGCCACGAGCGTGCAGCCCGGCCCGGAACGCAGATTTCCTGCCAGCACAGACTTCCCGCCAGTGCCGGACCGGGCGGGCGGCGGCTCAGGCCAGTCGGGACATCGCCTCGTTCGCCACGAACCGCAGCCCGGCGTCCCCGAGACGGGCCCGCTCGGCGGGATCGGACCGCAGCGCCGCGACCTGCGCGGTGAACCCGAGCGGATCCCCGGGGTCGACAAGCACGCCCGCGCCGCTGCGGAACACCTCGGCGGCGGTCGCGCTGCCCCGGGAGACCACCGCCATCACCGGCCGGGCCGCCGCGAAGTACGAGGTGAGCTTGCTCGGCGCGGTGATGTCCTGACCGTCGCTGCGCTCGCTGACCAGGAGCAGGTCACCAGCCAGCAGGACGGCGAACAACTGGTCCGGCGGGACGGCGTCGCGGATCTCCACGTTGGGCAGTCCCGCGGTGGCCCGGACCAGCGCCTGACGCCGGTTCCCGTTGCCGATGAAAGCGACCAGGACGTCGGGCTGCACCTCCGCGAGCCGGCGCAGCGCCCCCGCCAGTTCCTCCAGCCCCTGCCGGATCCCGATGTTGCCGGTGTGCACGATGACGAAGTTCCCGTGCCAGTTCAACGCCTTGCGGGTGGCCTGCCGGGCCCGGCGCCGCTCGACGCCGGTGAGGTCCACCCGGACCTCCATCGACGGCAGCAGGTCCCAGTCCGGCAGTTCGATGACCTCGATCGGCTCCAGGCCCCGGGGCCGGCCGATCTGACCGGGCGGCATGCCGTGCAGGGCGGTCGAGGACAGCCGGACGGCCTCGCGCGGATTGCCGGTCGGAACGCCGAACGGGACGAGAGTGTCGTCGGTCAGGTCCACCTCGAGGGTGGTCGAAGAGCCACGGGAACCGGTCCGCAGGCTGACCCCGCGGCCGCTCCAGCCGACCTCACCCGGTGCGACCACCTGGCCGGACCTGCTCCCGCCCGGCACCGGCCCGACCGATCCCGGACCGGCCGGCCGTCCGGCACCAGGCTCCACCACCCGGATCTGCGCAGCGGGCACCAGGCCCACCAGCGATCCGGGCGTCGTGGTCGCGGCCGGTGTCGTGGATCCATCCGTGCCGGTGCGGGTGCCCGTGCCGGTCCCCCGCCGGAACGCCGACAGCAGCCCGCTCCGCCGCGACTGCCCGTCGCTTCGCTTCCTCAGCACGCCCACCGCGTGACTGCCTCTCATCCGCCGGTCTCGTCAGGTCCCGCAGTCTCCGGACCCACTCCCTTTGACTACGGTGTGTCGATTCAAGCACGACAGAGAGTGATTCACCACGAGATCCCGGGTTCAGTCCGGAGAAAGGTGGAGACCGCCGTGACCTGCGTGATGTGACCCGATGCAATCACTTCGACACTTATTGTTACTGCCGGCTCTGGTCTGGCCCGTACTCGCCGGGTCAGTGATCACGGAACGGCGACCAGAGGTCAGCTCACCCGGCCGAGAGCACGCAGAACTGTGGTCGGCACCCGCCGGCACCACCACCCACCCGACTGACCCGACGGCTACGCCAGGGTGATCGGGGTGCCGCAGGCCGGCGAGCCGGATCCCCGGGGCGGGGCGAGGTACCGGTGGAACCAGCCCAGGGCCAGGTCGAGGGCCTCGTCCATCGCACCGGGCTCGATGAAGTCGCGGCCGGCCCCGGGGATGATGCGCAGCGACCGCGGGCAGCGCAGCAGGGGTTCGAGGTCGCCGTTGAACCCGACGCCGACCGGGTCGGCACCGCCGACCAGGAGCAGGGTGGCGGCACTCACCTCGTCCAGGCGTGCGCGGGTCGCGGCGGGACGGCCGGCCCGGCAGACCAGCGCCGCGACCTCACCGCCCAGTTCCGCGGCCGCGAGCAGGGCGATCGCCGCGCCGGTGCTGGTCGCGAAGTAGCCCAGCGGCAGGCCGTCCAGCCGGGGGTGCCGCCGCGCCCACCGGGTCACCGCGACCAGCAGGGTGGCGGCGCACTGGGCGTCCGGGGCCGGATCGCCGGGCAACGGGCTTCCGCGCAACCCCGGCAGCACCACCGCGTACCCCGCCGGCGGCAGGGCGGCTGCCACGCGACGGCTGCGGGCCCCCAACCGTCCACCGTTGCCACCCCGGACCAGGACGACGACACCACGCGGACCGGCCGGCAGGGTCAGCCGCACGGGGACCGGGGCACCGTCCACGCTGAGCTCGACGGTGTCGGACAGCATCTCGCGGGGCCGCGGCGACTCGGGGGGCGCCGCGACGTCATCCCGGACCGGAACGTCGCCGGACACGGTTCCAGCCTCATCCCCTCTCGCCACGCCGGACCGGGGCCTTTCGTCGCCCACCGCTCGCGTCCGGCCGGCCGGACGGACGGTCGCCTGCCGGCCGGTCCGGCCACCACCGGCCGGCTACGAGGCGCGCGTGTGAACGTAGATGTCCAGACGCTGCAGATCGACCGCGGCGCGGGATCGCGAATGCGTGACCATGTCGGTCAGGTTGGCCACGAACCCGACCGGGCGCTCGGTGAACCGCAGGGTCAGTCGGGTGCGGCCGTTCCTGGCCGGGAGCAGCCGCAACGAGCCCTCGAAGGGCGGCCCGCTGAGGGCATGCCAGCTGAAGCAGTGCTCACGCGGATGCATCCGGACGGCGACCGGCACCTCGCGGCCGTCGTCGAGGCGGAAGGTGTACCGCTCGTGGGAGGTCTTGACGACCTCGACCACCCCGACCAGGAACCGGCTCCAGCAGGTGACCTCCCGCAGGCGGGCCTCGACCTGCGGCAGGTCGACGGCCACCACCACCGTCGCCTCTTGTTCGCTCACCGGCCACCTCCCGACACCACTTCCGGGTAAGGCAAGACTAACTCTGGATCCGTGGCATCCGCGGCTCGACGGAATCCCCGAATCAGGCGGCACCGCTGCGCGGATCCGCGCGCGGCCCGCCTGCACCAGGGATTCCCTCCGGGCGTGGCTCAACTTCCGGCGGTCGCACACCGATGCCGGAGAGGAGGCGGCGGAGGAGGGGCGAGATGGCGGACGCCGGGGGCCACCCCGTCCGCCAGCCTGGGCTGGTACATGTCGGCCGGCAGCCCATCCTCGACCGGAGCGGGCGGCTCTACGGCTACGAACTGCTGTTCCGCGGCACCACGCAGGCGAGCAGCTCGGGAGTGACCGGTCCGGGCAGCGAGGCGGATGCGGCCACCACGCAGACGATCCTGTCGGCGTTCGCCGAGTTCGGGGTGCAGCTGCTCGGCGGCGGGCTCGGCTTCGTCAACCTGACCCGGGCGTTCATCGTCGGGCACCTGCCTGTCCCGTTCGAGCCCCAGGCCGCGGGGCTGGAACTGCTGGAGTCCGTCGAGATCGACGACGAGGTGGTGGCCGGCGCCCGCCGACGGGCCGAGGAGGGCTACCTGCTGGCCCTGGACGACTTCGTCTGGTCCCCGCAGGCGGCTCCGTTGCTGGAGCTGGCCGGGATCGTCAAGCTCGACGTCCTCGAGCCGGAGTGGGACGAGGTGCTGCGGACCATCGAACTGTGCCGTCCGTACGGCGTTCGGTTCCTGGCCGAGCGCGTCGAGGACGAAGCGATGCTGCGGCGGGCCGCCGACGCCGGGTTCGAGCTGTTCCAGGGCTACCACCTCGGGCGCCCGCAGACGCTCACCATGGAGAGCCTCGGCCCGGGGCAGGCGGTGGCGCTGCGACTGCTCAGCCAGCTGGCCGACCCGGCGACCACGGCACGCGACGTCGAACAGGTCCTGCGCACCGACCCGGCACTGTCGATCCAGCTGCTGAAGATCGCCAATGCGGCCAGCAGCGGCCTGACCCGACGGCTGTCCTCGATCCGGGACGCCGTCGTGCTGGTCGGGATGGCGAAGCTGCGGGCCTGGATGATGCTGATCGCGCTGGCCGACTCCGGATCCGGCAGCGGGCACCGGATCAACACAGCCCTGGTCCGGGCACGCATCTGTGAGCTGATCACCCCGGCGATCTCGCCACAGGCCTGCCCGGACGCCGCGTTCACCCTCGGCCTGCTGCACGGGTTCGCCGAGGCGGTCAGGCTCGATCCCGTCGGCCTCGGGGAGGGCCTGCCCGCGCTGGCCGACGACCTGCGCTCGGCCCTGGCCGGGGAGCCCGGACCCCTGCGCAAGGTGCTGGACTGCGTCCTCTGCTACGAGAGCGGCGACCCGGCGGCGATGGTCGCCAACTGCCCCCTGGCCGACCGCCTCGCCGGGGCGTACGTCCAGGCCCTGGCGTGGACGACGGCCACGGTGAGCCGCGGGCCGGACCCGTCGCAGGGCTGAGGGCCTAGACCCTCAGCCCTCGTCGCCGCCCCCGGTGGGCATCACCCGCACCCGCAGCAGTCCGCAGCGCGGGCAGGTCTGCTCGATCACCACCCGGCCCGGGCGCAGCCCGTAGTCGAGGCCGCGCCAGCGGGCATGCGTGCGCAGGCCCGCACCGCACTCGGGGCAGCTCTCGTCACCCGGACGTTGCCCCGCCTGCAGGTCACGACCCGGCGTTCCCGACCTCGCCACCTCGACCGCCCCTCCCCGGTCCGCCCGCCGGCCGGTATCCGCGCCCGCCACCACCCACCGTTGCCGCGGCGGTACCTCGGGGCCAGGCGTTCATGCGCCGGCTCGGGTCCGGGCGGGCGGGTTCCGGCGGGAACTGACCGGTTGCGCGACGCCGGTTTCCGGATGATCGGCCTGCAGCACTTCCTCGACGACGAGGCCGGCGGCAGCGCCCACGGCATCGGCCGCGGCGGGCTGCGCGGCACGGCGGACCACCAGCGTCCTCACCGGAGCGGGTGTACCGAATCGGTCCCTGCGGGACGTCCACCGCTTCAGTAGGACCCCGCCCCTGCCGATGGCCAGCGGTGAAGTCCCCGCCCACGGAGACCGGCGGCCGGATGCGTCCGAGATCGGACGGCCGACGCCGCGCCTCCGGCCGACCGCTGCTCTGCACCAGAGGACCTTGGGAGAACCACATGCCGACGCTGACGACCCGAAGCCGGGCCCCCATGGTGATGAGCATGGCGCTGGGGCCCCTGGCGGCCCTGAACCAGGTCCAGGCCGGCCGCCCGTTGCCGTCCGGCAAGCTCCCGGCGCAGGTGAGACGGGTCGAGGCGCCGAGCGCCTTCGACGAGGCCAAGTTCGACCGGTTCTGAACCGACCTGCCGCGAAGGGAATCCGATGACCGAGACCCTGCCTGCCCAGACGAGCACCGCGACGAGCCCCCCGGTCGCGGTGCCCCGGCCGGGGCAGGACAGCGCAGCTGCGGCGACCAGCTCGGGGAACGACCGTTACCTCACCTTCCTGCTCGGCGGGGAGCCGTTCGCCCTGCCGATCCTGGACGTCACCGAGATCATGGAGTTCCGGGCCCTCACCGTGGTGCCCATGATGCCGGAGTTCATCCGCGGCGTGATCAATCTGCGGGGCCAGGTGGTCCCGGTGGTCGACCTGGCGGCCCGGTTCGGCCGCGGCCGCACCGAGGTGGCCCGCAGGACCAGCATCATCATCCTGGAGGCCGGGGCGACGGACGCGGAGGGCGACCGGGAGTCCGGCGAAGGCGCCCGCCAGGTCGGCATCATGGTCGACGCGGTCGACAAGGTGTTCCACCTCGCGGCCGACGAGATCGCACCGCCGCCCGCCTTCGGAGCCGGGATCCGCACCGAGTTCATCAGCGGAATGGCCCGGTTCCAGGGGGAGTTCCTCATCGTCCTGGACGTCAGCCGGGTGCTGTCGCCGGACGAGTTGCGCCGGCTCAGTCGCGCCGCCTCCGGGGCACCGGACGGGCGCCAGACCTGCACCGGGGAAGGGTGAACACCGGGCTGGGCGTCGATCAGGACCGGATGATCACGCCCGACGAGTTCGCCTGGGTCCGTTCCTTCCTGTTCGAGCGCACGGGCATCGAGCTCAAGAGCGGCAAGGAGTCCATGGTGATGGGCCGCCTGGACCGGCGGCTGCGGCACTACGGGATCGATTCCTACACCGAGTACTTCGCCCGGATCGGCGACCGGGACCCCCTCGAGACCCAGCTTGCGATCGACCTGCTGACCACCAACGAGACGTACTTCTTCCGGGAGCCGTCGCACTTCGACTTCCTGGCCCGGGTGATGGGCACGCTCCCGGTCCGGCCGGCCCCGGTGCGGATCTGGAGTGCCGCCTGCTCCAGCGGGCAGGAGGCCTACACCATCGCGATGGTCCTGGCGGAACACCTTCCGCCGGAACAGGACTGGCAGGTGCTCGGCACCGACATCAGCAGCCGGATGGTCGAGACCGCGCGCCGTGGGATGTACCCGATCGAGGCCGCCCAGCACATCCCGAAGCGGATGCTGCACAACTACTGCCTGCGCGGACGCCAGGAGTACGAGGGGTTCCTGGCGATCGACCGCCAACTGGCCGAACATGTGGCGTTCCGCGAGGCGAACCTGATCGACCTGCCGGGCAACCTCGGCTCGTTCGACATCATCTTCCTGCGCAACGTCATGATCTATTTCGGGCTGGAGACCAAGCGGGCGCTGGTCGCCCGGATGATCGAGGCGCTGCATCCGGGCGGCTACCTCATCCTCAGCCACAGCGAGACCCTCAACGGGATCTCCACGAACCTGCAGACGATCCAGCCGTCGATCTACCGCGCCGGTGAGCCCGGGTGACCGAAACGCCGGGACTCATGGAGGTCTTCCTCGGACCGGGAGACCTCTACTTCGGCGACCGTCACACCCGGATCCGCACCCTGCTCGGCTCCTGCGTCGCGATCACGTTGTGGCACCCCGCGTCCCTCATCGGGGGGATGTGCCACTACATGATGCCGACGAGACACGGCGCGACCCCGCACGGCGAGCTGTCCGGGAAGTACGCCGACGAGGCGCTGACGATCATGCTGCACGAGATCGAGGCAGCCGGCACCCGGCCCCAGGAGTACCAGGTCAAGATGTTCGGCGGCGGGAACCAGTTTCCGGGGCACAACATGATCGCCGTCGACGTGGCCTCACGGAACATCGACGCCGGGCTGCATCTGCTGTCCGACCTCGGCCTCCACCTCACCTCCATGCACCTGGGCGGCACCGGCCACCGGCAGGTGGTCCTCGACGTGTTCAGCGGCGACGTCTGGGTCCGGCACTCCGAACGACTCGAGGAGATGGCGCTGCCATGAGTCCGAACCGGGTGAAGGTCCTCATCGTGGACGACTCCGCGGTCGTCCGGCAGGTGCTCACCGCCGTGCTGGACAAGGACCCCGGCATCGACGTCCTCGGTGCGGTCCCCGACCCGATCTTCGCCATGCACCGGATGAACCAGCACTGGCCCGACGTCGTCCTGCTCGACGTCGAGATGCCGCGGATGGACGGGATCACCTTCCTCAAGGAGCTGATGGCGGTCCGGCCCACCCCGGTGGTGGTGTGCTCCACCCTGACCGAGCGGGGTGCCGAGACCACCCTGCAGGCGATGAGCGCGGGGGCGGTCGCCGTCATCACCAAGCCGCGGGAGGGCCTGAAGGCGTTCCTGGAGTCCGACGCGGCCGACATCGTCCGTACCGTGAAGGGCGCCGCTCTGGGGGACATGCGCCATATGAAGGCGGTGACCTCCGTGCTGCAGTCCGGATCCATGACCGTGCAACGCAATCCCCTCGCCGCGAGCGCCACCCGGCAGCCGGTGACGCTGTCGGTGACCACCGACCGGCTGGTGGCGATCGGCACCTCCACCGGTGGCACCCAGGCACTGGAGGTGGTGCTGACCTCGATGCCACGGGTGACACCAGGGATCGTCATCGTGCAGCACATGCCGGAGAAGTTCACGGCCGCCTTCGCCTCCCGGCTCGACGGGCTGTGTGAGTCGGAGGTGCTGGAGGCCTGCGACGGCGACCGGGTGCTTCCCGGACGGGTCCTGATCGCCCCCGGCGGGCGGCACATGACCGTCCGCCGCGACGGTGCGCAGTACCGGGTCCAGGTCAACGACGGACCGCCGGTCAACCGGCACAAGCCGTCGGTGGACGTCCTGTTCCGCTCGGTCGCCGAATGTGCCGGCCGCAACGCGATGGGCGTGATCATGACGGGGATGGGTGACGACGGCGCGCGAGGGCTGCGCCAGATGAGGGATTCCGGGGCCCGGACCGTCGGCCAGAACGAGGCCACCTGTGTCGTCTACGGAATGCCAGCCGAGGCGGTCAAGTTGGGGGCCGTGGAAACCGAGGTCCCTCTTCAGGACATCCCTGGTTTGATCCAGCGGTTCGCCGCCCAGATCTGACCAGGCCCGACGACAGGACGTCGACCGGATGGAGGAACCGAGGTGACGCTGGTCTGGGCAGCGGCCCTGCTCGTGGCCGCAACCGCCACCGGCTGGCTCGGCTACCGGTTCGGAGCTGCCCGCGCGGGTGGCACCGGCACCGGCGGCGCCGGCGGGCCGGTCGACCCCGCCGGAGTCGACGTGCAGGCCTATCTGGCAAGCCTCACCGAGTTCGGTGAGACCGTGACCCCGATCTGGTCCACCCACGTGGAGTCCTCCCGGCAGCAGATGGAGACCGCGGTCGGGGAACTGGTCGCCATCTTCTCCGGGATCGTCCAGTTGCTGGACGACGTGCTCGCGGAATCCCAGGGGTCCATGGCGGGCAGTCACGGGGACGTCTTCAACTCCAGCCGCAACCGGCTGCGCGCCGTGGTCACCGAACTGGACGAGACCCTGGAACTGAAGCGGCGCACGCTGGAGGAGCTGCGCCTGCTGAAGGGCCTCAACGACGACATGAAGACGATGACCGCCGAGGTCACCAAGATTGCCTCTCAGACACATCTGCTGGCCCTCAACGCCTCGATCGAGGCCGAGCGCGTCGGGGAGGCCGGCCGGGCGTTCAGCGTGGTCGCCGCCGAGGTGCGCCAGCTCGCGGACCTGTCCGGGCACACCGGCGAGCGGATCGGGCAGAAGGCCGAGGAAGTCCGCAAGGCGCTGGAGTCCACGTTCGCGGCCGCAGAGGCGCAGACCGCGCGCGAGGAGAACATGGTCGCCGATGCCAACCATCAGGTGCAGTCGGTGCTGGAGGACCTGATGACCACGGTCGAGGCCGTGCACAGGGCCTCCGAGGACCTCGGCCGCACCACCGGTGAGATCAAGGACCAGATCGCGCATTCCCTGGTGTCCTTCCAGTTCCAGGACCGGATCAGCCAGATGCTGGAACACCTGCGGGACGGGATCGACCTCTTCCCGCACGTGCTGGCGGAGTCCCTGCGGGACGGGCCGGCGGCGCTGCACCCGTTCGATTCCGCGGCACTGCGGGAATCGCTCAGGAACAGCTACACGATGGCCGAAGAACATCACGTCCACGACTCGGGTCAGGCGGTCGGAGTCACCGAAACCGAGATCACTTTCTTCTAGGAGCGCACAGACCATGGGCAAGACGATCCTCATCGTCGACGACTCAGCCTCGGTCCGGCAGGTCGTCGGCATCGCCCTGCGCGGTGCGGGCTATGAAGTGATCGAGGGTGTCGACGGTCAGGACGGTCTGTCCAAGCTCGACGGCCGCAAGATCCACCTCATCATCTCGGACGTGAACATGCCCCGCATGGACGGCATCACGTTCGTCAAGGAGGCCAAGAAGTTGCCCGCCTACAAGTTCACTCCGATCATCATCCTGACCACGGAGTCGGAGGAGAAGAAGAAGCTCGAGGGCCAGCAGGCGGGCGCCAAGGCCTGGGTGGTCAAGCCGTTCCAGCCGGCACAGATGCTCGCCGCCGTCTCGAAGCTGATCCTGCCGTGAACGCCCCCGCGCCCTCGCTGGCCCTGGTCGGCGAGCTGACGATCCAGACCGCAGCCGAGGAGAAGGCCGCCCTGCTGGGCTTCCTGGAGCTGACCGCGGACGAGAGCGACCTCGAGCTGGAGGCCGGCAGCGTCACCGAACTCGACACGGCCGGAGTCCAGCTGCTGCTGATGGCCAGGCGCGAGGCCGCGGCCCAGGGCCGCCGGCTGCACCTGGTCTCCCCGAGCCGCCCGGTACTCGACGTGCTCGCCATCGCCCATCTCACCACCGATCTGGAACCTTCCGGGTCGCCGCGCTCGCAGGAGGCCGGGCAATGAGCCTGGAGAAGGAGATGAAGGCCGCGCTGGCGACCTTCGTCGAGGAGGCCCGCGAGCTGTTGCAGGACATGGAGGACGGGCTGCTCGGCCTGGAGCACGAGGAGGACCCGCTCGAGACCGTGAACGCGGTGTTCCGCGCCGCGCACACGATCAAGGGCTCCTCCGGACTGTTCGGCCTGGAGCACATCGTCCGGTTCACCCACGTCCTGGAGAGCGTGCTGGACCGGCTGCGCAACGAGGAACTGCAGGTGACCAGCGAGCTGGTCGGCTGCCTGCTGCCCTGCGCGGACCACCTCAACGCGCTGATGAGCGGGGTGGCCCACGGCCAGCTCGAGGAGAGCCCCGAACTGGCGGCGCAGGAGGCCGGGCTGCTGGCGGGACTGCGCGGTTTCCTGGAGGGTGACGGCGGGCGGGCCGGCGACGGTCCGGACGACCGGCAGGCGGACGCGCCGGGATCGGGCCCCGAGGCGGCCGCGGGACGCGGTGGTCCGGCGGACCGCCGACGCCGGCTGCACCTGAGCCTGCGGTTCGGCAGCAACTGCCTGCGCAACGGCATGGACCCGCTGGCGTTCATCCGATACCTGAACACCCTCGGCGAGGTCGTCGCCCTGAGCACCCTCGACGACCTGCTGCCACCGGCGGAGGAGTTCGATCCCGAGGCCTCCTACCTGGACTTCGAGATCACCCTGCTCACCGACGCGCCGATCGAGACCGTCACCGGGGTGTTCGACTTCGTGGCCGAGGAGAGCCAGATCCGGGTGCTCGGCCCGCAGGACCAGCCGTCGCAGTACGCGGACCTGGTGCGCGCCCAGGGGGAACTGGCGCCGCGGGTCCGCGAGATCCTCGTGCGGACCGGCGCGATCGACGCAGCCGCGCTGGCGCAGGCCCTCGGCGAACCCGTCCCTGCCACGGAGTCCGGCCCGGCCACGGCCGCGCAGCCTGAGGCCGGCCGACAGCCGGAAGCCTGCGGTGAGGGGCCTGCCGAGCGGTCCGGCAACGGTTCCCTGCTGGAGCGGATCCCCGCACAGACCCGGACCCCGAGCCCCGTCCCGGCCCAGCCGGGCAGCGGCGGCGATCAGGGCACGGGCAGCGGGGAGAGCGCGGGCGGGTCCGGTTCGGCGGCCGGGTCCGGCAACCGGGACGCGCGCACCATCCGGATCGACGCCACCCGGCTGGACCGGCTCATCGACGCCGTCGGCGAACTGGTGATCGCCGGGGCCAGCGCCGGGCTGCGGGCGTCACTGATGCGCGACGAGTCCCTGGTCACCTCGATCGGCGAGGTCATGCGACTGGTGGAGGAGGTCCGCGACAGCGCCCTGCAGTTGCGGATGGTGCCGATCGGGACCACGTTCAGCCGGTTCCAGCGCGTCGTCCGCGACGTCAGCGCAGACCTCGGCAAGGACATCGCCCTGGTCATCTCCGGCGGCGACACCGAGGTCGACAAGGCACTGGTCGAGCAGATCGGCGACCCGCTGATGCACCTGGTCCGCAACTCGATGGACCACGGGATCGAGTCACCCGGGGTCCG
Organism: Kineosporiaceae bacterium; assembly: GCA_035719045.1. Lineage (GTDB taxonomy): Bacteria > Actinomycetota > Actinomycetes > Actinomycetales > Kineosporiaceae > DASTGO01. Next base: position 18,121 of record DASTGO010000281.1, on the reverse strand, counting down.
CCTGGAGCGCGGCAAGCCCGCCCGGGGAACGTTGCGGCTCAACGCCTTCCACGACTCCGGCAGCATCGTCATCGAGGTCAGCGACGACGGCAGCGGCATTGACACCCAGGCCGTGCTGACGAAGGCGATCGAGCGCGGCCTGGTCGAGCCCGGCACTGTGCTGTCGGACCAGGAGATCTGCCAGCTCATCTTCGAGCCCGGATTCTCCACCGCCGAGCAGGTGTCGAACCTGTCCGGGCGCGGGGTCGGGATGGACGTGGTGAAGCGCAACGTGACCGCGCTGCGCGGGACGATCGACATCGAGAACCGTCCGGGCCGGGGCAGCACGATGCGGATCCGGCTGCCGCTCACCCTGGCGATCATCGACGGCTTCCAGGTCGGCGTCGGCGGTGCGTCGTTCGTCGTCCCGCTGGACCAGGTCATCGAATGCGTCGAGCTGCCGCCGTCCGCCCATGCCCGCGACTGCATGGACCTGCGCGGGGAGGTGCTGCCCTTCATCCGGCTGCGCTCGCAGTTCGGGATCGCCGGGGAGCGGCCACGCCGGGAGAACGTCGTCGTCGTCGAGTACGCCGGGATGAAGATCGGCCTGGTCGTGGACGCCCTGATGGGTGAGTTCCAGACCGTCATCAAGCCGCTCAGCCGGGTGTTCGAGCACGTGCAGGGGATCGGCGGGTCGACCATCCTCGGCAACGGCGACGTCGCGCTGATCATCGACGTGCCGATGCTGGTCCGCCACTACGGGGACCGGCAGGGCGCCGCCCAGTTCGCCACCGCCGGTTCCCGGGAATAGCCCCGGCCGCACCCGTCGCGTCCGCACCACCGTCAACGCCCGCACCACCGGTCCCTCGCCGGCGGTGCGGGCGTTGACGTTCCAGGCGAACAGAGGTCAGGCCGGCAGAGGTCAGGCCGGCAGAGGTCAGGCCGGCAGGGGCGCCGGGTGCGGGCTCTCCGGTCGCCGCGGCCCGGGTCGTGCCGGCGCCGCCCCGGCCAGCGTCCTGCGGGCCTCCAGGTGATCGCTCGGGGCGTTCACCGACTGCGCGCAGACCAGTTCGGCGTCGCGGAACCCGTACAGCGTGAAGGACGGCGCGTTCAGGTCCCCGCTCAGCTCCCAGCGGTCGGCCCGGTCGGCCAGGCCCGCCAGCTGCAGCTGGACGTCGTACTGCCGGGACCAGAACCACGGCACCCCGGTGAACGGGCGTTCCAGTCCGAGCAGGGCGGCGGCCGCGGCCTTGCCCTGCTCGACGGCGTTCTGCACCGACTCCAGCCGGCGGACGGTCCCGTCAGCGAGCCGGGTGACCGTGCAGTCCCCGGCGGCCACCACGGCCGGCGCACTGGTGCGGCCGCAGTCGTCGACGACGATGCCGCGCTCGCAGTCCAGCCCGGCGGCCCGGGCCAGGGCGTCGTCCGGGTCCGCACCGACCCCGAGCAGGACCATCCCGGCCGGCAGCACCCGCCCGTCGGTGATCCGCACCCCGGTGGCGGCACCGCCTGCGCTCTCGAACCCGGCGACCCCGGTGCCCAGCAGCAGCTCGACCCCGTGCCCGGCGTGCAGCCCTGCGTACCAGTCCGAGAGCGGTTCGGCCAGGGCCCGGGCCAGCAGCCGGGGCTGGGCCTCCAGCACGGTGACGGCGATCCCGCGGTGCCGGGCCGCCGCGGCCACCTCCAGCCCGACGAAGCCGCCGCCCACCACGACCAGCGGCCGGCCGGTGGCGACGCAGCGGTCCAGCCCCTCGGCCACCGCGGTCGCGTCGTCCCGGGTCCGCAGCACGGCGATCCCGGGGGCGTCGGCCCCCGGGAGGGACAGCCGCCGCGGCCGGGCTCCCGTGGCCAGGGCCAGCCCGTCGTAGCCGAGGACCTCGCCGTCGGCCAGCTCCAGCTCCCGGCGGTCCGGTCGCAGGGCGACCACCTGCGCACCGGTCCGCAGCTGGATCCCCTTGCGCTGCAAGGCCTCCGGGCTGCGCAGGACGAGCTGGCCGGCCTCGATCGCCCCGGTCAGCCAGTCCTTGGACAGCGGCGGCCGGTGGTAGGGGCCGTACGGCTCGGCGCCGAGCAGGGTGATCTGGCCGTCGAATCCCAGGCTGCGCAGGGATTCCGCGACCTGGACCCCGGCCTGCCCGGCACCGACCACGACCACCGTGCGCAGATCCCCCGGCGCCTGCCACGCCTGCGGCTGGGGGGACGGTGCGGACACGCCTACTCCTGCGTCTCGGGCAGGGTCAGCACCAGACCGTCCAGGGCCGGGGACGCCTTGAGCTGGCAGGCGAGCCGGCTGTTCGGCCGGACCGGCGCCGCCGCCGTCTGCAGCATCGCCAGCTCGTTCTCCGCCGGGGCGGGCAGGTCCGCCAGCCGGTCGTGGTCCACATAGCAGTGGCAGGTCGCGCAGGCGCAGGAACCCCCGCACTCCCCGATGATCCCGTCCACACCATTACTGGTGGCGCCCTGCATCAGGCTCCACCCGTCGGGGACGGCCACGGTCACGGCGTTGCCCGACGGTTCGACGTAGGTGATCTCGGCCATCTCGATCCCTTCTGGTTCAAGGCATCCCAGGGAATGCCGGTCGGCGGTGGCGGGCGGGCCCGGCATCCGGTGCGGGCCCGCCCGTGACGGTTCAGCCCACGTCGAGGGTCAGCCCACGTCGAGGGTCAGCCGCAGCGGGCTGCGGAAGGTCGAGGACGGCATCCAGTCCAGTCGCTGCTCGGCCCGCCCGTAGTCCGGCACGACCTTGTGGAACTCCTCGAAGGCGATCGCCGTGGCCAGCCGGCCGATCGAGGACCCGAGGCAGGCGTGCACCCCGCCGCCGAAGCCGAGGTGGCCGCGCGGCTTGCGGCCCAGGTCGTAGACGTCGGCGTCAGGGAACTGCCGGTCGTCGCGGTTACCGGACCCGTAGGCCAGGCAGACGAAGTCCCCGGCCCGCATGGTCTGCCCGTGCAGTTCCACGTCCCGCTGCAGACAGCGGCGGAACCGCTGCGCGGAGGTGTTGTAGCGCAGGGACTCCTCGATCGCGTCCGGCAGCAGCGCGGGGTCGGCGACCACGGCCCGGCGCACCTGCGGCAGATCCGCCAGGTTGAGGGCGAACATGCTCATGAACCCGCCCAGCGACTCGATCCCCGCCATGATCAGGGTGGTCGTGGTGAGCAGGACCTCGCGCTCGTCGAGCCGGTCCCCGTCGATCTCCGCGGCCGCGAAGTGCGAGATGAGGTCGTCACGGGGCTCGGCCCGGCGCTGCTCGATCACCCCGGCCGCGTAGTCCCGCACCCACTCGTAGGCGGCCACGTGCTCCGGGCCCTTGCCCCGGGTCACCGGGTCGGTCTGCACCATGAGCACCGCACGTTCCCGGACGGTGGCCTCGTCCTCCAGCGGGATCCCCAGCGCGGTGAACAGCACCCGCACCGTGAAGGTCGAGGAGAAGTCGGCAATGAAGTCGAACTGCGAGCGGCCGCGCAACGACTCGGCGACGTCCGCAGCGATCCCGCGGATCGGCTCGGCCAGCCCGGCCAGGTTGCGCTTGACGAACGCATGCTGGATCAGCCCGCGCAGCCGGTCGTGCCGCGGCGGGTCGGTGGTGCCGAGGGTGGCACCGGCCCGGTTCGGCAGCTCCGTCATCAGGTTGCCCCGGGCGGAGGAGTACGTCTGCCAGTCGTTCAGCGCGGTGACGATGTCGGAGTACCGGGACAGCACCCACATCCCGGCCTGCTCGCTGTAGAAGCAGGGGTACTGCTCACGCAGGATCGCATACAGCGGGAACGGGTCCGCGTCGACGGCGGGCGAGTACGGGTCGAAGGTGAACCCGTCCGGCGTCGGGGCGGCCGGGGCGAGGTCCACGGGCGCGGCGGAGCTGAGATCCACGGGCGTCTCCTTCGACGTGGTGCGGCCGGCGGGCGAGCCGTCACGGGGGGACCCGCCCGGCTCGCCGTCAGGCTGCCTGCGCCATCGCGTGCCGCGCATCACATGTTTACCGCCCAGTGGTAAACAGTCAGCGTCGTCACCGTCCGTCCCCGGCCGCCACGCCCCGAACAGACCCGCCCGGACCGGGACAGCCGGTCAGCTCCCGGCCGGGCCGCGCAGGGCCCGGCCCATCGCCGCCGCGGCCACCTGCAGGGCGGGCAGCAGCCGGGCGACCTTGGGCCGGTTGGCGGGAGTGACCACGCCGAGGGCGGCGACCGGCGGTCCCGGAGCAGGCCGGACCGGGACGGCGATGGAGGCCGAGCCGAGGGTCATCTCCTCCGAGGTCCGGGCGTAGCCACGGCGGCGGACCTCGGCCAGTTCCCGCAGCAGCCGGCCGGGCTCGACGATGGTGTGCCGGGTGACCCGGGTGAGGTCGGCCAGCACCGCCTGAAGCACCTCCGGCGGGGCCTCCGCCAGCAGGACCTTGCCGACGCCCGTGGCATGCAGCGGCAGCCGGGCGCCCATCCGGCTGAGCACCGGCACGGAGGTGCTGCCGACCATCCGCTCGATGTACAGCGCGGCCGTCCCCTCCCGGATCGCGAGGTGGACCACGTCCCCGGTGGCGGAGTGGATGTCGTGCATGAGCGGCAGGGCGACCTCGCGCAGTTCCTGGTTGACCGGGGCGAGCAGGCCGAGCTGCCACAGCCGCCGGCCCACCTCGTACCGCCCGTCCGCCCGCCGGACCAGCGCCTGCCCGTCGACCAGTTCACGCAGCAGGCGGGCGGCGGTCGCCACCGGCATCCCGGACCGGCGGGCCACCTCGCTCAGCGTCAGCCGGGGATGCTCGGCGTCGAAGGCCCCGAGGACGGCCAGCACCCGGGAGGTCACCGACCGCCCGGAGTCGCGCCCGCCACCGGCCACCGTCACCTCACCGCCTCGCCGTGGCGCCATCCTGCCCGCGGCGGCCGCGAGGACGGAGGTACCAGGAGTGTCTGGGCGTGCCGTCCTTCGCCACAACGCTGCCGACACGCCGCCCGCACCCCGCGGCACGGCCAAGGTGACGAAGCGCGGTACACCTCGGCCCCGGTCACGGGCCGGCCGCCGCGTGGACGACCCGGCGGTGCCGATCCCGCCGCTCAGCCCCGGGCGGACACCGCGAGCAGCAGACCCTTGCCGACCGGAACGACCGTGCCGGTCAGCGTGACGTCCTCCTCGACCAGGGCGAGCAGCGGCTCGATCTCGTCGGGGTGGGAGAGCACATTGTCGACCGCGAGCAGCCCGCCCGGGCGCAACACCCGCCGGATGTCCGGCCACCAGCCGGGGTACTCCGGGCGCTCGGAGTCCAGGAACAGCAGGTCCAGGGCGGCGGTCGCGGTCCGGGCCAGCACCTCCCCGCCGTCGGCGTGACGCAGTTCGACCAGCTCCGCCAGCCCGGACCGGCGCAGGTTGGCCCGGGCCTGCTCCTGCGCCGCGGCGTCCAGGTCCACGCTGATCAGCCGGCCGCCCGTGTCCCGCAGGGCGTCGGCCAGCCAGATCGCCGACACCCCGTTGGAGGTCCCGATCTCCACCGCCCGCACGGTCCCGGCCGCGCGGACCACGGTGGCGAGCAGGGCGGCGCTGTCCGGCTCCAGGTTGCGCCGCCGCTGCACCCGGTCGGGCTGCTCGGCGTCGAAGGCCCGGCCCTCGACCTGCAGCCGCTGCAGCAGTTCCCGCACCTGCGCGTCCATCCGGCCTCCCTCGCGCGGAACCGCCCGGCGCCGGACGGCCCCAGCCGATCCTGGCCCGCCGCCCTCCCACCGGCCAGCCGGACGCGCCCGAGTCCGGCGATCAGTCCACGGACCGCCCGAGGACGGCCGGCAGCCGCGCGCCGGCCGGGGCCCGGGGCCGGACCACCCGCCACCGGACCACCCGAACCCTCCACCCCGGCAGCGGAGTCGTCCACCTCCCCCGCAGCCCCTGCGCGTGGCGAAGCCCCGGGGGCTACCGGTCCGATCGTCGAGTACCGGGCCGGCACCGCAGCGGGGCTTCACTTCCACGATACGAAAGGGTGACCTAAGTTCACCAGTCCTGATATGTCCCGATTTCAACCACACGCGGCACGCCAACTGCCGAACGATGTGTCACTCCCGGCGGGCAGCGGCAGTGAATCCTCAGCGCTGCGCAACGCCGCCGACCACAGCATGAGGTGTTCCCCCCGGCCACTGTCACGGTTGCGAAACGATTCGGGCCCGCGATCCCCTCGACACCCTGAGCGACCACAGGACCGGCCCTGCCGGGCGACCGCCCGGTCACACCCCGCACCGGCGCCGCCGGACCGGAACGTTTCGTCAGCGATCCGCCGGCGAACCGTGATCTCCCCGACGGCGGGCCCAAACCGCCCATCCGGCAACGGTTCTCGCATCACGGGCGATGCCGGTGGGTGCGGCGGGACCGGGGAACCACGGAACAGGCCCCGTGACGGCAGGAAACGCAGCCCTGAGACCGCCAGCAGGGCAACCAAGGCATTCCGGACCCGGGGATCCCGCTGCGCTGACGGACATGGACATGTGCAACCCTTGCCGCGCCCCTGGACGGATCCGCTCTGCGGAGAACGAGGTGACCGTGGCTGTCAGCGTGTGGATCTTCGGCGACCTGCCGATGGGCCGTGCCTGCGGCCCGTCGTACATGCTCGAGTCGTGGCAGCGGGAGCTGACCGCGCAGGGTCTGGCGCCGCGGACCTTCACACCGGCGACCGGTCTGCGCGGCCGCCGACGGGAGGCCACCGCGGTGACCTTCCGGGCCCTGCGGCATGTCGGCTACTCCGGGGACTACCACGCGCGCTTCTCCACCCTCGCCGAGCTGCTGCGGGCCCGCAAGAACCGGCCGAACGTCATCCTGGTGGCCACGTTGGGCCGGGTCGGGCTGCTGGGCGTCATCCTGGCGGCCTTCTACTCGATCCCCCTGGTGCTCGTCGTGTCCACCGACACCACCGGCGCGGCCGACTACTACAACACCCCCCGGGCGATCTCCTCCGGCGGGATCAAGCCGGCGGTGCTGATGCTGGTGTCGCGGCGCTGCCGGGCCGCCTTCTTCAGGCGGTCGGAGCACCTGCGCCGGGGGCTGGCGAACCTGTCCCGGCGGGCGGCCGCCCACTGCGCCGCCGCCCTGCACGCGGAGGCCCGCGAGGTCGTCCTGCTCTCCCCCAAGTGCCTGCCGATGTACGGCGAGGCCCCGGAGGGCACCCGGGTGACGGTGTTCCCCGCCGGGATCGACCGGCTGCCGGCCGCACCGCTGCCGGCCGAACTGGTCTGGCGGCCCGGCGCACTGCGGGTGCTGTACGTCGGGCGGTTCGCCCCCGAGAAGGGTCTGCCGATCCTGCTGCAGGCGCTGCGGATCGCCGTCGACTCCGGGGTGGACGCGCATCTCACCCTGGTCGGCGAGGGCCCGCTGCGGGAACGTCTACTGGCCGAGGGCGCCCGGCTGGGCATCGGAGACCGGCTGACCGTCATCGGGCCGTTCCCGCGGAACGAACTCGGCGGGATCTACGCCAGCGCGGACGTGTTCGCCTTCCCCTCCGTCGTGGACACCCAGGCGTTCGTGCTCAACGAGGCCGCCCACGAGGGGCTGGCCCTGCTGGTGTCCGACACCGCCAACTACGTGGTGCGTGACGGGGAGTCCGCGCTCGTGGTGCCGCCGGAGCCGGCGCACTACGCCGCCGGACTGGCCCGGCTGTGCGACCGCCGGCTGCGGGACCGGCTGGGCACCGCCGCCCGGCACCGGGCCGAGGAGGTCGGCGAGACCGCACAGAGCGCACGGCTCGCCCAGGTGCTGCGCCGGGCCGCCGGGACGGGCCCGACCGCGGTGACGTTCGCCCTCACGGACACGGGCAGCCACGCCGTCGTGCACCCGGGACCGGAGGTCGCCCTCGCCGACGGCCCCTACGAGGACGGCCTGCTCGCCGACGCCGCGGACTTCTGACCCGGGCGAGGCTCCGCCACAAAGGACCCGCACCGAGCCCGGACCCCTTCTGCCGGAACGGCTTCAGTCCGCCCCGGCCCGTTCGGCCGACCTGACCGACCCGGCGGACCCGGCGGACCCGACCCGCCACAGCAGTTCCCCGCCGCGCATCCGGTGCGCCCGGCGCAGGATCGCCGACAGCCGGCGGATCCCGCCCAGGGCCGGGGTCTGGCTGCGGTACGCGGCCACCGCGGCGAGCTTGAGCCCCTCCAGGTCCCCGTCCAGCGGATGTCCGGCACAGCGCCACGGCCAGCCCGTCAGCCCCGGCAGATACCCGTCCAGCGAGGGCCCGCGCGCGATGAGCGGGGTCGCCCGCAGCACCAGACCCTCCACCGGAGCCGCCCAGCCGGGTGCCGCGGCCCGCGGCCAGGGATGGCGGACGGTCACCGGATGCCGGTGCCGGGCGGCCTCCCCGAGCGCGTAGAAGTCCTCGTAGAAGCCGACCCGGTCCCAGGCGCCGAGCCGGTCCGCCGCCGCCAGCACCGCCAGCGCGACCTCCACGTGGTCCACGTGGTTGCCCACGCCCAACGGCCCCAGCAGTTCGGCACCGGGCCGGGACAGGGCCTCCACGGCGGTCTCGGTGAGCTCGGCGAGCCGGGCGAAACCGTCCGGGCCCTCCGGCGTGCGGAACGCCGCCCGCAGACCGCCGGCGGGCGGGGTGCGCCAGATCCGTTCCGGCAGCCCCAGCCGCCGCCGCCCGCAGCCGAGCAGGTCCAGGGCCGCATCGTCCTCGGCGATCCGGGCCCGGTAGTCGGCGAACGGGCGCAGCCGCCGGGGAACCGTGGCGGGATCGGCCGGGCCCGCGGTGAACGCGGTCCACACCTCGACACAGCGCCCGGACCTGACCTGCCCCGCGATCAACCCGCCGACCGACAGCACCGCGTCGTCCAGATGCGGGGACAGCACCACCAGACCGCCGGACACCGTCACGGGCCCATCATGCCCGCCGCCCGGACGGCCTCTCGATGGCCCCCATGATCCGACCAGCCTGATCCGACCAGCCTGATCCGACCAGCCTGGGCCGGTCAGCCTGGCCGGTCAGGTGAACCGCTCAGCCCCAACGGATTCCGGCCGCCCGGACGGCTGCCGCCGTCGGACGCCGCGGGGCGCACTGTGCCGGACGGACGTCCCGGCGGGTGCGACGTTCCCGTTCCGGCCCGAACCGGGACGGGAACGTCGCGCTCGACGGGCGGTCCACGCCGTGATGCCGGACGGAGGGTCAGGTGTCCGAGCCCGCTCCTGCCCCGGGATCGAGCAGATGCAGGCGAAGGCTCAACTCCTCCATCCGGATGACGTCGCCGTCGTTGATCGCCTCGTCGATCTCGGCGATCAGGTCGTGCACCATCGGGTCGCCGACTCGTAGGTCCGGGTGGTCGCGCACGTGGATCCCTCCTCAGCCGCTGCTTGCCGGGGCACTGGGCCGACCGTCACAGGCTGGAGGACGACGGTCGGTGGCGTCTCTCGGCGGGTGCATACAGTGCACTGCGCAACCATCCCCCGGGACCGGGACCTCGGGACCGGCACCACGACGACTACGTCACGTCGTGGCCCCCTGCGCCGGGCGTCACCGAATCCGCCGGATGACCGCCCGTCGGTGCGGGCCGGTACGCTGCGCCGCAGCCGACCGTCACCGGAAGGGATGCTCCGTGTCCTGGATCGCTGCCGCCCTCGTCACGGGGTTGTGCGGCACGGCCACCTCATCGCGACGGATCCTGTTCGTCCGGGCCCTCCCCGCGGCGCTCGCCCTGGCCGCGGTGACGCTCGCGGAGGGCTGATCTTCCGCCGCCGGCGCCGCCGTCCTGCCAGGATGATCGGTGAACGGGTCACGGTGTCGCAGCCACGGCATCGGGAAGGTACCCGGTGGCCACCCGGCCGCCGGGACCCGATCGTCACCCGGGGGCGGGGTCGGCGGTCCGGGCGAGGTCACGTGCCGCCACGTGGAGGGGGAGGCTGATGAGGGCTGTCGACTGGCCGGCGATCGGTTACGCCGCGGCCGCGGCCCTGGTCTTCGCCGTGGCCAACAACCTGCAACGCGACGCCGCCTCCGTGATCCCGCTCGAGGTCGGGGGCCCGGTCCGATTGGTGCTGCGGCTGCTCACCCGGCCACGCTGGCTGCTCGGCTCGCTGCTGGCCCTGGCCGCACTCGGACTGCATGCGGTGGCCCTGGCCCGCGGCGGGGTGATCCTCGTCCAGGCCGTGCTCGCCACCGGCCTGATCGCTGCCCTGGTGATCGAGGCTGCACAGGAACGGGCGTGGCTGCGCAGCGGGGAACTCGGCGGGGCCGCGGTCCTGGTCGCCGGCGTGGTGCTGCTGCTGGGCTGGGGGCGCCCCGGCGACGGCCGTCCGGTGGACCTCACCGTGCAACTGGTCACCGGCGTCCTGGTCGCCGTGGTGGCGGGCCTGGGGCTGGCGGTGTCCCGGCTGCACCATCGGGTCCGGCTGTCCGCCGTGGTCATGGGCGGGGCCGCCGGCATCCTGTTCGCCCTCGACGCGGTGTTCCTCAAGGGCGTCGCCAACTGGACCGACGACCTGGACGCCCTGCCCGCCCTGATCAGCCTGGCCGGTTTCGTGGTGGCGTCGGTGCTGGGCAACCTCATCGTGCAGCGGGCGTTCCAGCGGGCCCCGCTGCGGCTGGTGCTGCCGACCGTCACCGCGGCCGACCCGCTGGCCGCGTTCGCCGTCGGCCGGTGGTTGCTCGGAGAGCGTCTGCAGGGCGGCGCCGGATCCGGGACCGCGGTGGTCGTCGGCCTGCTCGCCATCGTCCTCGGGATCACCCTGACCACGACGCACGGCCGGACCGCCGTGGTCCGGGAACAGACCCCGCCCGCCGACGAGTTCGCTCCCGGTCCGGACGAGCCCGCCGCCACCCGGCAGGTCCGGACCCCCGACGTGCCCGACACCGACGACTCTCCCGCGTAGGGCGGGCGCTCCGACGACTCTCCCGGGTGGACGGCCCTCCCGGGCAGGGGCAGGCGCTCCTGGAGCACGGCGCGGCCGGGGACGTCGCTGTCGAGAAGGGCCAGGTCCTCGCGGATCAGGACCGTCACCGCGGTTCACCTTCCAGGCAGCGGCCGGGGTCGAGGTGGTCATGGAGGGTCACCCGGATCGCGGCCACATCGGCCGGGGTCGGCATCCGGCTGCCGGCCAGGCCGGCGGCGGCGGCCCCCCAGGCGAGAGCGGTGGACAGCGCCCGGGGGTCCGGAGCGGGGTGGGAGTCGCCGCCGGGGTCGGCCACCGGGTGCTCGGCGACCTCGGAGAGGTACCCGGCCAGCAGGGCGTCACCCGCACCGACGGTACTGCGCAGGCATTCGGCACGGGCGCCGCCGTACAGCGCACCCTCGGGCGTGACCAGGACGGCACCGTCGGCGCCGAGGCTGGCGAGCACGGTGCCGACGCCCCGGGTCAGCAGTTCGCGGGCAGCCCCGACGACCTCACCGAGGGTCCGCAGCGGCCGGCCCGCGGCCTCGGACAGCTCCGCCAGGTTGGGCTTCACCAGGTCCGGGAGCGGCCGGCCGGGGCCGGGGTCGAGGACGGCGCGCAGGGCCGCTCCGCTGGAGTCCACCGCGACCCTGGCACCGCGGGCGTGCAGGGGACCGATCAGGCCCGCGTAGAAGTCGTCGGGCACCCCGAGCGGGACGCTGCCGCAGCCGACCACCCAGCAGCCGGGGACGGCCGCGTCCAGCACGGCGGCGGCCAGGGCGGCGACCTCCGGTGCGGACAGCAGCGGGCCGGGCTCGTTGAGCTTCGTCGTCGTCCCGTCCGGCTCGGCGACCGTGATGTTGGTCCGGGTGTTCCCCGCGACCGGCACCCTGCGGACCTTGATTCCCTTGCGCGCCAACAGGTCCGCGAGCACCGAACCGTCCGGGCCGCCCAGCGGGAGCACCGCGACGGTAGTGATCCCGTGCTTTCCCAGTGCCCGGGAGACGTTGACGCCCTTGCCGCCGGGGTCCACCTGGGCGCTGCCGGCCCGGTTCACGGCGCCGCGCACCAGTTGGGCCAGCTGCAGGGTCCGGTCCAGGCTCGGGTTGGGGGTGAGCGTGACGATCATGCCTGCACCACCTTCGGCCCGGCGCTGCCGACCTCCGCCACCAGATCGGGGTCCACCCCGGTGTCGGTGATCAGCACGTCCACGTCGGGCAGGTCCCCGAAGCGGGCGAAGTGCTCGGTGGCGAACTTCGTGTGGTCGGCCAGCACCACCGTCCGGCGGGCGGCCGCGATCATCGCAGACTTCACCGCGGCCTCCGCCAGGTCCGGGGTGGTCAGCCCGCGGGCCACCGACACCCCGTTGGTGCCGAGGAACGCCACGTCGACGTACACCTCGGCCAGGTCCCGCCGGGCCCAGTCGTCGACCGTGGCCATCGTCCGGCCGCGGACCCGCCCGCCCAGGACGTGCACGGTCACGTTCGGGCGGGTCACCAGGGCAACCGCCACGCTGAGCCCGTTGGTGACGACGGTCAGCTCCCGGTCGTCCGGGATGAGCCGGGCCAGCGCGGCGGTGGTGGTCCCGGCGTCGAGCAGGACGGTGCCCTCGGCGGGCAGTTCGGCGAGTGCGGCGCGGGCGATCCGGCGCTTCTCCTCGACGTACCGGTTCTCCCGGTCGGCCAGGCCGGGCTCGAAGTCCAGCCGCTCGACGGGGACGGCCCCGCCGTGCGTGCGGCGCAGCAGCCGCTGCCGTTCCAGGGCGGTGAGGTCCCGGCGGATGGTCTCCGGGGTGACCTCGAACCGGGCGGCCAGGGAGGTCACGTCGACCCGACCCGCGTCCCGGGCCAGGTCGAGGATGGCCTGCTGACGTTCCGGAGCGAACATGGCAACCTTGTCCAATCGATCGGGCCTCCGTTCGCTTCCGTTCTACGCCCGAACGGCGGCGCATGCGAGGGATCATGCGAGGGATACGGCCAGAAATCACCGGCAGACACACACTGACCCCACACGATCGGACAGACTTCCAGACAGGACCGGGCATCCGGTCCGGCCACCTCCCGGCGGGCCCGAACCTCACCCTGCGCTCACGGGCACGTCTGGCATGCTCGTCGGGGCGTCAGCCGGCCACCGGGACGGCAGGGCGGCCGAGGCGACGGGAGGTGGCGTGACCGCGACCGTCCGGCGACTGCGCACCCGGCTGCGACCCGTCCTGCTGGCGCCGCTGCTGGCCCTGCTCGCCACCACCGCCTGCTCCGCGGGCGTCACGGACGGGGCCTCGTCCACGGACGGTTCCGGCGGTGCGGCCCTGGGGACGAGCGGCACGCCGGACCCTGCGGCCACGACGACCCCGGGAGCGGCCACCATGACCAGTTCCGCGACCTGCGCCCGGCGCGTCCTGGCGACCCTGTCGGATCAGCAGCGGGCCGGGCAGCTGTTCATCGTCGGTGTCCCCACCACCAGCGAGGCCGCCAGCCAGGCCGGGATCGCCGCCGCCACCCGGGTGTCCGCCGGAGGCTACCTCCTGCTCGGGGGCAGCACCGCGCCGCTGAACCAGCTCCGGGAACTCACCGACCGGGTCAGCCGGCAGCTCGCCGGGCAGTCGGCCGGGATCCGGCCCTTCGTCGCCGCCGACCAGGAGGGCGGCCAGATCCAGCCGCTGCGCGGTCCCGGGTTCTCCCCGATCCCCTCGGCGCTGGTCCAGGGCGGCTGGTCCCCCGCCAAGCTGCAGGAGGCGGCCGCCGACTGGGCGGCACAACTGCATGCGGCGGGGGTCAATCTCGCCTTCGCACCGGTGGCCGACGTCGTCGCGACCTCGCTCGGCACCGGCAACCAGCCGATCGGCCGGTACCAGCGCCAGTTCGGGTCCGACCCGCAGCCGGCCGGCCGGCATGTGGCCGCGGTCGTCGCGGGCTACCAGTCGGCCGGGGTGTCCGCCACCGCCAAGCACTTCCCCGGGCTGGGCCGCGTCATCGGCAACCCGGACACCTCGGCCGGGGTGGTCGACAGCACGACCACGGCGGACGACCCCTGGCTGAGCCCCTTCGAGGACGCCACCTCGGCCGGGACCCGGTTCGTCATGGTGTCCTCGGCGATGTACCCCCGGATCGACGCCGAACACCTCGCGGTGTTCTCCCCTGCCGTGATGGGCTTGCTGCGCAACCGATTCCACTTCCAGGGACTGATCGTGTCCGACGATCTCGGCAACGCCGCCCAGGTCGCGGACGTCCCCCCGGCCCAGCGCGGGGTCGGCTTCCTGGCCGCGGGCGGTCAGGTCGTCGTGGTGGCGAAACCGCCCGCCGTGACGGAGACGATCGTCGGCGGCGTACTCGAGGCGATGCGGTCGGATCCGCAGTTCCGGGCCGCGGTGGACGCGGCCGCGCTCGCCGTCCTGCAGGTCAAGGAGGGCACCGGCCTGCTCACCTGCTGAGCCGGACGGGTGTCAGTGCGCGGCGGGACGATCCGGCCGCCGAGAAGCGCAAAAAGGTGGACGGGCAGGCGTCGGGCGCGCCTGCCCGTCCGGTCCGAAGGGGCGGCGACCGGAGTCCGGCCGCCGCCCGGCGGTCAGTTCGACGCCTTGGCCAGAGCCGCCTTGAGCCCCTGTCCGAACACAGTCGCCGTACCGTCGTAGTTGCTGATCAGCGACGGACCGCTGCTGCAGTCCCAGGTGTTCCAGGCCCAGCCCAGGTACCCGATGCCCTTGGTATCGGCCCAGTTGTACAGCTTGTCCACGAAGCTGTGGCCGCAGGTGTTCTCACCGATCTCGCTGATCGTCAGCGGAACCTGCTCGGCCACCTTGCCGAAGGTGCTGTCCCAGCACGTGCTGGTGCTGCAGGTGTTGAAGTTGTAGATGTGGGCGAAGGCCGCCAGGTTGTTCAACGGGTCCTTCGGCCGGTAGGTCAGCCACTCGCCCAGGTCGTTGGAGTAGGCCAGGCCGCCGACCAGGATCACGTTGGTCGCCCCGGTCTTGCGGACCGCGTCCACCAGCAGCTGGAAACCCGCCACCTGATAAGGGATCCCGGCGCAGACACCGCCGTCACGGAAGCACTTCCAGCCGGACGTCACGTCACCGGTCGCCCGCTCGGGATAGGGCTCGTTGAACAGGTCCAGGACGACCGCGTCGTTGCCCTTGAAGGCCTCCGCCACGCCCATCCAGAACTGCGGGGCGTACTGGGCGTCCGGCATCGGCTTCTGGCAGGTGGCCTTCACGTCGGAGCAGCCCGCCGAGTTCCCGGTGTACTTGCCGTAGTTCCAGTGCATCTCGACGATCGGGGTGATCCCCTTGCTGACCAACAGGTTCACGTACGTCTTCACCGCGTTCTGGTAGGCGGTGCCACCGTACTGCGACTTGACGTCGGCCGTGCCCAGCCAGCACTCCTCGTTCAGCGGAACCCGGACCGTCCGGATCTTCCAGCTGCGCATCACGTCCACCGAGGCCGCATCCATCGGGCCGTCCCAGAAGCCATTGCCCTGGATGCAGGCGAACTCCCCGCCGGACCGGTTCACCCCCAGCAGCCGGTAGGGCTGCCCGGAGGCGGTCACCAACTCGTTCCCGGACACCTTCAGGGACGGTGCCGACCCGGCAGCCGACTGGGCCTTGACCGCGGTGGCGGGCGCCGGGGTCGTGGTCGAGGTCGTCGGCGTGGTCGGGGTGGAGGTGCTCGGGTCGGGCGCCGGCGCCGTGGTGGTCGGCGTCGTGGTGGTCGGCGCCGGCGTGGTCGGGGTGGAGGTGCTCGGGGCGGCCGCCGGTGCGGGCGTGGTCTCGTTGCACGTCACGCCGTTCAGGGTGAACGAGGCCGGCTGCTGGTTGCTCCCCGACCAGGCCCCGACGAAGCCCATGTCCACCGATCCCTCGGTGGTGAGCGAGCCGTTCCAGAAGGCGTTCTTCACGGTCACGGCCTTGCCGGACTGCGTGAAGCCGCCGTTCCAGCCGATGACCACCTTCTGGGTGCCGGACGGGAACGTGAACGCCAGGTTCCAGTCCTTGATCGCCGCACCACCGTTGGTGATCCGCACCTGGCCGAGGAAGCCGCCGGGCCACTGCTGCGCCACGTTGTAGACGACCCGGCAGGCCGGCGTCCCCGAGGGGGAGCCCGCCGCCCAGGCCGCCAGCGGGGCGGACACCGCCAGCAGTCCCGCGGTTACGACCACGCTTGCGCGCTTCATCCGGGTCACTCCCGTCGCTGATCTGTTCGTTCTCCCTCTCCTGTCTCCCCTGGCAGGCCAAAGGTTGCCCTCAAGTCCCGGGAGTTGCCGGTGACGGGGTGTGGCCGGACCCGGGACCTCTACCGGGACCCCAATCGGGGTGTTTCCGGCATGCCGGACGCGGCCACCACGCAGAGCGAGTGAAACCATGCCACAAATCGGTCACGCCTGTTGATCGATCACACCCCGTCATGTCAGTGTCCAGCCTTGGTGTTCCCGTCGGGCGGGGTCATCAGACGGAAGGAGTGCCATGGGCCTGCAACGGGCGCGGGCTCGGGACCACAACAAGTTCCGGGATCTCGAGAAGCTGCCGAACCTGGCGGACGGCTGGAACGAGCCACAGCAGCGCCGGGACGTCCCCTGGGGGGCGGCCCTGGTCAGCCTGCTCGGGCTCACCGCCGCGATCGTGGGCGCGCGGGTGCTCCAGGGGCCGGCCGGCGGGGACCCGGGGGCCACCTCCGCCACCGTGGCCGGGGCCCAACTGCCCACGGATCTGACCGGCGAGGCCGGGGACCCGCAGAACGGCGCGGCCGCACCGGTCGTGACCAGTGGCACGGCGACCCTGGTCCCGGTGACCCCGCTGACGACGGCGGCCTCCCCCACGGCGGTCCCGGCGGCGGTCTCCCCCACGTCCGCCTCCCCGAGGTCGGCCTCCCCGCCGCCGCTCCCCCAGATCTCCAGCAGCGCACCGTTCTCCGCGACCGCGACCCCCACGCCGAGCCGCTCGCCGAAACCGCCGGTGGCCGCCACGGGCTGCTCCGTGACGTACAGCTTCGCCTCGATCTGGAACAGCGGGTTCGTCCTCAACATGGTGCTGACCAACACCTCGTCGAGCACGTGGCAGAACTGGTCGGGAGCGATCCAGACGCCGGCCGGGGTGACGGTGCAGAGCAGTTGGAACTCCACCATGCAAGGCTCCGGTTCGGGCACGATCTCGATGTCCAGCGCCGCCTGGAACGCCACGGTGGCACCCGGCACCAGCATCAAGGTCGGCTTCCAGGGCAACATCTCCGATTCCTCCCAGGCCAGGGTCAGCCAGATCTCGGTCCAGGGCAGCACCTGCACGGTCGGCTGACCGGGCACAGCCCCATCCCCCACCGGCGGGCCTGCCTGCGGCTCGCCCCGCCGACCCGGACGTCACGGGCCGCCGGGGCGGGCCGCAGTTCCCTGCATCGCCGCGCGGCCGGATGCCGCTCCCGGGTGCGAGGTCCGCCTGCGGTACTGCGGACCGTGCCACGGCCGGCGCGCAGGACCGGGGGAGGCCGCGGATGGCCGCCATGATCGACGCCATGTCCGGCGCGACGGTCACCAGCGGCGGCTGCGGTATGCCACGGCGAGCAGGACGCCGGTGACGAGCAGGACCAGCCAGTCGACGGCGATGCCCGCCACCTCGAAGCGGTACTCCAGGTCGGCCCGGTAGCCGACGGCGTACCCGACCAGCGCGACCACGGTCAACCCCCCGCCCGCGCCGAACATGCCTCGGACCACCCGCTCCAGGCGTGACCGGGCGGCGGCCGCCACGCCCACGGCCGCGAAGGCGAGCCCGAGCAGCAGGTACCCGACGTCCTCCAGGGCGATGAACACCCCGTGCGGGTTGTACTGCGACAGCAGCCCGATCCCGTCGGTCTCGCCCTTGAGCAGGACCGGCTGGACGACCGTCAACTGGATGCCGTAGTCAGTGACCAGGACCCCGGCGGCGATCGCCGCCAGTGCGACCGACATCCGGGCGGCCAATGCGGCAGCTGCGCCGTCACGGCGGGGCAGGATCATCAGCAGTGCGACCGCCTGCAGCACCACCAGCGACCCGGGGTACATCCACCAGAAGTCGCGCGGCACGAACGCGACTCCACCGGTATACGGGTACCCGACGCAGGCGCTGCGGCAGTTCGGCCCGGAGTGCGGCAGGGTGGTGATCCCGAGGGCCAGGGCCGCCACCGCCATGGCCGCCGTGCTCAGCGCCGTCCAGAACAGCAGTCGGCGCTCGCCGTCCGCCGCACCGGGCCTGCGCACCACCGGTGCCGAACCGGACATCATCCCGACCCCCGCAACTGCCGCCTCCCGACCGCCAGGACGACCGGTTCCGGCCGCAGGCGGGCCCAGTCTTTCCGCCTCGCAG
>DASTGO010000280.1:0-2892 GCA_035719045.1 Kineosporiaceae bacterium | reverse complement strand
TCCCGTCGGATGCCTCCGGCTCGGGTACGGAGGTCTCCGACGGATCGGGGTCGGTGGCGGCGGGGTCCGCGCTGCCGGTGCCCGAGGCGCCGGTCGACGCCCAGCCGAGGCCCGACGCCCGGGCGACGGAGCCTGTGAGAGGTGACGGCCATGACCCGGTGCCGGCCGTCGCGGAACTGTGCGGCAGCCACGGCAGGGTGATCAGCGGGCTGGTCTCGGTGATGACGCCCATCGCGACCAGGGTCAGCGCCGCCATCAGGCTGAACCCGACCCTGGTCCGCCGCCGGCGTCGCCCCGCGGGGAGAGAGGGCAGGCCGTCGGGTGGGGTGAGCAGTTCGACGAGGGAGGTCGACGTGCCGGCGAAGGCTTCGTGGCCCAGCAGGACCCCGGGGAGGGGCTGGGAGCCGGTGTCCGTCGGCTCCACCCGGGCTGCGAACAGTCCCACGCCGGGCAGGCCGGTGGGGCTGGTGGGGTAGAGCCGGTCCGGGGAGGTCCGGTACAGCCGGTCGGGAGAGGTCATCACGATCCCCGTTCGCCGCGGTCCCATCCGACGCGGGGGCGTCGGCGGCGCCCGGGTCGGCCTTGGGATCCGGGAACCATCCAGAAGTCGCTCGCCGGGCCGCCGACCGTTCGCCCCTTTGGGTGTGACGCAGGTCACATCGCGTGGATCGAGACGGCGGCCCGGTCGGCGCGCGGCGAGCCGGGTCGGCGGGGTGGTCCGGTCAGCTCTCGCAGGGGGAGGCACCGGCGGTGAGGTCGGTGACCGGGTCCAGCCAGCCGACCGTCGGGCGCGGGTCCGGGCAGGGCTGCCAGCGGCCGCCGTCGAGGTCGTACGTCCAGCCCTCCCCGTCCTGAAGCAGCTGGTCCAGCGCGGTGACCAGGCGGTCCACGTCGTCGGCCGTGGAACCCGCCCCGACACTGGCCCGCAGCGCGCCCGCCGGATGCCCGAGCCGGGCCAGCAGGGGGTGGGCGCAGAACTTGCCGTCCCGGACCCCGATCCCGTGCTCGGCCGACAGGTAGGCCGCCACCCGGCCGGGGTCGCGCCCTGCGACGGTGAACCCGACCACCCCGACCCGGTCGGTGCTGTCCGGCCAGATCCGCAGCACGTCGACGCCCGGCAGCGCCGACAGTCCGTCGACCAGCCGCTCGACCAGGGCGGACTCATGCCGCTCCAGGGCACCGTCCGGCAGTGCCGCCAGCGACCGGCAGGCCTGGGCCAGCGCCGCGGCGCCGAGCACGTTCGGGGTGCCGCCCTCATGCCGCTGCGGGGACGGCGCCCAGACCGTGCGGTCCAGCCCGACCTCGCGGACCGCCCCGCCGCCGGCCAGGTACGCCGGGGCCGCATCCAGCCAGTCCACCCGCCCGACCAGGACGCCCGCGCCGAACGGGGCGTACAGCTTGTGCCCGGAGAAGGCCAGGTAGTCCGCCCCGCAATCGGCCAGGTCGATCCGGCGGTGCGGGACGTACTGCGCGCCGTCGACGACCACCCGGGCGCCGTGGGCGTGGGCGATCCGGACCACCTCCGCGACCGGCAGCACCTCGCCCGTCACATTGCTCGCCGCAGTCACCGCGACCAGGGTGGCCGGACGCTGCCGGAGGGCGTCGTCCAGGTGCTGCAGGGTCTGGGCCAGGGTCGGTGCGCCGGGCACGACCCGGTGCGGCCGGCCGGCCCACGGCAGGAGGTTGGCGTGGTGCTCCACGTCGAGGTGCACCACCTCGCCGCCGCCGGGTCCGTCCGAGGGGATGCAGGAGGCCAGCAGGTTCAGCGCATCGGTGGTGTTGCGGGTGATGACCACGACGTCGCCGGGGCGGGCGCCGACGAAGGCCGCGACGGTGGCCCGGGTCGACTCGTACAGCGCGGTGGACACCTGGGAGGCGTAGCCGGCGCCGCGGTGCACGCTCGCGTAGTGCGGCAGGACCTGGGACACATGGCCGGCGACCGCCTGCAGGGCCGGGGCGCTGGCGGCGTAGTCGAGGTTGGCGTAACGGACCGTCCCGCCGTCCACCAGAGGGACCTGCAGGTCCGCCCCGGTCACCGGCAGCAGGGGGCGGGCGGCCGGCCCGGTACAGGCCCCGGCGCCGGTGGCCGGGCGGGCGAGGAGGGTGGACGGGCGTGCAGGCATGACAGTCCTCCGGTCAGGGAGGGACCCTGAGGGTCCGCGCTTGCCGCGGCCGGTCGGCCGGCGGCCAGGTCCTCACCCGGAGCACCCCACCGCGGAGGAGGGTTGCCGACCAGCGAGCCGGGGCTTGACGCTGGCACTCGTGACCTGCCCGGAACGATACGGGCAGGCGGCCGCCGGTTCAAGGGCGGTTCAGGGGCGGGCATCGGCCGTCCGGCATCCGAGACGGCGGAGGCGGTCCCCCGAACTACGGGCCTCGGGGACGTCGGCCGATAATCCGGATATGAGCAGCGGCAGGGCGAAGGTCAGCACCGAGATCGAGCGGAAGTTCGACGTCGGGGAGGGTTTCGCGCTGCCGTCGCTGGACGGGCTGCCCGGGGTCGCCGTGGTCGACGGGCCGCAGGAGCACGCCCTGGACGCCACCTACCTCGACACCGCGGACCTGCGCCTGCTGCGGTCCCGGACCACGCTGCGCCGGCGGACCGGGGGGACGGATGCGGGCTGGCATCTCAAGCTGCCGCGCAGTGACGGCGAGCGGGACGAGCTCCATCACCCGCTCGGCCGCTCGGCCGGAGCGGTGCCGAAGCCGCTGCGCGCCGTGGTCGAGGTCCACCTGCGCGGGGCGGCGCTGGCGCCGGTGGTCCGGCTGCGGACCCGTCGCCGGGTGACCCGGCTGCTCGATGCCGACGGCACCCTGCTGGCCGAGGTGGCCGACGACGCGGTGACCGCCACCCTCCCCGCCCCGGGACAGCAGCCGCAGGTGCGCCGTTGG
>DASTGO010000279.1:0-7037 GCA_035719045.1 Kineosporiaceae bacterium | reverse complement strand
CGTCGACCAGCCGGGCGCGCCAGGCGGACCAGGCGGCCGGCCCCGCGGCCACGGCGTCGGCCTCGGTGAGGGCGCGCAGCATGTCCAGCACGTCGGCCCGGCCGTCCACCGCTGCGACCAGGGCCTCGACGGTGCGGGGATCGTCCGGGTCGCGGCGGGTGGCCAGCTCGACCAGGGTCAGGTGCTCGCGGACCAGCCGCTGCACCAGCCCGGCGTCCTCGGCGCTCAGCCCGAGCCGCTCCGCCGTCCGGAACGCCAGCGGGCCACCCACCGAGGAGTGGTCCAGCGCCCCCGGCAGCTTGCCGAGGTCGTGCAGCAGGGTGGCCAGGATCAGCAGGTCCGGGCGGGACACCTCACGCAGCAACTGCGCCACGGTGACCACGGCCTCGATGCTGTGCCGGTCGACGGTGTGCCGGTGGACGGCGTTGCGCTGCGGCCGGTTGCGCACCCCCGCCCACTCCGGCAGCCACTGCACGGTCAGCCCGGCCAGGTCGAGGGACTCCCACACCCCGACCAGCCCGGGCCCCCCGGCGAGCATCTCGACCAGGGCATCCCGGGCGGCGACCGGCCACGGCACCGGCACCGGCGGGCAGTCCCGGGCCAGGTGCTCCACGGTGACCGGGGACAGCGGCAGCCCGGCCCGGACCGCGGTGGCGGCGGCCCGCAGCGGCAGCACGGGATCACCGGCGGGGTCGACCCCGGCCCCGAGGACGACCTCGCCGTCGTGCTCGACCAGGCCGTGCCCGAGCGGACGCAGCCGGGGCCGGCGCGGTCCGGGGCGCAGCCGCCGCACGGGGACGGCCTGCCGGGCCCGCCGGGCGGTGGTGTCGACGGCATGCGCGATGGTCCGGCCGGCCTGGGCGACCTCGGCGAGCAGTTCGTCGGCGTCGGTCAGCCCGCAGGTGACGGCGACGGCGTCCTGCTCGGCGAGCAGCAGCCGGTCCACGTGGCGGCCGGTGACCGCCTGCAGGGCGTCCCGGACGTCGAGCAGCCGGGCGTGCGGCTGGTCCACGACCCCGTGCGGGCGGTCGGTCACCCAGCTGGCCACCAGGGCCCGCAGCACGGTGACGTCGCGCAGGCCGCCGCGGGCCTCCTTGAGATCGGGTTCCAGCAGGTGGGCGATCTCCCCGTACCGTTCGGCCCGCTCGGCCAGGGAGTCCAGCAACTGCGGCAGCCGACGCCGGATCCCGCCCCGCCAGTCGCCGAGCAGGGTGGCCCGGGTCCGCACCACCAGGGAGGCGTCCCCGGCCAGCGGGCGCAGGTCGAGCAGGCCGATCGCGGCGGACAGGTCCCCGGCGGCCACCTCCCGGCACTGGTTCGGGGTGCGCACCGAGTGGTCCAGGCGCAGCCCGGCGTCCCACAGCGGGTACCACAGCCGTTCGGCCAGTGCGCTGACCTCGGCGGCACCTACCGACCGGCCGTCGTGCAGCAGGACCAGGTCGAGGTCGCTGGCCGGTCCGGTGTCGCCGCGGGCCACGCTGCCGACCACGGCGAGGGCGATCCCCTCCGGGCCGACCTGCACCGCCGGCAGCGGTCCCGGGACGTCGTCCGGCGCGGTCGGCGCCGTGGCCAGGCCGTCCAGCCCCCCGGTCGCGCCCCCGCCGAGCAGGGCGGACAGCTCCCCGGCCGCCGGGAGCTGCGCCGCGGCGCTCCCGGCATCCCAGAGACCGGCGGGTCCGGGGCGGCCGGACCCGGGGCGGTCGGGGGCGGGGCGGCCGGACCCGGGGCGGTCAGGGGCGGGGGCCTGTCTGGGGAGGGTCGCCGCGACCGCCTCCGCCCAGGCCAGGGTCAGGGTCCGCTCGACCATCGCGGTCAGTGCCCGGCGCCGCTGTGGACCCGGCGCGGACGAGCGGACGGCCAGGGCCAGCCGTTCCCGCTTGAGATCACGTGAGGCGGCGGCTGCCGGCGAGGTCTGCTCCAGTTCGGTCACGTCCTGCTTCCCCCTTGCCCGGTACCCGATGGCTGACGACGACACGATGGCGGCTGGCGCAGACACGACGGCTGCCGGCGCAAAGGCGAGGACGGGCCCACCCTGCGCAGGGTGGGCCCGTCCCCGGACGTCACAGCGCGTCGACCCCGTGCTCGCCGGTGCGGACCCGGACCACGTCGTCCACCGGGACGACCCAGACCTTGCCGTCACCGATCCGGCCGGTCTGGGCGGCCTTGACCACGACATCGGCCACATCGGCGGCGTCCGCATCGTCCACGAGGACCTCCACCCGGACCTTGGGCACCAGGTCGACGGTGTACTCCGCCCCCCGGTAGACCTCGGTGTGGCCCTTCTGCCGACCGTAGCCGCTGGCCTCGCTGACGGTCAGGCCCTGGACCCCGAACGACTCCAGTGCCGCCTTCACCTCGTCCAGCTTGTGGGGCTTGATCACCGCAGTGATCAGCTTCATGCCGACACCTCCGCGTTGTCCTTGGCCGCAGCGGTCGCCGCCGCCAGCACCCCGGTCCGGACCCCGCTGCCCCCGGCCGGGGCCAGGTCGTAGCCGGTCTCGGCGTGCTCGACGAGGTCGATCCCGGTCTCCTCGTCCTCACGGTCGAGGCGGAAGCCGATGGTCTTGTCGATGACGAAGCCGAGGATCGCCGCCATCACGAACGAGTACACCAGCACCGACAGCGCACCGATCGCCTGGTACTTCAGCAGGGTGAACCCGCCACCGTAGAGCAGGCCGTCGATGCCGCCGCCACCGGCCGTCTTGACCTTGGTGGTGCCGAAGAAACCGATGAACAGGCAGCCGACGATCCCGCCGACCAGGTGCACGCCGACCACGTCGAGGGAGTCGTCGAAGCCGAGCCTGTACTTCAGGCTCACCGCCAGGGCACAGACCGCACCGGCGAGCAGGCCGAGCACGACCGCCGCCCACGGGACGATGAACGCACAGGCCGGGGTGATCGCGACCAGGCCGGCGACCGCACCGGAGGCCGCACCGAGGCCGGTGGGGTGCCCGTCGCGGATCTTCTCGACGATGACCCAGCCGAGCAGCGCGGCCGCGGTGGCCACCATCGTGTTGGTGAACGCCAGGGCCGCCAGCCCGTTGGCCCCGAGGGCCGAACCGGCGTTGAAGCCGAACCAGCCGAACCACAGCAGCCCGGCGCCGAGCAGCACCAGCGGCACGCTGTGCGGCTTGAACTGGGCCTTGGGCCAGCCGTTGCGCTTGCCCAGGACCAGCGCCAGGGCCAGGCCCGCCGCACCGGCGTTGATGTGGACGGCGGTCCCGCCGGCGAAGTCCTCGACGCCCATCTTGGCCAGCCAGCCCGCACCGCTGCCGTCGGCCGCACCGAAGCTGAACACCCAGTGCGCGACCGGGAAGTAGACCAGCGAGGTCCACAGCACGACGAACGCCGACCAGCCGACGAACTTGGCCCGGTCCGCGATGGCGCCGGACACCAGGGCCGGGGTGATCACGGCGAACATCAGCTGGAACATCGAGAAGGCCAGCATCGGGATCTTGTACTCGGACCCGTTGACCGTGGTCATCTGCTTGAGCGCCTCGCCCATGCCGACCAGGTCGAAGCCGCCGAGGAGGCCGTTGCCCTTGACGCTGAACGCCACCGAGAAGCCGAACAGCGTCCACAGGACGCTGACGATGCCGATCGTGACGAAGGACATCATCAGCATGTTGAGCACGCTCTTGGCGCGCACCATGCCGCCGTAGAAGAACGCGAGACCGGGAGTCATGAGCAGTACGAGCGCCGCGCTCGTGAGCACCCAAGCGGTATCTCCGCTGTCCATCCGCACCCCTTCGGTGATTGGGTGGGCGGTCCTGGCCGGCCACCGGTGGAGGGCTTGTCGTCGATCCGGCGCCGCACCGATGGGGCCGCCGTTCGTCATGAACGGTCGCGGGAGGCTGTTTCGGTCGCGGGCGCCCGAGGTTACGGACGTGTGACGCGCAGGCCGCGACTGTGAAACCTGTGTGACGTCGCGGTGGCAGATCGGCGCACAGGTGACGACATTACACGAAGCGTCATGATGGTCACGCTAGGTAATCCACCCTGGAGAGCGGCACCGCCCAGGCGCGGGCACACCCCCACCCGGACACCCGCCCCCTGACCACCGGGGGCATATCCACCGCCACCCGGACAGACCGGTCAGGCGGCCCGCCGTCAGGTCAGCAGCGCGTCGACGAAGGCCTCGGCATCGAACGGGGCCAGATCGTCAGGGCCCTCACCGAGCCCGACCAGCTTCACCGGGACGCCCAGTTCCCGCTGGACGGCGACCACGATGCCTCCCTTGGCGGTGCCGTCCAGCTTGGTCAGGACGATCCCGGTGACGTCGACCACGTCGGAGAACACCCGGGCCTGGGTCATCCCGTTCTGCCCGGTGGTGGCGTCCAGGACGAGCAGCACCTCGTCGACCGGTCCGTGCCGCTCGACGACCCGCTTGACCTTGCCGAGCTCGTCCATCAGGCCGACCTTGTTCTGCAGCCGGCCGGCGGTGTCGATGAGCACGACGTCGGCCTCGGCCTCGATCCCGGTCCGGACCGCGTCGAAGGCCACCGCCGCGGGGTCGGCCCCCTCGCGCTCGCTGCGCACGGTGGGCACCCCGACCCGCTCGCCCCAGGTCTGCAACTGGTCGGCGGCGGCGGCCCGGAAGGTGTCGGCGGCGCCGAGCACGACGTCCTTGTCCTCGGCCACCAGGACCCGGGCCAGCTTGCCGACCGTGGTGGTCTTGCCGGTGCCGTTCACCCCGACCACCAGCACCACGGCCGGGCGCTCCCCCTGCCGCTGGACGGCGAGGGTCCGGTCCATGGCGGGGTCGACGAGGGTGAGCAACTCCTCGCGCAGCAGCGCCCGCAGCTCGGCAGGGTCCCGGGTGCCCAGGACGGCGACCCGCTGCCGCAGCCGGTCGACCAGCTCCCCGGTCGGGCCGGCGCCCACGTCGGCGAGCAGCAGCGTCTCCTCCACCTCGTCCCAGGTGGTGGCATCCAGGCTGTCGCGGGAGAGCAGGGCGAGCAGGCCCTGGCCGAGGGCCGAGTTCGACCGGGCCAGCCGGGCGCGCAGCCGGACCAGCCGTCCGGCGACCGGAGCCGGGCGCTCGACCAGTGCCGGCCCGGGCAGCTCGACCTCGGGCAGCTCGACCGGTGGGACGGCCGCCTCCGGCGCCGCGGGCGGCGGGGCCACGGCGGTGGCGGTACCGGCCGGCTCCTGCCCCTGCTCGGCGGTCCCGGCCGGACCGGCGCCGGTGACGGGCGGCCGCTGCCCGGGCAACTCACGGGTGCGGCGACCGGAACGCAGCAGCACCGTCCCACCCAGGACGATGACGATCACGGCGACGGCGGCGAGGACGAGGAACCACAACTGCGCGGAGTTCACGGCCCGATTCTTCCGGCTGGTCAGGGAGCGGGCCCGCCCGGGCCACCCTTCCGGGCGCGTCGGTCACCCGGACGGACCGGGAGGGGCGGGGAGCGGACGGTGCGGATCCGGCCGGGACCGGCTCCGACAGGTGGTGGAGGGACTAGTGCGCCGGCGGGAGGTCCGCGCCCTGCGCGCCCTTCGCCGGGCCGGGCCCACCCGTCTCGGGGCGCTTGGCGACCGGCGGCGGGGATGCCCAGACCACCCGGGTGTCGGCCACCGGCGGCATCACCGGAGCGGGCCGGGCGGTGCCGTCATTCCCGGAACGGTCCCGGTTGACGATCGCCTCGGCGGCGCCGCCCACCAGGCCCTGAGCCCGCTGCCGGGCCTCCCGGGCCAGTCGTTCGCCCTCAGGGCTGAGCAGGGGCGCACCCGCACGCAGGTGCGGATACGCGACCACACCCACGACGACCAGCGCCAGGACGATGGCGGCCAGCAGGCCGATGAGGACAGGCGTCACGGTGAACACCCTCCCAAAGTCGGTTCGGGCGGGCCAACCCACCCCTCACCGATCCGGCCGGCGCAGCCCGGCACGATCCGGTGGAGCGACCGGCAGGTGACGGGGAGCACGTTGCGGAGCTGCGCCGCGCGCTCAGGCCGGCTGTTCCTCGCGCAGCCGCTGGCTGACCACGGTCGTGACGCCGTCACCACGCATCGTGACGCCGTACAGGGCGTCGGCGACCTCCATCGTGCGCTTCTGGTGCGTGATCACGATGAGCTGGCTGGACTCCCGCAGCTCCTCGAAGATCCTGATCAACCGGCCGAGGTTGGTGTCGTCCAGGGCGGCCTCGACCTCGTCCATCACGTAGAACGGGCTCGGCCGCGCCTTGAAGATGGCCACCAGCAGGGCCACCGCCGTCAGCGACCGCTCGCCGCCGGACAGCAGCGACAGCCGCTTGACCTTCTTGCCGGGCGGGCGCGCCTCGACGTCCAGGCCGGTGGTGAGCATGTCCGACGGGTCGGTGAGGATGAGCCGGCCCTCGCCGCCGGGGAACAGCCGGGAGAACACCCCCTCGAACTCCCGGGCGGTGTCGTGGAAGGCCTCGGTGAACACCTGCTCGACCCGCTCGTCGACCTCCTTGACGATCTCCAGGAGGTCCCGGCGGCTGGTCTTCAGGTCGTCCAGCTGTTCGACGAGGAACTTGTGCCGCTCCTCCAGGGCCGCGAACTCCTCCAGGGCCAGCGGGTTCACCGTGCCGAGCAGGGTCAGTGCCCGCTCGGCCGCCTTGAGCCGCTTCTCCTGCTCGGCCCGGACGAACGGTTTCGGCTGCGGGGGCTGCTTGGGCTCCGGCTCCCCCGGCGCGGGCGGGCTGGGCGGTACCAGCTGGTGCGGGCCGTACTCCTCGGCCAGGACGTCCGGGTCGAGGCCGAGATCGTCCATGCTGCGCTGACGCAGGGCGTCGATCCGCATCCGCTGCTCGGCCCGGGCCACCTCGTCCCGGTGCACCGAGTCGGTGAGCTTGCCCTGTTCCTCGGCCAGCGCCTGCACCAGGTCGCGGACCACGGCCAGCTCACGTTCCCGCTCCCGGCGTTCCACGTCGGCCGCGGCGCGCAGCTGCTCGGCCCGGGTCAGCGACCCCTCCAGCAGCCGCAGGGTGTATTCCGCCCCGGCGTACACGGCGCGGGCGGTCTCGGCCTGCCGACGGCGGCGCTGCTCCTTCGCGGCGGCCCGGGCGCGA